>NZ_CP187156.1:0-230909 GCF_049605515.1 Halorientalis pallida
TGGCTGGCCTGGTTATTCTTACCATTGGATTCGCTGCGCTCAGCTTTAGCTGGGTCGGATTTGCATCGTCGACAGCGGAGATCTCAGGTGCCCAGGAGATTGAGGTGACGGTCATTGAGACCGGCGTTACCGAACAAGGTACTGGCACCAACTCTGGATACATCCCACAGGTCAGGTACAAATACGAAATCAACGGCGAGACATATGAGAGCGAGAACGTCTATCCAGGAATCGGTGACCGGAAGTTTGCGTCAAGAGATGAAGCCAAAGCCGTGGCAAGTTCATACGACAATGGAACGACTGCCCGTGGGTACGTCGATCCCGAAAATCCTGAGCAGGCTTTCCTGGAGAAACCGTCGGTGGCTCGCCAAATATTCGACCAGATCGGCTATGCCGTTGGGACACTCATAGGTTTGGTTCTGTCTGTGTTTGGTGGATGGGGCACGATAACAGGCGCAGCCAGGTTCGACCGATAGTCGTTGCCTGAACACACGTCCTGCAACAAGGTCCTGTTTCTGTATTAATTGCTAACTCTGAAACTGTTGTTGCTAATGTGGCTATGTGACGAAAGGCGCGCGATACGGTTATTGTTGGAACCAATGATCATGAACTCATTTGCCCCTCAAATTTAATTTCATACCAGAATTACTTAACCGGATTCTTAGATAGAAGAATACAAATAATGTGGGTATACTTTCATCTAACGAAAGTGGAATGATCGGTGGATTATCGAGAACCGCCAGACACAGGGTGGAATTCAACGGTTGCATCGGCTGCGGCGACAACACCATGGAGGACGAGTAATAACGTATGACAGATCGATATACCGGATTTCTCGTGATCCTGGTCGCAGTTGTTGTCGCCGGTATGGCTTTCGCCGTTCCGGCCAGTGCTGGTGACTCAGCGGCAACACAAGATAGACTGAACGATGGATCGCTTGTGGTGGATCAACTGTCAGGTAACGCCCAACAGGGGAGTTTCTCACTTGACATTGAGTCGGTCGCAGGGACTGCTGGTGGGGCAAGTACCCCGAGCAGTGTCAGCGTCTTTGTCACAATTGAACAGAACGGACAGCCGTACAGCGGCGCGGTTGCGCCGTCGGATGTGACCATTACTGTCGGACAACAGGATGTCGAAACGAGCACGGTGTCGACATCGCAGGTTCGTCCAGGCAAGTACCTGCTAACGTTCGGCCCGCCTGCACAGAGCCAGGCCGGGAACTACGACCTTGAAATAGAGTACCAAAGTCAGGCGAGCGCATCGGTGTCTGATGCTATCGTCTACTCCGGCACCAGTTCGTCGGTCATTTCGGCCTCGCTGTTGATCGACTCCTCGGGGAGTATGTCCGGGATCATGAACGAAGCCCGAAGCGGCGGGATCGCCTTCATCGGACAGACAGGAAATGAGGACTACATTTCGGTTGTTGATTACGACTCAGATGCGCGGGCCGTTCAGCCGTTCGGGCAACTGAAGAACATTCGTCAGTCTGCGATCCAGGAAATTAACGGACTACAGGGTGGCGGTGGAACAGAGATCAAGGCTGCCTTGGAAACAGGGCTAAGAGAGCTTGGCAACGCTAACCCTGGGACCGTCAAGGCATCCGTCCTTCTCACTGACGGGCGGATCCAGGATCAACAGGCAAACGAGATCCTCTCGAATACCGTTCCGAAGTACAATAATCGAGGCGTCTGCATCTACACTATCGGCTTCACCAGTGATGCAGACGAAGAACTCTTGAAAGATATCGCGGACAAAGCTGACTGCGGGACTTACACCTTCGCAGCTGAGCAGGGAGAGACGCAGAAGGCACGGGAAACACTCCAGAACGTCTTTAGGGAAACTCAGAACACAGTCGCGGGTAACTCCGATGTGTCGTCAAGCTCAGGGAGCGTGGCACCCGGCGCGACAAAGTCTGGGTCTTTCTCGACGGACGATTCAGTCCAGCAGCTCACGATGAACGTCAAGTTCGACGGTGTCGATCTGTCGGGGCTGTCGAGCCAGTCCTGGGATCAGGGCAACATCACTGTCACGTCGACCAGCGTCGACGCGATAACGCTAACCCGGCCCGACGGAACGAAAGTCGACGGGAATGATTCGAACGCAGAATTCACAGTGTTCCAGGACACGCTGATTGCCCGGATTGACGACCCGATGGTGGGCACCTGGAATTACGAACTGACGAACCCGACCAGCAGCCCGGCCACCTATCGGGCCAATGTTACCGGATTTGCACAGACGAATCTGAAGCTGGCGACTGACTCAGACCGGTACGTCACTGGTAGCGAAGCGAAGCTCATCGGAACGCTCACTGGTCAGAACGGTCCTGTGGTGAACGCGACGCTCACGGCGGAGGTCACGTATCCCGACGGGAGCGTCAAGACAACTCAGCTGAACACCCTGGCACCCGGTGTCTACAGCGCGTCGATCAACCCGACCCAGGCCGGAACCTACAACACGAAAGTGCTCGCCGAAAAGGGCAACTTGGTTCGGACGACCTCAATCGAGTTCTCGGCAACGGATGATGCACCAGTCACGATCGACCAGAATGGTAATTCAAGCGCCGGTCAGGGGAATTCCGCCAGTGTTGATGTAACTCTCAATCGCAATGCTGGAAGTGGTAATGTCACACTCGGAGTTGCTAACCTCCAACAGGTCGATGGGCCTGGAACGATCTCAGCCCAGAACATTAGCTTCCAGCAACAGAAAGTGTCCATCGGCTCCGCGTCGGCGCGCGATATCTCGGCAACTGTCAATGTGCCCTTCAAGACTCGCTACGGAACGTACGAAGCCACTGTGAAGGGGTACACCGAGAGTGGTGTCGTCGTGAGCGGGACACTGAATGTCACTGTTGACGAGAATCGCTCGCCGGCTGACTACGCTGGCAGTGACGGGACGGTGTCTGTCGCTGGCCTCCTCAAATCAGTTGAGGAATTCCGGAACGGGTACACCGATGTGCAGACACTCCTGGAAACTATCGAGGCCTTCGCCGAGGGTGAAAAACTGTCCTAATAGGCTACGGACAAGCTACGACGGTGCTATCCGGGCTGCCGGATGGCGCCGGTACCCAGTGTCGTGAACGGTGACGGCAAGCGGTTGTCCGTCACACACTGGATATACACCGTCGCCACAGCTTGGGTATCATAGCAACGTCGATCAAGAAAGATAACATGTCACAATGTTTGTTCCGATCTAATCAGGACCTCTTGTGACACCTCTGTTCTCTGGGGAAAAAGCCAGAGATCCAATAAACGGGGCACTAGGTGGTTGAAGTCGAAATTACCGCTGTTTCGGGAAACGTCTCTCGCGGCAGCTGCGTGATCGATGTCGTGTGATCTGGATGGTGTATCGGACATACCATACCAATCCTGTCATAACTGATTTTCATAACTTATATATTTGGCATTGACAATAGATAAATTGAATGGACTAGTGGGGTGGATCCACTAGCGGACCATGAGAGACATGATTAGGAGAAAACAGCCGATTCAGTCGACTGATATGACAATTGGGGCGGTGCATACACAATGATTCGTGAGAAGCAACTGTCCGATATTCCGAGCGGCAAACGAGCACTGCTTGTGGGGATCGTGGTTGCCTCACTCGCATTGGGGGTCATCGTTGCATCTGGCAGTGTTGCCGCCCAGGATAGTGATGAACCGCCAGCAGTTCCAGCGTCGTATTACGGGTCGGTTACGATTGACGGCGACCCAGCACCCTCTGGGACGAACGTCACTGTCGTGGTGGACGGTGAACAAGAAGATTCGATCCAGACAGAGAGTGATGGCTCCTTTGGTGGTTCGTCGGCGTCTGCGGAGAAACTTGTCGTGGGTCACGACGACGCTTCTGAGAGCCCGAGCGTCCGGTTCCTCGTCAATGGGGAGCTGGTCGGAACGGTTCAGTGGCAATCCGGTGCCAATCAGGAAGTTGACCTGACCCTCAGTACGACCGGCAACTCTGGGGATGATTCCAACGCGGATTCCGGATCTGGCAGTAGTGTCGGTGACATTGATGTCAACCCAAGTGGCCCCAATAGCGGCCCGGTGACGACCACCACACCAACCACGACGACTGCATCACCGACCACGGAAGATGGTGCTGAGGGTGGGACTGGGACGGACGAAACTACGACAACGCAGCCGACCAGCGATGACACCGCAACTCAGTCGACGGACGATGAGCCCGAGACACCGACGGTTGCGGAGCCAGCAACACCGGCGGAGGAGCCAGCTGATGATGACGGTGATGAGGCCACGACGACAACTAGCTCGGAGGGCCCCGGCTTCACCTCGCTCATGGCAGCCGTCGCCATCGCCTGTGGTGCATATCTGTTCCGGCGTCGCTCCGGGAAGCAGGGACGGTGATATATCATGATGCAATCAGAACTACGAGCGTCATTGCTCACAGTCGCGTTTGTGGCATTGGCACTCAGTGTCGGGGCCTTCGTCGGGCCGGCCGTCGCTGAGCAGCAACAGTCGGCGGCGCCAGCCGGCGACTTGCTCAACAGTTCGGACGCAACCTACCCTGTTGGGTTCGAGGCTGGTGGCACGTATAGCTTCGGCGTACCCGGTGAGACAGACCAGACGCTGGGCGAGATGGTTGACCTCGACTTCGAGGGGACCATCTACACCTATGATGAGTCCGCCGATGAGTGGGTTCAGGTAACGGGCTCCTATGAGGTCAAGGCCTACGATGCCTTTGTGGTGCGCGCCGAGGAGGACACAACGGCGACGATAACGTTCTCCCCGACGGCTCCCACGACTCAGCTTTCATCCGGCCTGAATTTCGTGGCGCCAGCTGCCCAAAACACAGTTCAATCGGCCTTCACTGGCGCGACGCCGCAGCTAAGTTCAGTTCGCAACCCGGCCACACTCGAGGCTCCGACTGTCACGCCAGGAAGCGGTGACAGTTTCGACCAGACGACTCCTGGAAGCGGTACGACGGTCAATCCGTTCAGCGGGTACTTCGTGAACGTGGACAGCTCAGGGTCTTATAGCGGGTCCGCACCCGGACAGACGGTCGGTGCTGCCAATGCAGCGCTGAATGTCAATCCTGGTTCGGTCTTCGACGTGGAAATCACGCAGGCGAATAACAAATCGACGGCTGGTGAAACCCAGACGTTCATCGCAGAAATTGAAAACCCTCACTCGGTGGCGTTCAGTCAGCCGGTCGAGTTTGTTGTCGGTGACAGAGTCATTGACACGGCCGATCTGACTCTCTCAGCTGGACAGTCGGCTACCGAGACCTTCAACTTCGACACTACCGGCGAAGCGCTTGGCGTCGAATCGGTTGCGGTCCGCACTGCACTGGGTGGCGACACATCCACGAGTACGGTCAATGCGGTCCGAACCGTCTCGGACTCCGGTGCAGAGCCAGGCGATACCGTTACGGTTTCGGTTACCGGTGAACTCGACGAACAGAAGACGGTCATTCTTTATGAAGAGTTTGACCGGTCTGTCACCAACGTTGGACTCGAAGACCTACAAATCAACGGCCAACAGGCCCTCAACAAGGTCGACGTGAATACCGGCGGTCCGGATTCATACACGCTCGTCCTCGGTGGCGTAAACGGTGGTTCTTTCAACGCCACATACAAGTTTACGCTACCCTCGTCGATGCAAACGGGCGATACGGTCTCGCTGACAGGCAATTCGACGATGGTCTTCCAGGACCGTGGAGAGTCGCGGACACAGGGCAACCAGATCGCTGTCCTGGGCGACGACACGATTCGGGCTCAGCCTCAGCAGCCTACCTTCGAAGTCAAGGACCTATCGCCGACGACCACGAGTGTCGACAAGGGCACGCTGATTAACGTGTCGGTCAAGGTGACCAACGTTGGGATGCAATCCGGTAGTCGAGCAGTCGACCTCACTGTTGCAGACAGCACCGGACAGACGGTCCTCAGCAAGACAAAGAACCCGTCAGTCGCGTCCGGTGCGACGGAGACGATCACCTTCAGGAACGTCGATACGTCGCCGCTCGCACTCGGAAACTACGAACATACCGTCAGTACGGCCACTGAGTCGGTCAACGGCAGCCTGAAGATAACCGGCCAGGGGACGGTCACCGGTGACGTCACACTCGACGCCGTCGACCCTGATGAATCGGTTGACGTGACAGTTGAAGTTCTAGAAGCTGGCAAGACCACGACTGTCTCTCTGGACGGGACGACGAAGACAAGCAGCTACACAATTAGCGGTCTTAAGCCCGGTACCTACACCCTGAACGCGAGCGCGCCGAACTATGGCACGGTGTCGGCCGGTAACGTCGATATTAATGTTGGCCAGTCAACCCAGCAGCCGCTATCGCTGACACGAGCGACTGGAACCATCTCTGGGACGATTACGGCAACTACGAACGGTTCCGCAATTGCCGGCGCAACTGCGGAGCTATACCCGTTCGCCAATGACGGCTCGGGTTCGCCGGCCGCCAGCACCACGACAACCGCAAGCGGTGCGTACGAGTTTGCCGACGTCCCAGTCGGTGAGCACTTCGTTGCGGTCAATGCAAGCGGCTACGTCGCCAACGGGACTACGGTGTCGGTCACTGAGAACACCAGTAGCACAGTCCCATTCGACCTCGCAGAACCTGCCGACACGAACTTCAGTGTCGACATCACAGGCGTCACGAACGTGACTGCAGGCAACCAGCAGGACATCACCGTTTCCATTCAGAACAACGGTGGAGCGGCCGGGACCCAGTCCATCGAACTGGACTACGACGAGGGTCGCTACAGCAAGAGCAAGTCAGTCTCGCTCAATCCTGGCGCCTCTACAACCGAGACCTTCAGCGTAGACACTGCTGGGGATCAGCCCCTTGGGCTGTACAACGTGACGGTCGAGAGCAATGACGACACTGCTGCGGATGTCGTCCAGATCTCGCCCGAACGGACGCTGAACACGAGCCAGGTCGCCCCTGGTGGATCGGTCACAGTCACCGTCGAAGGGGAACTTGGGTCCAACACTCAGTTCACCTTGATCGAAACGTTCGATCCCGGCTTCGCATCTGGCTCGCTGTCCACCTTTGAGGTGGGTGGAAACCTCCTGTTCCCGCAGGTCAAGTCTATCACTGGGAAAGAAGTCGTCCTGGTCCCTGACGGAAGTCAGGGTCCTGGTACGCTCACGATCAAATACCAGGTCTCTGTCCCGGCCAACGCCACTGATGGTGACGTCCTCGGCTACGACGCCTCCAGCACGCTGTTGGAGCTTGATGGGACTGCACTTGAGGTGAAAGGTGACAGTTCGGTGACGGTCAGCGCGCCGTAACTAACCAAAGCTAACAGCGAATCGGTTCCTAATCCGATTTTTCTGCAATTGTCAGATTTCGGTTAGTATCGACAGTCTCGATCAGGCTATCGAGCTGTCGATTTCGGCGCCAGTGACAGAGAAATGAATGGATTTTTACTCATAGAAATAAAGCCACAATCAATGGGGACAATCTGGAAAACAACGAGTCAGACGTTCTGTATCCTGATTCTCTTGTCTGTGCTCGTGGCAGGTGGGGCTGGTGTCGCATCGGGGACGGATGGTGACCGAGTGAGGAGTGGGACGGAATCGGTTGATTATCAACGGATAGTCGATGCAGCGGTCCAAAACGAGAGTGGTAATCAGACACTCATAATACGGTTCAACCGAACGGCAACCGAGGCGGCCGACACGTTAGCACAACGACGTAACCGGGCCAACAAGTCACAACGGCCGTTTCGAAGGTTTGCGGCTGCGACAGACGGCCTGTCGGTTCTGCGTGATTTCTGGCTCACTAATGCGCTCGTCGTACGAGTGAATACGGCCCGGGTATCATCTGACCGATTGCTCGATGTCGATCATGTCCGACGAATCCATGAGAACTATCGGGTTGGTGTCGGTGCAACCGAATTTTCGGGCGGTCGGGTCGGTACGTCAGAGAAGCACTCGCTCAATACAGCCTCAAAAAACACATCACGAAATGTGAGCAAGGCCCTTGATGCTATCGACGTGCCGGAAACGTGGACGACGTTTGATACCTACGGAAACGGGACCGATATCGCAGTCCTAGATACCGGCGTGGATCCGACGCACCCCGATATCAATCTCGACGGCTGGGCGAGGTTCAATGCCAGCGGCGGACTGGCTAGCAATGATGTTGATGATGCCTTTGATCAAAACGGCCATGGGACCTACGTTGCGGGGGCAATCGTTGGTGGCAACACGAGTGGGACAGCGGTGGGGGTCGCACCCGCTGCAGATCTCTATGGGATCAAAGTTCTGAAGGATAACGGGCGTGCTGGGACAGGGACCTTTGCGCAGGTCCTTGCGGGGATCCAATATGCGGTTAAGGCCGACGTGGACATCATCTCGATTAGCTTTGGCGGGTCAGGGTTCATCCCGGGATTCATCGATCCGATCAGCAATGCACGAAAAGAGGGAACGATTGTCGTCGTTTCTTCGGGGAACAGGGGTGCAGATACTGCCCTGTCGCCGGCCGTTGTTCACGATACGCTCTCGGTCGGTGCCGTGGACAGAAACAGGGATGTCCCGGCATTTTCGAGCAGCACGACTGTCGATACCGATGCTGACTGGTTAAATCCGCCGACGGACTGGCCGGCGGAGTATCGGGTTCCAGACGTGGCAGCGCCGGGTGTCGGCGTCTACACCACCGGTTTGGAAGGAAATTACACAAGAGAAAGTGGGACAAGCATAGCAACCCCACTAGTCTCCGGCGTGGCCGCGCTCGCGCTAGCCGCTGAGGAGGACCCCATTGCCGACGAAGAACTGATGAGAAAGCTCATACAGACGGCTTCCCGTCCGTCGGATGGAGCGAGCGATGGGCGAATCGGGGCCGGGGTCATTGACGCGTTGAACGCAACAGATGCGGTCGTTGATGAGCCACCGGTTGGAAATGTTTCGATAGCATCCCCAATCCGGGAGACTGCCAGATCATTTACAGTCACTACATCCGACTTCCGACGCCTACACGATCGTGATGGGGGATATCTAGTTGTTCAAAACGAACGGACAGGAGCGACCGTCACCAGTAAAAAGCAGGTCGGTGAGACGACGGTCACCGTCGGATTCAATAGTTCGGTGTCGCCAACGGCTGGAGATACACTCAATGCGACGCTGTACGCCTCACAGTTGCAAAAAGATCGCTTGGATTCAGCGATTACCGTCGTTACAGGTCCAGCTTCGGGGACCGTTTCAGTTGTGGATCCGGTGACCGCGAGTGCCGACAATGTCACCCTGACTGTACTCCAGCGCAACGTCACAAACAGCCATCTCGTCGTCGAAGTTGGTAATGAGAGCGTCAATGCTAGCGTCACGTCCGGGAGAGTTACGTTTGACACGAGTGCACTTGGTGGAATCGAGGCTGGAGATCGTCTGAATGTGACGCTATTCCGCTCATCTCAACGGGCGACGGTTCTGGATCGGAATACTTCAGTCGTCGTTGCGACTCCGAACGCTTCGCTCAACGTAACTGACCAGCTCCGTGCCAATGCAGCCAATTTCACGGTGACGACGAGCGACTTCTCGAATCTTAACGAGACTCGTGGTGGGCACCTCCGAGTAACCAATCGTGTAACAGGACAGAATATAACGGTCAATCGCGTCGGCGAGGGGACGGTCCAGATTACTCAGGGCCCGAACCTCACGCTGGAAGCCTCCCAAACGATACATATCGAGTTGTTTGCGACACCTGCGATGCAGTACCGAATCGCTACGGCTAATCGGACTGTCAAGCCGGCTCCGAATGGGACCCTCCAGCTCAAGAGACAGGCGATTGATCCCGAACATAGTATCGTCGGTGTGGAGAACGTCTCTGCGACTGTCAGAAGCGCGGTCATCATCACGTATCGAGAAAACGGTTCGCGATACGTGGCTGGGAGCGTGACTCGATCACCAGCAGCACTGAACGGAACTACTGTCAGAGTCCCTCTGGCAGACACTGGTGGGTTACCCGGAACTCACTCTGCATATCTCGTTCCAGTTGCACAGGGAACCATCGGATCCGGAAATACATACGAACCTACCGATACTGTCCCGAACGAGACGCTTGCTGGTAGCACAGCCACTGATGACACGACTCTCCACAACGCGACGGTTGTCATCCAATCGGAGGGAACGGATGGGAGCACGGTCGCTGTGAGAAATGTAAGCGTTCGCCCCGTCCCGCCTTCTGGATACGCTGTTGTGGTCCGGTCTGCTAACGAGTCGACCACTTCTCTTGGATCCAGCCAGGTCTTTACGAACGCGACAGCCAACTCGTTGGGAATCGACCTGGAACAGACACCAACGTCAGGGGCTGTTATCGCAACCGTTTCTCTCGCACAGACGGCGGCCGGATCTGTCGGGCCAGCACTCGTCCGATACACTCTAGCAGATACTGTTGCCGTCAACTCCTCGGCGGTAGGGGTTTCGCCCCGCGGAAATTCAAGCTTCGACGTCTCAGTTGCCGATACGAACCAGTCCATCTCCCAAGGAATGGCGATAACTATCCCTGTTACGGTCGAGAATGTGGGAACAACGGCAGGCCATCAGGCCATCACACTGACCACAGCTGAGGGAACGGTCGTTGACCGCATCCGAAATGTTTCGTTGGAAGCCAGCGAAACGACGACCATCACGCTCCGGTGGTCCCCTGACGGAACCAATCCTGTCCAGAGGCCTCTTACGATAAATAGTGCTAACGACACGACATCAGTCACGGTATCAGTGGACTCAGGTCAGACCGGAGAAAGTAGTGACGAGAGTGACAGCAGCAGCGGCTCTAACAGCGATGGCTCGAGTGGCAGTAGTTCAAGCGGCGGTAGTTCGAGCAGTGGTGGCTCAAATGGTGGAGGTGGTTCAGGTGGTGGAAGAACTGGGGGAAGCGTTGGTGGCTCTTCGGGCGTCTCGGCGCCCAGCTCCGACACTGGCGAGACGACTCCCCCGGCCGTGGATACTGATGACGAAACATCTGCAGAAGCAGATAATCAGAGCGGCACGGAGGTCGATGGCGTGACGGTGATCGAATCTGTGGAGAAGCCGTTCACCGATGGAAAGAAGACGGTAACTGGGGGGTTCAATGGGAGTTCCGGCATAGAGCGGATTGTTGCCGAGTACAATACTACCACGTCACCCAATGCTGACGCAACAGCCAACGAAACCCTCTCCGGCAACGGGTCTGTCAGATTCCGAACAGTCAATACGAGTTCAAACTTGACCGGAAGCGTACCGGGGCGGGCGTTTGCGATCACACAAATTAGAACCACCAGCTTGTCCGTGACTGGACCAGAAACGGTTCAACTCACGATCCCTCGAAAGAGTTTGTCCGCAGACGTAGCCAACGCTTCACACATCCGGATCAGCAATTATAATCGAGGGGCCAATTCGTGGCGGGGGCTTGATACCGCTATTGTACAGCGAAATGCATCGCGCATCGTGGTGGAAGCTGCGACAATGGACAGCGGTGACAGAACAAACAACTCGATGTTCGCTGTGAGTGCGGTGAGCGAACCCGAAGCTACCATACAGGTGACTAAGACGGCGACCGGCGAGAATGCGACACTCCAACTTGACGCGTCGAATACGACGACCAAGTATGGGGAAATTGAGGGCTATCAGTGGCGAGTAGCCGGTGAACGCATTAATGGTACGACGGCCACACTGCAAGTGCCGACATCGGAAAGCTATACTATTGGGTTGACGGTAACGAACGACGCGGGCGAGACTGACACTGCCCAGAAGACAGTAACCGTTTCTACGGAGTCTGGAGCTGGTTCATCGACGCCGACAGTCTCCGGGCAGGGGGCGGTTGCAGATGATCCAGGGGCAGCCAGTGACCCCATGAAAGGCACAGAGACGCCCACAACCGCCGGTGAGGGTCCAGGATTCGGATTCGTCATTGGGATTATTGCCCTCTGTCTCACGGCACTTGCGCTGTCGCGTCGGTAATAGGCCCGGTAATTATCGCGGGCCGTGGGGCTCAAAGTGAGACCCCTTTGCATTTTGCTGACGAGGGTCAGCGCTTGCCTGGCTCTAGTTCAGAGGTTGCCATAGGCACGATTGTCATCAGTTGGTGCTGGGAGTGTCTACTGGAACATACGATCTTACAGACGTCAACTACCCTCCGTTGGTTAAGGGTCTCACTGTCGGTATGCACGACCCGTCAATGGTTAAGGTCGGAAATGTGTAGAAATCACTATGTGACTGCAGTACAACACTTCTGATATGGAACCAACGACGGCGGGGGATCGGTGTCAAGCGGTTCTGGATCGGGTGAGTGATGCAGTCATCGCAGACGATGCTTTTCTCTCAACAGTCCTGACGGGGGTGCTCTCTCGGGGGCACGTACTCATCGAAGACGTCCCGGGCACGGGAAAGACCCTGACAGCGCGGACACTCGCCGAGACACTGGGGCTCAGTTTTTCACGCATCCAGTTTACACCGGATCTCCTACCGACTGACGTGACGGGGACGCACATTTTCAACGAGCAGGCAAATACCTTCGAATTCAACGAAGGTCCAGTGTTTGCGAATATGGTTCTCGCGGACGAGATTAATCGCGCACCGCCAAAGACCCAGGCGGCCCTACTCGAAGCCATGGGTGAAGGCCAAGTGACGGTCGATGGTGACCGATTCGACCTGCCGGAACCGTTTTTCGTCATCGCGACACAGAACCCAGTCGAGCAGGAAGGGACGTTCCCGTTACCGGAGGCACAACTCGACCGATTCATCATCAAAACGGAGATGGGCTATCCCGGCACTGAGGGAGAACTCGAACTCCTAAATCGACGGGAACAGCGTGACATGAAGATTCCAACTGCCGAGACGCAGTTGACCCCTGACGAGGTCCAGACACTCCAGCAGGTGCCGGAGCAGATCACAGTCACAGAGGACCTCAAACGCTACATGATCCAGCTCACGCAGGCGACACGGGAGGACAATCGAACTAACATTGGTGTCTCACCGCGTGGTCTCCAGCGGCTCTATGAGGCGAGCCGGGCGCGGGCCGTCATGCTCGGCCGCGATTACGTCACACCAGAGGATGTCCAGCAGTTGGCACAACCGGTGTTGGCGCATCGATTGGTCCTCGAAACCGAGGCCAAGGTGGAAAACGTCTCGAAGGCGGATATCGTCGATAATGTCTTGCAACGCGTATCGGTTCCTGGTGCCGAAACCGGTGGGGGAAGCTAGTCCCGCAAACTAAACAGGAGCGTGATCATGCCCCCGATTGAAAACACAAGCCCGAGCAGGAGCTGTGGGGTACTACCCGAGAACTGGAACCCAGTTGTGACTCGATAGCCACCGTAGGCAAATCCAGCAGCCAGTCCAGCAGCCACGAATCCACCGACGGAATGGACAAGTTCGACACGCTTCGTTTCGGCGTGCCGGCCGAGTCGAGAGCCAAGCGCTGCAGCGTACTGCCCGAGATCCCAGATGTAGAGGACACCGGCGATGGCGACGAACATAATGAGGGGGGAGGGTGAAGCCTCGATAAAGCCGAGAGCGATGGCCGCGAGCAGGACGAACCCACAACCAAGGGCCAACCCACTGGTGTCGTTGGGGACAATGTTGAACAACTCCAGCAGATAGACAGCGTATAGCAGGAGTGCGATCACAACAACCCCAAGATAGGAACCAGCGAGGAGCAAGGTTACCGGCCCAAGGAGACGATAGAGACCGTACACTGCTCGTGCGAAGGCCTGTTGCTCCGCGAGTTGTGCGAGCGTCGTTTCGAGCTGTGTCACGACGACAGGTGCGCCCACACTGATCAGGAAAAGCACACCCACATAGCCGAGGATGCTGACAAACACTGGCCGTCGATTCGAATCCAACAGGACGTACTTCCGGATGGCAGCGAGGATGGGAATCAGACAGAGAACACTGAGGATCCCCAGCAGTAGCCAGTGTAATATTACTGTTCGGCCGATACCCCAAGCCATCAGGAACACAGCCTCAGTGAGTGTAGCGACGGTCGGTCCATAGCCGGTCACCCCAGAGGGTGTTTCGACAGTGAGTCCTACACTGGAAATCAGCACAGCAAGCGGATACAAGCCAAATACCAAGGCATACCAGAGTCGACTTCCGACCGCCTCAATAAATTTTGACCGCTCGTCAGTAAACAGAATCTGGAGTGTGGGCGGGACGACAGCTGCAGGAACACGCGCTCGAAGCAGTCCGAGGCCCACGATCACGAATGCAAGTTCTCCGAGCAAGATCCCAAAGGGAGCGAATCCTGTCGACGAACTCCCGATGAAACCCACGAAGGCGGCGACACCAGCTGTCAGTAGCTCATAGACGAGCGGACTGTCCAAGGAGAGCGTTACAATACCAGCCAGAGGGAGCGCCAGGCTGATCGTTAACAGCGACGATTTCACTCGCTTCCGGACAGCTGATCGGAGGCCAACAGTAAGGTCGAGCGTCACTGTGCTGAGCCCTAAGACGAGAGCCACGCTTGCGAGGGTTGGCAGAGTACCGGGACTGAGTCGGACGGCTAAACCAATCGATCCGAGAAACGCGATCGAACTTACAACGAGCAGGAGACTGCCCGCAACAACGTACTGTGGTTTCTCACTTGTGAGTGCTAGGAACGTCAGTGTGAAGAGAACAGCCGACCCGAGACCGGCGGCAAAAGCACCCGCCAAGCCTACCGGAACAGCAATAATAGCACTTACAATGACTGCCACGAGGATCGCCGCGACGGAACTCAGACGCGTGGGCAGTCGGACTAACGGGTCTGCGTCTACTACAGTCCCATTACTGCCTGTTTCCCAATCGAGAAGTTCTGCGGACTCGGACTCCTCGGCCGTCTCGTCCTCGGCAGCGGCTTCGGTGGTAGCATTGGACGTCTCAGGTCCGACTCCTTCGCTCTCCTGTGAGGCTTGCTCGGTAGGTGTAGAATCCGCCGGCTCTGAATCTGGGTGGTGTGTCTCTGACTGCCCCGTCCACTCTTCGGCCACAGGATCAAACAACGGCACCGGGCTTGGCGGGGCCTCGTCAGGCGCAAAGTGAGGCCGATAGAGATACATCTCAGGATCCAGCTCACCGACTCCGGATTTCAGATAGCCTACTTGGGCGATATTCAGTTCATCAACATCGTTCGAAAGCTCGGCTTCGCTTGTCTGGTAGACGTCCCACACCGTCCGGTACCCCTCGCGAGCGATCGTATTCGCTCTTCGTTCCTCAATGGTCTCGATGTCAGTCAGTTCCAGGACTGGGCGGTCTGGATCTTGGTGTTCGTCACTGGGTGACTCGGTCATAGTTGCCCCTCCAGTGTTCGGGTGATTGCTGCATCCAGGGGCTGATCTGGGTCCCAGGAAATCACCCCAACCCCGGTTCGACGGAGCTTCGTCATTCGCAAGTCCCGGTCGAGCGACTCGAGCTGTCCACCGGCTGTGTCTCGTGTCGTCACATCTGGGCTCAGGACAGTCACCGCATGTCCAAAGGACTGCAGGTAGGTCGCTACGTCTGCGGGGAATGAATCAATAAAGGGTGAGACGAGAATCAGATTCGTACGGCCTGGGAGACGCCCCTCCAGCGATTCCAGGGAACGCTGGATGCTCCCGTGCCCATCCGCGACAGTGCGTTGACTTCGTGTTGTTGAACGGCCTGCCATCGAAGTAGGGCTGGATCGATGGGTCAGCGTGGTCGTGTTGTTCGACCAGTCGCCAGCGACCGCTTCACGGAACGCAAGTGTCGTTCGGGCTTTGTGAGCAGAGCCGCGAGCGGGCGGTAGCAATTCGATCCGCGAGCCAGTGTAAAACGCGACACCAGCTTCCGTTCCATATGTGAACAGTGGGTCGAGCAGCCGCCGGGCCGCATACACATTCAGCTCAGTTGCCGGCGGATCGATTTGTCGTCGGGCAACGTCAACACCTGGTCGAAGATCGACAAGGACAACGACGGGTGAACCTTTCCGCTCACGGAATTCGACGGTCGTTAGCTCGCCTTCTCTGGCATAGCGATTCCAATCGATCCGGTTGACGGGATCGCTGTGCTGGTGTTCGCGGATGGCATAGAACTCCGTCCCAGTCCCACCATCATCCGTTGGCACCTGTCCGGTGTGCTTGTGCGTCAGTTCTCGTTCGAGCGGATCGTGAACGGCCGCATCGCAGGTGATCTCTTTGGTGCCGGTCGCTGACTGGCCCTGCTCGCGCTGGTCGGTACTGCTGAATCCCTGGCCATTTAGATACGTATGCCCAAACTCGTGGATACCACGTTTTGCGATCACGCTATAGGTAACAGTCGTCGATTCTCCTGGTCGCAAAGCCGTCGCCCGTCGCGGAGACCCGCTCGCGACACCGAGTTCTGCTGGTACTCCATCGACGATCTGAAGTTTGGGGATCGTGCTTGAACCCTCGTTGGTCACGGTGAGTGTGACAGTCACCTCCGAACCAGGGGCTGGGTTTGACTCGTCGAGTGTTCGACTCAGCGCAAGATCGAGTTCGGGAAGCGCGGTGAGTTGACCATATAGGAGATAGCTGACCGGTGCGATTGCAGCAACGAGGACCGCGCGATTCCCAGTAAAGACACCAATCGCACTGATGAGGATCGCGACGACGATGAGTGCCGTCAATCGGTTCGTTGATCGTGTCTCGCTCATTCGCCACCCTCCGTGGTCATGGATTGCGTATGCTCGGTTGCATACGCTTCAAGTGCATCGACAGTATGCCGGATTCGTCGCTCGACCCGTGGCATTGGTCGAAGCCAATCCCAGAGTTCTATGTGCCAGCTTGGTCCGGCGACGTCTGACCCGCCCAGAAAAGCCGCAGCCCGTGGGTCCCCAGTCCACTGGCCAGTGTCGACGCGTTCGGACGCTGTCTGCTCGTCATATCCCTCGTATACAGTTTGGAGTTCGATTGCCCGCTCACGCAGGTTCCTTTTAATGTGGTCGATTCTATTATCTCGACTCGTCGACTCGATGGCTGCAAGGTGCTCATCGAACACGGTCCCGACCTGGTCTGCAGGAGATGTCCGGATTGACTCCGGCGGGTAGGGGAGTGGATTTCTATCTCGGTTTGCTGTCGATGAACGACCAATACCAATAACGTGACGGCCTAAATAAATCAGGATCCCACCGGCCAAGGCTGTGACACCGAGTGCCTGCAACAAATTGTTTCGAATCGAATCACTGAGCCGGGAGACTGGTATCTGATCGAGCGGTAGCCAGGCCGGTCGGAAGAGAATGACCATGGTGAGACAGACCAGTACCAGACCGATTCCCGCAAGCAATAGCCGAGTCACACCGCTGAAACTCCAGCGACTGGCTGTCCCGCCATCAGTCATCAGTCGTGGATCTGTACTGCCTGTAGAGCAATCGCTTCGCGATGAGCGATGTCCGGTGAGACTGAAGGCCGTGAGGCGGTCAAAGGTTCCTTGGATATCGCTGCTGTCGCCAGTATCGGACCGGGTTGTGACCTGCTGTTGGAGTCGCCAGCATATCTGCCGAGCCAATTGATAACCCGCAGCGAGAGCCCTTCCGGCCCGGGACTGCTTAATCATCGGCCGTACCTCCCTGACTTTGGTCGCGGTCGAGTTCACGGCGGATCCGTTGCAGCGCGTCACGGGCCTGTTGTTCGTCAGCTGACGTTGGAGTCCAGTAACTGTACTCGGCTTTCCGGTACAACTCGGTGAGTGTCTCGACGGCGTCGGCGGGGAATCCGTGGTCGATTGCCCGCTCTCCGTACTGGACAGGTGTCGTTGCCTGCGGATTCGAGACTTGCACCCTGGCAGTCAACTCGCGCCATGCATGATGGATATCGATCCGCCCATCATCTTCGGAAGTCGTGGCAGCTGTCCCCCGGGTTGCTTCTGTATTTTTGCTTCTACTTGTTGCAACGCGCTGCACTGACTTGACCCGTGTCCAGATCGCTGCGGCGAGTATCCCTACCAACGCACGTGGGTCTGTCTCCCGAACAAAAACGTAGTATCTGGTAAGGGCCGATCGAACCGATGTCCATTGCGTGTGCAACCAGCCCTGGAGACGTTGCTGTTGTCGTCCGACCCACGATGCGATACGACCGGGGGTTTCGCGCAGTGTCGCCAGCGTATCCGAAACGAGACGCCGGCAGTATGCCTCTAACCGTTCGAGAAGGGCCACAACGTACGCGACTGCACCGACCACCGATGACACGAGCCGCTGGAGTACACTCGCTGTAATCTGTCGGATCCTGGCCACGAAACGGGTCGGTGATGGTCCCACATCGAAATATCGACTGCTGAGTGTGACGCCAGCGAGTGCCAGTAGTCCCAACACGACCAGCCCGGGCAAAAGGAGAATCCACGACACAGTTTTGGAGCCTTGAAGCTCACCCCGTTTGGCGGTCAGTTTGTAGGAATTCTGAAACGGCAATGAGACCTCAAGACTCCCACTGCTGTCAGTCGTTCCGAGCACACCCCCATTGCCACGGACAGTCGCATTGGGGACTGGCTCACCGTTGATTGTGACCGTAGTTTGCATGGACAGGCCAGGCACTGCTACCCCGCTGGTTGTGACCTTCAGCTCGTCAGGGAGATCGATCGTTCGGTTTACTGCCAGCTCGCCGCGGCTCACAGCCACGATGATGTTTGGGCGAAACGGTGCAGTGAGAGAAATATTCCCACTCGCATTCGTCTCCCCGACTCGTTTGCCATCGATTCGGACAGTCGCGTTGGGCACCGTTGAGTTCCCGACTGTTGCCGTGACACGGAGTGATTCCCCAGGGGTTCGCTCGCCAGACACAGAGACATTGAGGGGTCGTGGTGTGACCGTGGTTGTCGCCCGAGCTTCACCACGTTCTGCAGTTACATTCAGCTGTTCTGCGTACGGGATGTCGAGGGTTACATACCCACTCTCGTTGGTCAGACCGACGAACTGCCCGTTCACAGACACCGCAGCCTCAGTAATCGAGAACTGTTCGATCATCGTTCGGACAGACATCGACTGTCCGGGTGTGGGTGTCTCTGGTGCGACGACTCTCAGCCCTGTATCGACGTCAAGCCGAACAGTCCGATTCGATCCACCGTCGCTTTGTTGTGAGCGCTGGGATCGGGAAGGACCATCAGGCATGAACACTGCACCGCCAGCCAACGCGGTCGCGAGTGTACTCGACCCTGCAAAGCCTGCTCTCCCTCGCTGAGCCGGGTTCCCGGCTGATGCAGAGTCATCTGCCGGTGGTTGAATCTCAATCACGAGATTCTTTTGGAACGGCACCTCTGCACTGAGCTGGCCATTTGTATTTGTCTCCCCGACTGACTCGTTATTAAAGAGGACTGTGACACCGCTTTGGGGTGAGCCACCGCGAGTCACAGTCACCGTGATGTTCTGGCCGGAAATCGGCTCTTTATTCACCGAGATATTGTACGCGGGTGTTGCGGACTCCTCTGTGGATTCAGTTTCTTCTGATTCCTCTTGCTGCTGAGATTGGTCGCCGCCCTCGTCGCTCGACGACCCTTGCGTTCCCTCTTGGCTTTCTGACCCACTGCTTTCTCCGTCGGAACTGCCACTTTGGCCTTGCTGACCCTGATCACCCTGCTGAGTTTGCTCTCCACCACTTCCGCTTTGTCCTTGCTGGCCACTGGATCCGCTCTGGCCCTGTTGTCCACTACTCCCGCTCTGGCCCTGTTGTCCACTACTCCCGCTCTGGCCCTGTTGTCCACTGCCGCCACTCTGTTGCCCTTCTTGACCACTCCCGCTACCTTGCTCCCCGCTCTGTCCTGAACCGCCACTGCCGGATTCTGAGCCGGAACCGCCTGACTTTGAGGGGCTCCCCTGGCTGGAAGGTGAATATGATTCGCCCTGAGAGGCTGGCGTATCCACGCCAGCAACCCCCTGTGCACGAGCACTGTCAAGTGCCTGTTCCTCCATTGTGGTTCGAGGACTCGGTGGTGTGGGATCGAACTGGACCCATCCCTCACCGGGGAAGTACACCTCGACCCAGGCATGCGCATTCATTTTCCGGACAACGATAGTCCCGTCATCGGTTTGCTGGCCCGGTGAGTAGCCGGTGACATAGCGGGCTGGGACGTCCTGGGTCCGCAACATCACGACCATCGCGGCGGCAAAGTACTGACAGTACCCACGATCCATGTCGAAAAGGAATGTATCGACGAAATTGGACGGTGCGTCGCGGGCCTTTAGCGAGTAATTCTTGTTTGCCTCCAGCCAACGCTCGATCTGAGCGGCTGTTTCGTACCGAGTATCAGCATCGCTCGTAAGACTGTCTGTCAGCACATCGACTCTGTCGGGCACACTGGCAGGCAGTTCGGTGTAGTGTTGGGCCAGTGCAGGTGGCGCGGTCCCGCCTGCCTGTCGAAGGGTTGCTGCAGTGGACGGTGGGAGCTGACTGGTGACCGTATAGCTCTCGTTGGTTTCGACTGTTTGGGTCGAAACGAGCCGTCCATCGTCCGTGATTCGACCGTACTCTGCACCGTCGATCAGCCGTTGTGGTCGCCACGCTGTCGGCAGTGTTTGCGCAGGGAGTGGTTGTTTGGCGGTGATTTCGTGGATGAAGCGGTCTCGGTTCGTTGATGGCGCCGGTACTGTCGGCCGATACTCAACCGTTCGCTGCCAACCGGTTCCCGTGTACCGGTCATATGCCATTGTCCGCCAGTATGCGGAAGTGTCGGCCTCCACGACAAACTGGACTTGTTGACTACCTTCCGACAAAGGCCCTCCGAGGGAGGTACGGTTCCCGCGTGACGGTCCGATGATGGATTGCTGTGACCGAGACGCCGAGCGGCCAGACTGCTGTCCACCCCCGCTTGATGCTGATTCCGAACTTTGCGTGCCCCCGCCCCCAGATTGCCCGTTCTGCCCTTTGTCAGATGAATTAGTACCTGCCCCCCCGGAGCCTTGCGTTGAATTGGTGGTTTCATTCCTGCCTGCACTTCCGCTCCCAGTCGAGGAGCTTGCTGTACTGTTATTATCACTCTCAGAGGGCGAAGGGGTACTGACATTTCGATCGGGTGCGTTTCGACATCGGTCCGATTCAGGGGGTTCTGGCGTGGGCGTTCCGATATCACGGTCGCGGACGGACGTGTACTGGACCGGAGTGTCCTGTTGCTGATCATGGGTGGCGGTTTGCACACCATAGACACAGGAAGTGCCGCCACTCTCCGGTCCCGGTCCCGTTCCCGGACCCGAAGTTGAACCTGAACCGGAGCCGGGTGAGACGCGCGTTGCCTCTCCGGGCCTCGATTGGCCACCGCTACTGCCACCGGCCCCTGCCCCGGGTGTTCTCATTCCATCCGCAGTTCCAACACCACTTGTCCCGCCCCCGCTCTGTGGCTCAGGTGTTCCACTGTCGCCAAGCCCACTATTGACGCCTCCATCAGCAAGCGGAACCCCAAAAAGTGACGACGCCAGGACAATCGTTCCAATACAGAGTGCTGATAACCCCGCCCCCGAGAGGTCCCGCGACATTATCCGATGTGTTGTATTTCAGAAGGGTAAATCATTCGACTTGAATGATGGATTGAATTAGCAACGATTCGGTTCTGATGTTTCTGAGAAGCACCTTCGTTTGTTGCACTGCCCATCTGGTGGCTCAGTTCCCTATTGTAACCCTTCATCAACTGGATGGCTGGAGCCGTACGAAAGCGACACGGTGGCTTCAAGCGGGCGACGGGTGTACTTGGGGTCAGGATGGTCTCCGAGGCCGAGATCGAGCGCCTCCGGCTGGAAGCTGACACGATCATGACCCGCTACCAGACCGTCGAGGAGGCACTCCGAGAGGCGCGCAACGAACCCGGCGACCATTGGGACGATGGGGAGCTCACGGTCACACTGGAGACCCCGAAGGGCGAGGCTATCGATGTCGTGCTGGATCTCGATCAAGATCCAGCGGCCAACGCCCAAGAGCGCTACGAACGGGTGAAGGAGTTGGAAGCCGAACTCGAACAGCAACAGGCCGTCGTCGGCCATCTGGCCCCACTACCGGCCGATCCAGTGGCATATCGCATTCTGTATCACCTCGACACGGTCGAGGGGAACTATCCGCGCTCGATGGCGGGTCACCTTGATGCCGAGCGGAAACAGGTCGAAGCACTGTGCGAAAAGATGGAAACGGCTGGTCTCCTGGAACGCGTCGAGTCGGGGACAGTCAAGCAACGCCGCGTGAAAGCTAAGAAGGCCGACGAGGTCCGCCAGCACCACACCTACTACCGGCTCTCACGGGAGGGCGATCACCTCCTGCGCTTTCTGGCAGAACGGGACGGGAAGAAGAACGTCCTCCGGCACTTGCCAGACGGGCAGACGATCGCAAAGCGACTCGCTCGTGGTGGCCCCGATTACCCGCGGATGACCGCCGAGGAACTGGCGATGGACTTTGAGTATGTCCGCCACCTGTACCGAGCGTTGCGACGCGTGGGGTTGGTGACCACCTATGAGGGGAGTACGATCAAGGCCAGCGAGCGCAAGCTGAAACCCAAAGACGAGACCCACCGCAAGCACACCTACTACGTGACGACATCCGTGGCTGACGAACTGCTGCGGGAGTTAAACGAGTAGGAGAGGCCGTTTCCTGCAGACTTAGACGAGTTGTCTCTCGGCGGGAAAGATCGTTTAGAGAGGGTTCTGGAGGATACATCACCAAACATAATCAGTCAATCCATCCTCACACCAGCGACAGGGTGACAGTAGCTGTAACCGAGACCTGCTTACCTGCCTCTGCCAGAGGGACTGCCGTATTATCGAATATCAGGTATCGTGTGGAGAGTGGCTCCAATTCAGTCGTCTGCGTCCCAGCTGACTGCAGCAAGATGTCCTCAGATGAGAGCGAGCCAACGCTGTCGCCATTGGTATATCGCTCAAACTCAATGGTATCGAGAAGGAACACGTCAATATTGGCATCTCCTGTTACCTCGAACTCATAGGATAATTCGGCTCGCTGGCTGGGCCGAGCCTCAAAGCCAGCATAGTAATCGGTCGGAATCTCGAATGTCTCTGTCACCGATTCATTCGCAATTGCTGACTTAATCCGGTGCTGGCGGACAGTTCTCTTCCCCTTGTTCACAGCGTCATCGAGGGCGGACCCACTTTCGTCGCCACCGCGAGCCGCCTCATCGCCGCTCTTGGACCCAGCCTCAATGACTTCGTCACTACCACGGGCGAGCAAGGTCGCCGCTTCGTCTCCAAACTTTGCTCCCGCGGCGACTAGTCCAGCAGCCAAATAGAGTATCCCACGCCGTTTGCTCGCCATTATTATAGCTGCTGACTATCCGTTGTATCGGGTGAATAAAATTTCGACTAAGACGGACTTCTTTATCGAGGACATCGGCCTACAGTAGCATGGTCACGAAACCATAGACCAAGATAACAACCCCCATTCCAAGTAATAACCCAGTGACGGCACGGAGCGAATTTGTACTTTCACGATCACCAAACATCTGTGTGGTTCCATCGACACCACCTGGCACCAGTAGTAGACCGCCGACGACCAGCGAAAGAATTCCCTGAAATACAGGCTCCCAGAGCAGATAGGCAAGCATCGTCAGTATCCCACCCAGATACATCGTGGTACAACGTGCACAGAGGCCAAAATAGCGTCCTCGATAGCAAAACGACCGAGACGGATCAGAATGACACAGGGGATATGACCGAAATATCTGTGATGCTCGAAATAGACGCTCCATAAGATCAGTCATTCGTCTCTTCCTAGTGGCTCACCACAGTCGTTGCAGTAGTTGTTGTGCTGGGGATTTTGCCATCCGCAGTCAGGGCAGACTCGCTTTGTCTCCGTCGACGAGATCCCTGACGAGTCATCGTCCATGTTCTCAATGGCGAAATGGATGAATCCTCTCCCAGGTTTCGTAAATCCGGCAAGGTATCCAAGACCAATGATACCTGCCAGAACACTAATCACAACCTGTCCATTGAGCATGAGAAGTAACTGTATTATCGGTGTGGCAAAGAGAATAGCACCGATGGCCCACCGTTTCCATCGAGGAATTTCCTTAAACGGGTGGGTATCTCGTTTATTTGCGTTAAATTCCTCAACCTTTTCATGAAACGGTTTCTCGCTCATAGCTCCTCGCCGCAGTCGTTACAGTAGTTATTGTGCTGTGGGTTCTGCCAGCCACAATTTGAACAGACAGTCTTGGGTTTTGAGTTAGAGGTGGATTGCTGGTGTTGTTGGTCATTCTGCATTTCCTCGCGGAATTTCGCTCCTGAATCCGTCGCCAACATCCACGCAACACCACCGAAAATCAGCCCAATCACTACAAATCCACTCCCTGGTTGCATGGGATTCGCTAAAGCTCCGAGAATCCCACCCCCAATAAGCGCCACAGCCACGATTGTCCACTGTTGCTGTGAATCTAACTGATCTCGGAACGAACTACTCATCGCTATCGGTGTTTCCAGATTTAAAGGAATACCCACAGTCTCCACAGTAATCTGCTTCGCGTGGGTTTTCTATCCCACACTCGGGACAGATCCTCTTTGGCTCATCGCTATCGTCTCCTAGATTCAAAGTCTGTTGTTGCTGTTGTTGTTGCTGGCAACAGCAGCCAACAACCCCCAGTCCAAGCATGGAGAAAACAGAACCCGCAGCCCACAGTGACTCAGCAACTACCATGCGAGAAACCGCGGTGGTCTGTCACATAAAATTAGCGGTCAGTTCATTTCACAATGTTGTCCTTGATTATTGTACCCCATATGATTGATATATTATCATTCCTCAGCCATCTGTGCTTATCGGCGTCGGTCGGCCCCAACCGATCGCCAGGGGTCCAGATACTTCTTACAGGATGGATATGGTATTTAGAATCTGAAACAGGTGACACCATTACCACTCTTTTCCAGATTCCATTTCGTGATATGGTTCAGATGAGGGTTATACATTGGTGGCATAGCGACAGTTTCTGGGCCTGTTACGGCTAAACCAAAGAGGAAATTATTCTCAATTCCGTCTCTGAACGACGCCCAATTCACCGAGGTTCTGGACTACTACCGTTATCAGTTTTTATTGCCCACAGTCGTTGTCCTTCCCGTCATCTTCACTACCACCGAGGCCCTCGACCCACCCTTTTACAGCATCTTTAGTTTCACAGGCTGCCTTTCCAATGTCTTTCTTGCCAAAGCCTTCAGTAGAATTCTGAATATCTTCGAGATGTTTCTTCGTCGCATTCTCCACGGCACGCAACCCATGTTTTCCTCTGTCATTAATAGTGTCTCCCACTGAGTCAATCTGAGATTTATTCGGGAAGCTATCGGGTAGTTGGCTCCCGTTCCAACCCTGTTTCTGGGCGAGCCATTGCCAGTCAACTTGATTCTGTTCTATCCCCATGACACCGAGGTCATGAATGAGTTTGTCCGTCGTCCCATACATCGCGGTTTTGAGACCAGCATATACCTCACTCATCCCGAGTCCGAGGCATCGGTTTCCACAGAATCGACGGAGTCGCCAGAGCCCAATCTTGCGTGCTTGGTTCGTGGCTATGCCTGTCGTACGGAATGCAGGTTTGTAGAAGACATTTGATTGGATTAACGCAACGTCAACACCGAACATCATCGCTGACCATTGGAACCGTTGAATCGCTGTCTCATTTTGATACTCTGCCGCGTCACAAGCTGCATCAGCCAACCGATTGTATGATCCAATGAGTGGGAGATATTTCGTCGCAGTTCCTACCCCATCGCGGATATCATTGAACTTCGCAGTTGGAATTTCGTTCGTAAACCATTCGTTTGCAATCTCAGCTGAGTATGCCAGACGTCGAGTTGATTTCTTAGAGTCCTTTCCGCTCCTTTTGATGTCTTTCAGGGTGATTTCTCTGTCTACGTCTTGGTGAATGTTGCAAGTCTTATTTGCTGCTGTAATCAGTGTAGACCGACGCTCGCTTTCGGACCCTGTGAGATTTGCAGTGAAATTAGAAACGACAGTGATGACTATTTCTTTCTCATTTTTCTTGAGACCTGCTGAATCGGGTTCCGCATCAGAGACAGAGATCTCTTCCACAGCTGGCTTTGGAGTTGCTACTGCTGATTGATTATCGGCAGGAATGCTGCCCCCGCCACCACCCATCATTGGTCCAGATTTTGTCGATGGAGATCCTGTTGCACCAAGTATGACCAAGAGAGCTATGGCACCGATGCCAAGAATACGCCATACTTCATCAGACATTCTTTAATTCTGTTACGATGAGAGACATCTTAAGGCTGAGTAGACCATGGTGAAAGTGTATGCAGACTATCTGAACTCCCTTTCTGAAGTTAGTCTTAATGACACTTACTCCAAGCAGTATTGAATTGAAACGTAATAGTATTCTCAACCTCTGTATCCCGAACGCTGGTCTTGACAGAGTCTGTTAAATTCTCACCAAGATAGTGGATCGTCAGCCTGTATTGATACTCTGAACTCTGTGGCAATTTTTCTCTGATACCTTCCTGAATTTCTCTATTCAGGGGGGAGAGCCTTCTTTACCACCAACCGGAACCGTTAGCTATCAAATCCTTAAGAATCAAGTAGCAAGTATACAACTGAACATTTAGAATCCTGTGAATGTCTGATACCGAACCAAGCCTTGATGGACAACCCTCCCAGCGGTTCTCAGTTGGACAGAGAGTCATGGACCGAGATAAGGATGGGGAAACGAGTATGGTGATAATCCACCAAGCCGACACTGGTGCCAGCGAGTGGGATGTGCCCGGAACTGGCCAAACAGTCGCCGATTTCAATGATGGCTATCAATCAGATGCTCTGGTCAGTGTAGTGGTTTTTGAGCAGGCACTTTCAGATGAGATCCCGGACTGGGAATCAATCGACAGGGCGGATCTCTGGGATACGGTCCAGGACACGACAGTGGATCACTATGCCTATCCTGAACCTCGCCTCATTCGTGCGACAGCAAGCTTGCCGTCGAACATTGAGACGTATCATGAACTCATCTGTTACCAGTATGCCCGGTTGATCCAATTGGCTGCTGACGTAACGCATGAAGGCTTTCTGTGGAAACGATATAGCCAGCTGAAAGACGGTGAGTATGAAATGGCCTCCATTACGAAGGAAGATAAATACCAGCTTCAGGAGGATTTCGGCGTCTGTATCTACTGCAAAACGGAAGCCGAAACGACATTTGACCATGTCATACCGACTGCACAAGGTGGATCGGATACGATCAGCAACCAGGTTCCTGCCTGCCAATCTTGTAACTCCTCGAAAGGGGATGCAGATGTCATTGACTGGTGCAAAGAGCGCGGGGAACCTGTGCCACGAATCGTCTGGGGAAAGTACCTCAAGCAGTATCGTGACCAGCTAGCGGACGCGGGTACACTGGATGATGAACTGACCGAAAACGACCGCGAGCGGTGGGACGGAGTCGAAATTCAGCGAACTGTCACTGACAGGATCCGGAAACGGTACTCCGGGTGACGTTGAAGCGGTGCCGAACAACATAGTGGCCACCGGTGGCCATGTCACCACTTTACCTAACACATGAAGGCTCAATTTTAGCTGACACAATTATTAAATGTCTGTCCTACGATAGTGTCAGTAGTGGTTTCATTCGCTCCGGAGTACCGCGATTTTGATGAATACGCGAGTGCTCACCTAGAAAATAAACCCACATTGGAACAGCTCCTCCTGATGGATAGTGAGTTGGCCAATTACGTTCATCTCTCGCGGTACATTGGCCCGCTGCATCCTGCAGATCTCCCTGCTATGCGAACTGCGTACGACGAGCGGTTCTCTGAATTTGTCGAAGATCGACTCAGCGGCGTTAATCAAGCCTCTATTGCCGACTCTGAAAGTACAGAATTCGCCCGATTCCGTGAAAGCATCGCTGAGTTGAACAAGAAGCTTGCAAACCAGTATACCGATTCTGTGGATGTCCTCTCGGAGTCAGCAGAGCGGCTGTTGACGAAACATCTCCGCCGACAGGGATTGGACCCGAGCCAGATGGAACTCGATCACATGAGCCGTGATGGGACGCTCTACATCCTCGAACTCTACGCGACCGCAATCCAGCAGGAAGTATACGGGAACTCGAATCTGCTATCGGAGCTCCAGAGCGCCATCGACGAATACAATGAGTTCGACCATGACGACCTCGTCGACTCGCTAAAATATCCAGTCTTGATGGTTTCACTGTGGAAAAACCAGCAGGAAGGACTCAAAGAATGGCTTTCTGCGGGTCGACATGGTGTCCTCGAGATGGCCACAGCTACCGGGAAAACGGTCGCCGGAATCGGTGCGATAGCTCATCTCTGTGGCGTCCTCCCGAATCATGACTTTGACGTCTGGGGGACTGACGAACGAACAGAGAATGGTTCTGTGGCTGTCATCGCTCACTCGAACGCAATACTCAGCCAGTGGGAGCGCGAAATCCGCGATCTATTGGGACTAAACGTCGCTGGTGCGGATACGTCCGGACAGCCGGACGAACTCACGTTCTCGACCGGAACGGTCGAATTCCACACCATTCACTCACTCCAACCAAGATATGGTGGTCCTCCCGACAAAACGTACGATCTCGTCATCTGTGACGAGGCCCACCACTACTCCAATACAAGTGACGGTGGTTTCGGTGCTGCACTCAACCAGATCCAGACCAAGGCGCTTCTTGGATTGTCTGCAACTCTTGGAAGAGAAGGCGGAAAGAAGCGCCAAGAGCTTGAGTCTCTCCTCGGTGATGTCGTCTACACCTACTCTGTTGAGGACGCTCAGGAACACGGGATTATCCCTGATTTTGAGTGGACAGTCCACCCGACACCGCTTGAAGCATCTGAGGCAAATGAGTGGGAACAGAAGACTAACCGCATCACGAATCTGTTCAAACAGGTTCGGTACTCCGACCGCTCAACCAAGCTTCTCCGGAATCTCGATGTCCCATTCACGGAATTCCAGGACTTAGGCGACTTCATCCGTGCGCATAAGGCAGCAAATATCGAGAGAGACACTGTCCCCGATTCGTGGGAGAACCTGCACGCAGCGATTATGAGCCGGAACATGATCCGGCATCGTTCACGCCCGAAACTTGATGCTGCGATTGACCTCGCCGAAGAGTACCTTACTGCTGACGGCGACGGCATCAAGATCGTGATGTTCACCATGAACATCGACATGGTCGAAGAAATTGAAGAACAACTATCTCGTGTCTGTGATGACGTGTATGCGGTCCACAGCCAGGTTGAGTCCTCGAGCAAAAAGAAGGACAAGACCGTTCGAAGACGGATTGATCAGTTCAAAGCCGCCGACAATGGTGTATTGATTGCACCAAAACTGCTTGACGAGGGAATCGACGTACCCGACGCAGAAGTGGGAATCAACGTCGCTGGGACAAAAACTGAACTCCAGCTCATTCAGCGGATGGGTCGTATTCTTCGACGACACGCCGACCAGCGTCCGCACTTTCATCACTATGTTGCTGTCCCCGAGGATCAGCACTTGGATGGTATTGACGACAAGGCGTTTGCCCAGCAGCTCCACTGGGTGCGAGAGCTTGGAGAGAGAATCAGCCAACAACCCGACTTCGAATCGGCCGCTATCGATCCGGAAATCGTCAATCGTGCCAAACGCCGTGGAAACGAACTCTGGGCCGAAGAACTCGCCGAAGAGGAGTCTGTTGAAACAATAGACGGGCCACTCAATCTTCAGGAGATCATCGACTCAATATCGGTCAAGGCGGCGAACGCACTGCTAGAGTCGCTGGCCTTCGACAGTCAAGGACTGTCCGAACAGCAGTGGGAAGGGGCGATGCAGACAGTTCGGAAAGAAACTGTTCTTGCACCGAGCAACCTCCAGCAACTCTGGTGGTTGTATCCGATTTATCAAGATGACCCCATCCAACTCAAGCGCCTGCTTACCGTCGCTCGCGAAAAGCAGACGGACATCGAGTCGCTCGATATCAGCAGTTCGTCAGACGATACGGAGGGTAGTTCATCGGGTTCGGGGCCATCCTCATCAGAGTCAGGATCTGGATCCCAAATCAAGGCCCCACCAGAATCAGGAGCCAAGTACACGACTGGGAAGAGTTCAAATCATTCCGCTAACAGTGGTGATTCTGAGCAGACTGTGCCGGAAAGTGATGCAATTCCATCTGATCTCGACGAACGTGACCTCAAGCGCATTCACGAGGTGGCAGACATGGCACCAACGAAGAACGCAGACCTTTGTTCAACATGGGGATACGATTCCGGTTCTGAACTCTATGGGTATCTCCGAAATAGCCTCACCAATTATCTTGAACGTAATGGAAACGGGCTCATAGTCTTGAATGACGCAGGTCTGAAACTCGTTTCCGTTACTACACCGCCGACCGAAATTTGATCCGGGGGAACTACCGGTAGAAGCAATTTATGGGCTTAGAAATCTATATTCCGAGCCCTTACGTTTGTATACTTCACCAAGCAAGAATTTGCACATTCCATTCCCGCAGCACGTGACACAGATGAGGAAATGAAGGCCATGGTGATATCGCTAAGCATGGCGGGATTTCACGGTCCTATGGCTCACGTTGCGGTGTGTACAAAAATCTAAGAACTAACTCATGGCCCCTTCATAATAGACCAAATCTCAGCGACCGTCCAGATGACGATGGGTTCATGAATAGTCTCTATCCCAACATCGAAGGGTAGTTTCTTAACTGCGTTATTCATTTGACCTGATAATGGGTGGACAGTACGATGAGGCAGGTCTCGATGTTGGAAAGGAACAGTGGTACTGTACTCACTTTTTGGTAGACCAGTATGATCGTGCAAGAGATTGGGAGTCGGTCAGAGCCGCGCACGATCACACTGCCGAGATTACCAGTGAATTGTTGGAAGCCTTTCTGGAGGCAGAGTCGTTCGATACTCAGGAACTTACAGCACTCAAATCAGTAGTCCAGGTTTCGAGAACAATCGGTGCTGAAAGCACGATTGAGCGTATTCGAGACACAGGTATTGACTCTCCCAAATTAGAGAGCGTCATAGAAGCGATTCAGGACAGTGAGCAAAGCGGAATCGTTGGCGGGACTGCCTACCCCGCGAGCGTTCCGAACAGTGACACCGAACGGACACTTCTCGAATCCTTCGGAACCTTGCTCGACGAATCAGCTACGGATGAGGAACTGGATAATGCAGTTGCGAAGGTTTTGGAGCTGGATTTGAAGAATGTTGGTCTTGGGACGCTTTCGCCGATATTTTCACTGCTTCATCCAGAGCGTTATCCGATCGTAAACGACCAAACTACGAGTGCGCTTGATATTTGTCTCGGAATTGATATTCCAGAAGACTCACAGCGATATTTTGATGCGATCGAGATATTCGAAGCTGTGCGGAGTGACTTTGGGTTCCGCGACCACTACCGACATCTGGATAACTTCTGTTTCTGGGTCAACGGCGCTACGGATACGACTGAGTGGTATGCGGCAAACGACATCCCCAATCGGTCGGTCTGGCAACTTAACGCCGGTCATCAGTCCGATGGCGGGCCGGATGAGCTATGGCCTGCTTGGAAAGAGTACGGTGTCTGTTCGATCGGCTGGAATATCGGTGATCTCTCAGAACTCACGGACGATGAGATTGCAGATCAAACAGCCAAATACGATGGCGAGCGGGTAGCCGACTACCTTCGACGTTTTCATGACGAACTCTCTGCCGGAGAGATCATCATCGCAAAGGATGGTGGTGATCTGCTTGGGATCGGCGTTCTTGATGGGGATGGATATTGGTACGACGATACGTATCTTGACGAGCGGGTCGATGAGGTATCGGTGAGTCACGCACACTACCGATCTGTCGAATGGATAGCTGACCCATCCAGGGATCAGCCGCGAACTCAGGAGTGGGAGACAGAAACTGGTCTCTCCCCGCGGCCAACGTTAGATCGGACAAACGCATTCGAGGAACTTCGATGGGCGCTGGCAAACCGTGAACCGGACCTCGGTGACGATCTGATCAAACTCGAACGACGAAGTCGTGACATCAGAAACAGTGCTATTGGACCGGATAAGGATTGGATCGAAGAAGAATCGAGTTCTCGGATTGCGGACTATTACTGGGTCAAGCAGAACAACAATCCGGCAGAAATTCAAGGTGAGTATCTTGAGGCAGAACTCGACGACTATTGGGCCCATGATCTACGGAAGCTCGAACCAGGTGATACGGTAATCCATTATCGAGAGGGTGAGTTGCTCGGGTCATCCACGGTCTCTACACCAGCATATCGGATCTCGAAGGACGATACCGAGTACCAGCGGGTTGACGTTGATTTTGAACGGTTTGAATCGCCGGTCAGCTTTGCAGCGATCTTCGAGCAATTGCTCCAGGATGACTACCGATTCGAACGTCACAATCCGGTGAACCCGCAGGGAGTAAACCAAGACTATCTGTTCCCACTTCCGGACACCGCAGGACAATATCTTCTCGAACAGGGGAGGGCAGTTGCCGACGATAACCGGATCGAGGATCTCATTTCGAGTCCGAGGTTCACTCCGGACATTCCGCGGGGACTCTACTACCCACCGGAGCAGGCAGCGCAACTAACGGCCCAGATGCGAGCAGCCATCAATTCAGGCAAACACCTCATCTTCACTGGACCTCCTGGAACCGGGAAATCAGAGATTGCTGAAGGGGTCTGCGAACACGCAGTTATGAACGATGCTGTTGATGACTGGATCTTCACAACGGCGACCTCGGAGTGGACTGCATATGATACAGTTGGCGGCTATATGCCCGCTCAGGATGGTGCAGGTGACGGCCTCGAATTCTCTCCCGGGCAGTTCCTCCGTTGTTTCCGCTCCCGTGAGGGCGATGTTGTGAATCGTTGGCTGGTCATCGACGAGCTCAATCGCTCGGATATCGATAAGGCGTTTGGCCAACTGTTCTCGGTACTGACAGGTGATTCTGTAGAGTTACCATATGAAGGGTCAGCTGAGGACGGACCTGTCCGTATCGAGTGGGTTGACGACGACATCGGGGTGGACGAGCGCTCTCGTATTGCTAAGAGCGCGGACCGGTATCCGATGACTCCCTCATGGCGGCTCGTCGGAACGATGAATACCGCGGACAAGGCGTCGCTGTACGAGATGTCCTATGCGTTCATGCGCCGGTTTGCATTCATTCATGTTGGGATTCCACGTGCACGGACTGAGGAGGGCTATGCCAAACAATGGCTGTTCGACCCAGGATATGAATCCGACGCGGATCCAAGCAACTACGCCGGAGCGTGGCTTGCAGCTGCCGACCTCGATGAACAGGAGGGGCTTCGAAGGACGCTCGAGAACCTCGCTGCACCGCTTGCGGTACTGTGGGCAAACATTTCTACACACCGGTCAATCGGTCCTGCGATACTCCACGATATCGTCACCTATGTCGATGCCTACGAAATGGAGGGTGGCGCAACTGGTACAGCACTCACTGACGCGGTTATCGCGCTGGTACTGCCACAGCTGGAGGGAATGCGACCCGATGAACGGAATGCACTCCTCAAAGGGCTCGACACCTCGCGGGAACGATTACTGGACCCCAATGGTGATGAGGAATCGATCGCCTCCGGGCGGACTCCTGGATTGGAAACAGAGCGTCTGTATCGCACAGCGGAGGATATGTTTGGTATCGATCTGACTGATGAGCAAGACCAGTCGTAACACACTCGCAGAGACGGTTCAGCGCGATTTAATCGCCTACCTCGGCAGAGGCCGACCGATCAATCAGCAGGCGGTAACCGAGCAACTGGATCCGACTGGGCTCTCGATTAGCGATTTCGACCGACTCAAACGCATTCACTTTGCGCTCTCGGAGCCCGTTCGAGACTATATCAATGATCTGCCGGAACGACTGCGTCGGATACGGACTGCGAACAACGTCGAACGCGAGCACATTCGGGGCGAGGTTCGGGGGGCAGTCGATTGGGGCCAGACATTCCGAACTCGGTACGCAGAAAATCCAGAGGACCGGTCGAAGTTCGTCACACGATCACCTTATACCGAATACCAACTGCCGGAGAATATCCTCCTGAAGACTCTCCTGAGTATCCTCGTGGAAACGGTCAAGACGGATCTATCGGCAATTGATCAATCGTGGCGACGCAACGCATGGTCAGACGCCGATGTGGAGGCATTTGTTCGACGTGTCTCTCGGAACATCCACCTCGAACGGATCGACGCTGATGCGGACACACCGGTCAAGGCGACACACGTTGAGGCTGCTCGACGGTCCAGACAGCCGCTATACTACGAAGCCTACGAGCTCTTTCAGCAGTACGATAGACTGCGGAACAACGAGTTTGGTGACCCACGTGTCCGGGAGATACTGTTCAACACGCTCTATGTGCCCGACACTGCAACGCTGTTTGAGCTTGCTTGTGTATTTAGGCTTCTTCGTAGTTTAGAAGACGAATATGCGGTGATGCTGCACCCAATCGAGGCTGGGAGTGGTGCAATTGCAGAGATTCGAACTGACCGCTGGCAGATCGAAGTCTTTCACGACGAGTCGGGACCGTTGACATTCAAAGAGTCACTGCCAGAGAGCCCCACTGACGAGTATCTCCGCCGGTACGAGAGAGTCCTCGATCGGCATCAAGAGTTTCTGGGGCGTGAAAACCGTCGCCCCCTCTACCGCGGCCGTCCAGATCTTGTGATCATCGTCAGTGAACGGGAAACCGACGATGAGACACCGCAGAAGATTGTCCTCGGCGAATTCAAACACTCCGCAAGTCATAGCGTGTTCTCGGACGCTGTCCAAGAACTGTTTGAGTATCTTGAGTACGCTCGGTATGAGAAAACCGCGGGTCATTCTGATTCAGATGAGAGCTACGTGGTAGATGACGGATCAATTGATTTAGCTGGGCTCGTGATCACGGATGGACACCCATCCAAGGATACACAGGATGATGTCATGCATCTCGATTACCGATCGATAGCAGACGAAGTTGAGTCCGGAGATATATTTAACTATTAACGTTTCCAGGTCAATACCCGTTCAGGCCCCTTGTACGGGGATTCTTGGACTGAACGAATACGGAATCGATATTTTTGTTGGTGAGAAGATGGTGGAGTACATGGATACAATTGCCATGAGAAGTCGAGAGTCCCAGTCACCAATAACTCCGCTTTGCCAGGGCAAATGGATACACAGGGCCGCTATCATTATCTCGTAGTTGAAGGCCTGCCTCTGTGAGTGTCCACCGTGAATTGACCGTCCCGTCGACTAATAGGACAGGGTCTGAAGGAATAGACCCTTTCACATCGAAGACGTCCTTGACGTTCCAACGTTTCTGATATGAATTCGCCAGCTCGTGCTGCGGGTCGGTTTGTTCGACCTTTTGAAGGGCTGTTTCATAAGGGAGATCCAGTCCCTCCGCGATTCGTGAGGCCAAGTTAGCGACCTGATCATCTTCACTACGTGATGGCACAGCCGTCACCCAAGTGGGCATAGGTGTCGGCTCCCAGACGGTCTGGATGTGGTTAACTGCAGCCTTAACCAATTCTTGGCTGTACGGTTCACCAGCTCCATGCTGTTCCCGTACGAGGTGACCGAGCCCCGGATCTCCATATACCGTCAGGGCGCGACCATCTTCTGGTTTACGTGATTCAGCAATCTTCGAGCGGCCTCCATCGCGGCTTGGATCGTAGTATCGTGCTGAAATCACGCTCCAAGAAGCCGACCGATAGTGCTCGACTGCCTCATCGACGAGTCCCTCATCATGTACCGTCGATGGCAAGAACTCGCCAGCACAGTTGGCACACTGGCCACATGGGGCCTCCATCGTGCCGTCGAGCACATCGTCAATAAACTTTGTCAGGCACGTATCTGTGTCGACGAACTCCTGGATTTGCGCCAGTTCTCGCCAGCGTTGTTCTGTGATTGACTCGAACCGCTCGTAGTCATATTCCCAGTCCTTAGAGGTTCGTTTGATTCCGTCATCGACATTGAGCACTGCATTCTCGACGCGCAGAATGTCCAGACACTTCGTGGCCACCTTCCATGAGACGTTCGTCCGTTTCAGGACTTCATACTTGTACAAGGCTTCATCACTTTCTTCAACGGTCTGCAGGACGGCTTCGAAGTCTGCCGGTTCAGGAAAGGCTTCTTCAATAAAATACTCCGCAATCTCGTCATCCTCCTCACCGGAAAGCATGACGGCATACGCTTCATCCAACCTGCGTCCAGCACGACCGATCTCTTGGTAGTATCTGATGAGGTTCGGCGGACGCTGAAAGTGGACAACCCACCCAAGATCAGGCTTGTTGAATCCCATTCCAAGAGCGTTCGTCGCAACGAGTGCGTCGACGTCATTTGCTAATAATTGAGCCTCAAGTTCTTCTCGGTGATCCCCCTCCATCCCGCCGTGATAGGGCTTTGCAGTGAGTCCCTGCTGCGTCAACCATGTTGCAACCATCTCGACCTCGTCAGTGGTCAGACAATAGACGATTCCAGCTGATGGTAATTCTTCGAGATTCTCCGCGAGCCACGCAAGTCGAGTGGCTCGTGAGTCCATGGTGATAGTCTGGATTCGCAGTGACTCTCGAACAAGTGCGCCCCGGATCACCCGCAGGTCCGGCACTTGCGAGGTGACGTCATCAACAACGCGGTCGTTCGCTGTTGCGGTGGTCGCTGCAACTGGAATGTCACTCCGGAACTCCTGAAGAATGCGTTTGATTCGCCGGTAGTCGGGTCGGAAATCATGGCCCCAGTCGGAGATACAATGAGCTTCATCGATGACGAGCAGCCCTATGTCTTCGTCCATTTCCATAATAACATCCTCTCGAAAATCCTGTTTCGCAAGTCGCTCTGGTGAAATGAGAAGGATATCACACTGACCCTCGACGACGCGCTGTTTTGCTTCAGCCCATTCCTCAGTGTTGTTCGAGTTGATTGTCCAAGCATTGAGACCCAACTGTTCTTCCGCGTCTTCAATCTGATTCCGCATCAGTGCCAGCAACGGGCTGATGATGAGTGTTGGCCCTGCACCACGCTCTCGTAACAATTTGGTCGCAATAAAGTAGACCGTGCTTTTCCCCCAACCCGTGCGCTGAACGAGCAACTGCCGCTCCTGATCGTTTACGAGACCATCAATCGCCTCCCATTGGTGTGGTCGAAATTCTGCTTCCGGACCAATGCTTTGCTCCAATAACTGCTGTGCCTCCGCTCTTGACACATGGCCCGACGAATCAGTCACGAATGCGTACTCTCTCCCCGCTGCTTATTGATTCTGGGGATGGCTCGCCTGAGTGATAAGCTGTTGTGGCCGATAAGACTCTCCTTCCCTAATGCGGCCTCGTTGGAACTGTAGCTTGATTCTCGCCTGCACATCCAACTATACTGTGATAGATTGAATTTGCGAGGTCAAATTGGAAAACCAATTCCAAAAATATGGGATGAATTTTAATCGGCTGCCGATTGCGGTTGTACACCCCTAGTTTGAGACGATACCTTCGTTCCGGAATTAGAACGGAAAAGTTGGTCGTCTCGTGGTTGTGATATTGTTCAGTGCGAAAGACAATGAGTTAGCGAGGTTATGTGGCTAAGTCCACTGCAAACTCAGTCAGACGATACCGACGAGGGGATCGCCGGAAAACAATCCGACCATAGTTGTCTTTCTTCTGAACACCTTCGCTCTCCTCAATTGCATCAACAGCCGCGTTGAGTTTCTTCAGACGATCGCCCTCTCGGAGATAGTCTTCGACGTCGCTTGGTTGGATGTCGAATTCCGTGGCTAGAATTGATCGGATTGTTGGGCCGGCGCCATCAGGCAGAGCAATCTGGTCCCCCTCGTGCACATCATCGACAGAGATGAGCTGATCATCCATATGTGTCACCATATGGTCTATGAGATTCTCCATTTCTGCCTCGATTGTCGCTTCAACCTCGCCATTGATGATTTCATCGCGCCGCTCACTGATAACATAAGTTGACGGTTCCGGGTGCTGTGACTCTTCGAGGATATCAATAGCTACGAGATTCTGAATAGCCGTCTGAGATGAATGGGAGAATGCAATTGATTCTGCAATCTCATTAGTCGTTTTACCCTCGTTCTCAGGCCCGATTCCTGCCTCATATAGCATTTTAGCGACTGCAATTTGGTCTTGGATGGTTTCCGCATCTGGATTTTCGCCACGGATGTAATCTGCCAGTGCAGCTGTCTCCTCTTTCAGGTCAGGCTCACTCTCTTTGTTGGGCCGAGGTGCATCCGCATATTTTTTAATTTCTGCTGTTGTTTCCAACATCTCATACATGTCCTGCAAAGTGCCTTCTGCCCCAAGGAGATCAAACTCATCGAGTAGGTCTCGACCCTCTTCAGTGAGCCCATAGAACGTCCATGGGAGATCGCGCTTTCGCTCATCTTTCGGGAGCGTCCGCTCTTCAACAACCCCGTTCTCAATTAAGACCTCCAGGTGCTCACGGATTGTACTCTTGCTTTTACTTGGGTTCACATAATCCAACTCTTTGAGGGTTGGCAGCTGCTCAGGATGCGACAGAATATTCTGAATCAACACAAACCGCGTCTCCTGTGTAACAACATTGAGCTGCTGACGTCGGCTTTCAATCTCTTCCTTAGGACCATTCGTCGTGTCGGGATAATCGTGGTGTGCGTTGTGGAACATGGATTCTAATTCTCGTTGTGGTTCCCGCCTGCTGTAGCTCCTCCGGCACCACAGTGATGCCTCTGTTGCTTGGATGGGGTTGGCTACAAGCTCCCCATCCCGGAGCCGGTACTGGTTTGCTACGGGCTGTCACTGGGGAACCGATCCAGTCCGTGGGTACGGACTCCGTAGTGGGAGGTTCCCCGATGTACTCTGATGTAACGTCTAGAAGCACTTAAACATTGTGGCAAAGACCAAATTGGTCTAAACCGATGTGGTCGTAAGTGTTTTAATTAACTCTCCCGTACACGCGTACAATGACAGATCCTCCATCGGAGCGAGAAATTGCCGAGCGCGCTCAAGGGCACGCTCACCAACCTCTAACACCGGCAGAGTATGAAGCCCTCATGCACTTTCGCGCGCAGTGGGCGGAACTGGTCACCAATGCTGGGACTCGGTTTTTCGTGCTCGGGAGTTTCGCTGATGCTGATGTTGACCGGGTGAATGATTTGAAAAGTACAATCAACGACTTTTCAGCGGACTGTGTCGCTTACCGAATGGACGACTTCTTGGAGGACATCGATCTCAACCTCAATTCGATTCTGAAATTCAAGCTCATTGCTGATGGCTCCGATTATATCCTCGGTGTCTGTGAGCATGACAAAGGTGGTCAACTCATTGAACATGGTCTCTTGATTGAATCCCGCTCCTACATACAGAAGGCACGATTGCTGAAACGAACGTATCCTCCCGATTTAGAGAAGCAACGATACAGTTGGATGCAGTCATTAGGTGTCTTTGAAATATTTGACTACTATGGACAGCTCTACGAGTGGGAAACCGTGCCTGAGTACCAGTCACTCGTCGAAGGGCTTGTTGATGACCTGGTGTAGTTCGATGTAGCGGCTCCTCTGCAGGCGTATTTTCCACGTGAACGACACGGAGACCCTAGCTATCGGATGTTCACCGTCAGAAAATTGCATTGTTGAATATCAGTACGGGGCCCCGTCGAATCTTGGAGTAGCTGTGACTCATCCACATTTAGGTCAACCTCCACTCATCACATGCTCATCCGACTGTTCCAGTCGTCACTGAGTGGGCGGTGGAGCATCACGAACAATAGCTGGAGGTATCTGCCTAGACACCGGCGCCATTGGTGATCAAGTTGCCGTCGAGGGGCGTATAATCTCGCCCGGTGTCGAAGTGTGGTCGTTCCTCTCGCAGAGAGTTGTAGAATTAACCAACTTGCCGAATGCTTGGTGGAATGTTGGTTAGGCTGGAGCACGGAGTCACATCTGCGACTACATTCCCTGAACTATCGGCACCAACTTACAGAAATGAACAACGCCCTGAGCGACTCCACTTCTGCCGACTAACAATTATCCTTTTCCAGCATCAGCAATCCAACAATTAGGTATACGAGGGCCAGTGACTATGTTGAATAATGCCATCGGATCGACTCCGCAAATTGGTTTATGACCAATATGGTGAAGCCTGCGTGATTTGTGGGCGGAACCCAGAAGGCTGGCGCCATTGTCGCAAGCAAGAGGAACTTAGCCTGCATCATATCGATGGTGATGAAACGAACGATGAGATAGAAAACCTGATACCAGTCTGTCAAAGCTGTCACAAATTGATCCATAGACTCGATCGGCCACCGTATCGGTTCTATCACCGGCAGCTCCCTCATGAGTCCCGAAATGCAATTAATCAGCATACGTCAAAAGCCTACGAGGGGCCCAGACTGACCCGTCAGAAGGCGATTGAGAAACACGGAAATGAGACGGCAAAGCCTGAAAGCACGAGATATGAGAAGTACGAGGACTGGGAATTCAATCCCTCGGAGTATCCACTCTACTATCACAGCATCTCTTGATTAGACGTAACTGCCATGACCATCAGACGAAAGCCCACCAGTCGTGAATACCGTTCAGAGGAATAAAGGAACATAATTGCACAGTTAGCGAAAGTTGTCCAACGCTGACTGCTGGCCCTGCGTCGCCTTGAGATCCCCCCGATAAAGCTGCTGCCCATCGTAGACAATGCCATCGTCGTATGAGATTCGGTCCGGGTGATCAATGCTGTCTGCAACGTAATAGACGGTATATTCGTCCCGATGACGCATTTCTGTGAATGGATTTTCCCACACTCGCTCAATGTGAGTCTGCACAAATCGATCGTACCGCTCAAGATCGGTTAAGGCGTCACGAACATCTCCTGAACGCACCCGCATGTCCATTGTCTCATCGAGCCAATTCTTGAGTTCTGAGCCCTCGAAAATGGGCAGGTATGCATCGGTAGCAAAGGTGCTGAGTTTGGCGGCCAATTGACCTACTGACGCCCGGCATGTCTCTGGGTGACTCCCATGGGCAGTCATGTGACACTCCCGGCAAAGTGTTTGCAGGTTCTCGAGATCGTCCGTACCGCCCGCGAACTGTGGGGTACTGTGGTCCACGTGTAGCTCAACGTCACCCTCAATCCCACCAAGAGCACCGCACTCTTGACATTCGAAATCATCCCGTTCGAGTGTTTGTTTCCGCTTGTGTTCCCAGCCTGAGGATGCATTTCTTGTTGTCCGTCCGTACCCACCAGCCGATTGTCCGGTACTGACGATATACCCGTTAAACCTGGATTTGTCGTGATCCGCAGACTGGAGCCGAAGTGCTTTCTCGCCGAGCGTGCTAAGGCGAAGGGTCGCGAGTTGGGCTTGTCCTTGGGATTGGTATGTGAGCTCGTCTGCAAAATCACTATCCGAGTTCTCTACCAGTCGTTTGATCGGAGAGTTTTCATCGATGGCCGACTCCTTTATTGCGACACGGTACTCTCTGCTATCCTCCATCGATCACAGATTGTGTGTTCGGTTCTGAAAAGTCCTCCTGTGACTGAAACAGGGTGCGTCATGGATGCGGCAAGAAGATACTAACTGAGAAGCTGTCAGGAGGAAGTGAAGCCATTGTGGGACACTCCTGATGTGGATGGGCATATCGTTTCAGTTGTGCCGTGTGTACCCAGTCGAGTTCCAAGCTGAACGATCATGCCACGAATCCCATCCAATCCATCCCTTTCTGAGCAAATTCAACAATGCCATTCACCGATTTGCTTGATCGATTGACCCCTTTCTTTTATTGAACCGACAGGAGTACTGGACAGCGAATGAGTAGCGATTTAGATGACGACCTCGTAACAGTGTGGGCAATTGGCGAAAACGGAAACTGGGAATCCTATCGAGATGCGGGAATTATCACGCTCGGGTATAAACGTTCATGCAGGGACCTAACCGGCGTCCAGTCAATGGAAGAACTGAAACGCCGTGTTGAGCTTGATTTCTCTCCAGCAGAGGCCAGTCCGGATAGCAATACCAAATCGGCCATGCTGTTTCGCTTCGCCAACAGTGTCGAACCGGGAGATATCGTTATCGCAAAAAACGGGACCGCTACTCCAAAAGGACTCGGTGTCGTTGCGAGTGCGTATCAATTTGACCCTACGTTCCCACCGGGTGGCTCTGAAGACTGCCACTACCGGTGGGTGCGCTGGATGGTCGACTTGACCGAAGGCGATGTGGACATCACACTCTCCGATACACAGTTCTCCCAGAGTACCGAGGTAAGGGAGAAACGGGATACGTATGAAGAGATTCGAGATGCAGTGGAAGATCTTGAGGAGTCAACGGACGGCTTGCTTCCGATCGAAATCGACCAATTAGAGAAAGTGGCAGAATCCACAGCAGCGCGGTGCTCTGATCCGGACGCAATTACTCCCGAACAGGCAACAGTCAACCACTTATTTGAGAATTACGGCGGTGGCGGAGGTGCCTTCGTCGATAATCTCGAGCATAGTGTTGGAGGGCCCCTTTCGGAGGAGCTTCGCGAAGAATTACAACAAATTGTCACGGACCACACTGTCACTGATTCCAATGTCCTACGCGCTCTCAGATCTGAGCAACTGACCGCCTGGGCTAGTCCGAGTTCAAACGATCGAGAGTATGCGGCACTTCGGCCAGGGGATTGGGTTGTACACGTCTGTGGAGGCGGAGACACAACAGCCCGGTATTTACAACGAATTGATGTCGTCCCGATGAATCTGCCCAAACCCATCCGAGAGGAGATCGGCAGTGCGATATTTGAGGGGGAATCATACGATCAGTTGTTCTTTTCGACGACGCCAGTGGTGGAGTTGGATATTCCGAACGATGAGTTCATGGACCAGATTAAAGCTGCGAGCAGTGTAGGCGACGACAGTCCCTACAAACTGGATGTCACCGGGTTCTTCCAGCAAATCCGGCCAGAAGTCACATATCAGGGTGGGGGCGCTCGGAATCTACTCGAAACGGCCTTAGACACCTGGGACCAGCAACTACCTGCCAATACACAGAAGGCCACAATCAACACCGACGACATGTTCACACCACTTGGGCTCAGCGAGAGGAGCGAAGATACCGACCCTGTGGCCCCTACTAGTGTGTCTAAACTTGATGATGCGGACACTCATTTCATTCTGGCCACCGACTCAGGACGATATAAAGACGAAATCGAGTCTCACTATCATTTCACTACGAGTAGCCCCGGCCATGATCAACTCCGGACTGCAATGGAGAGTGGCCAGGTCTCATTCGTTGGTCTACGGAAACAGGACGCGGGATGGGTGTTCGATTCAGTAGGCCGCATTACCGATATCACGGAAGAAGGGGCTGATGACGAGACACACTTCTATGCTGCCACAGAAGACGTAGCGTTCATCGACCCAGTCCCACTGGAAGCAGTAAATCCACTGATCGAGAAGGGCGAGATCCGCCGACGGCCTATTAACAAGATCCGACAGGCCGATCTGGAGATGATACTGCAGTGGCACTACGGGCCCGGCGTACAGGCAGCAGCACAGTTACTAGACCGAGAGGCTGCTGATCGTTACACTGAGGCGTTCGCGCATCTGGTTGCTGGACGGAATCTCATTTTTTATGGCCCGCCTGGGACTGGTAAGACATATACGGCAAAACAATTGCTTGAGGCCGTCTGTGACCCGCCAAAGACCAACATCGAGACTGCTAATGCCGAATGGACGAACTACGATATTGTTGGTGGGTGGGCACCAGGTCCCGATAGCGAACCTGGAGATCAATCTGCACAAGAGCGGGCCAATTGGCATGCTAAAGAGGGTATCATTTCTGCTTCAGCACGGGATTGCCAAAACGCGCTCGAGCAGCGCAATCGCCCGAACTGGTTGCTCATAGATGAGATCAATCGGGCGAACCTTGATCAGGCGTTTGGCGATGTATTCACTTTGCTTGATCTCGACTACAGAGCACAGAAACAACTCACCTATGCCGATTCGTCCCAGTCAGTGCCAAATGCCTTCCGGATTCTGGCAACACAGAACACGTCCGACCTCGCACAACTGTTCTCGCTCGGGTACGCGTTCCGCCGCCGGTTTGCATTCGTCGAAGTGCCATCCGAACTTGGAAGCGGATCCACAGCCGACACAAGTGAGATTGAACTTACAGACGTCTCTCTGGAACCGACTGGGGCACTCGCTGCGATCGATTCTGAACTTAAGATGCAGATCGAAGAGATGGCGACAAAGCGACTCAGCTATGCAGAACAGACCGAACAGTCTGGACAGACCAGGAATAACACTCCAGCAATCGACCCGGCAGCGATTTTCCCTCAGTTTGCCAGTCCACCCCGGATTGAGAATGCACTGACAGCCATCAAGGACCGGAGCCTGGCGCTGGAGGGGGGCGATTGCATTGAGACGGTCCTTTCCGTGGCGACGGCAGCTACTCAGCGAGACGTCGTCGATATTGGGAAGGCGATCGTGATGGATGTTATCGCATACGTACTGGCGTATGAACTGGCCTTCCCCGGTGAAGCAGATGCAACGACTGTGGATGAAGGCTGCTGTGCCTACCTGGTCCCCCAGTTTGAGACAGTCATGAGCGAACTCCGGCAGGCAGATGCGCTCAATCAGGATAATAATACACGAAAATCTTTCCGCGAAGTGATCAAACTAACAGAAGAACTCGGTCTTGATCAGACCGCTGGACGACTCGCCGCGGCTCTTGAATCCAACCGGATCTTCGGATGAGCATGTCGATCACGATTCGCACCTATCAGGACCATGAGATCGGCGAGTTTGACCAACTTTCCAGCGAAAAGCGGCAGCGACTTCGGGATCGAATTACGCAGTTTACGGAAGCAATCCAAGAGAGTCTAGATGTGCAGACGCAACTGGAACCTGGAGATGTATCTGTCCTCGAGATTGAGGAAGATGCACCCTCGTTTGCGGAGGATGTATTCAATCCTGGCGGGTGGGTGGGTCGGCTGACGCCAGAAGCAAAGATCGCCCCCTATGAGAACAGCTCCGGTGTGCAAAAACTCGATGAGGACCAGTACCTGAAGGTAGCACGCGAGGTGCAGGACTGGGCTGAGATACTTGGTGGTGACACGATCAGCGCCAGCCTCCCATTGAGTGCGGACGTCTGTCTCGACCGCTATTCTCGAATCGCTCCGGTCAGTGAAGCGCTGATTGAACAAACCAGTGCTGTGCTAGCCCAACGACCCCCAGTCGAAGTCACGCACCGTGATCGACGCAGTCGAACACCACAGGGCCGAATCCAGCCCGAAAATGCGATGCGTGAGAGCGCGAAACGGACCGGGCTCGTCGCGTCCAGGGAAGTTCGATTCACACATGATAGCCTGCAGAATCGTCTTCTAGTCAGATTCCACACCCAACTTGCGGCAACGATGGGAGAGTTATCCCAGACACATGCTTACTATCGAGAACTCTTTGGCGATCAGTTGGCCTATCACGAACAAGTACTTGAACAGCCAGTCTTCAACGAACTTCGCGAAGCCGCGCTAGAGACCGATTTCACAGATCCACAGATTCTTCAGCGCGTTCGGGACGACGCGGATCCGCCCTTCCAACTCATCGTTGATCTCTGGGAAGCGTTTCTACAACAGATCAACCTGGAACTGGAGATAGCGTCGAATTTTTTGACTGCGCTGAAACCACTGAGTAAAACCTACGAACTGTGGTGTCTCCGGGTATTAGTCGACGTTTTAAGTGAGGCTACAGGTAGGAAGCCGATCCAACGGATTCAAGGAGAGTACGAATTCCCCGACGATGTGACACTCTACTACAACCAGCAGGCAGACTCCCCCAAGACTGACTCGCCAGTTGAAGAGGACGGACTCGTCAGTCAGTACCTCGAACCGGAACTTGGGGCAAAGCGAGGCGTTCCAGACTACGCGGTCGCACAGCGCGGGACTGTCATCTGGGTCGGAGATGCGAAATATAAGACTGAGCCAACGCTGAGCGATCATCGCCAGTTGCTCTCGTATGCGGTCGATCTACTGCCACCTGAGGGTGGGTTCACCGGAGAGCTGCTCTTTTGTCACCCTGCGGATCAGTGTACTGGCGGCCTGGTTCAGGAGTATGAATTGATAGAACGAACCCTTCATCCAAACCATGCTATAAGCTCGACGAACGATCTCCGTGAGCACTTCGAGGACGTGCTCATTATCGATTAGATTGAACATCGAATCAGCATCGAGGCTACATAGATATGCGGAATATCAGTCGTACTCTCCTCAGCAACTTCGAGACGTTTCCAGGGTCACGCTGTATTCGTCGACGGCATCAAAACAGCGCTTGTAGGACTGACTAGTTAGGTTGACACCTGGATCGTACACGTCAGCGACCCTGTAGCCTTTGATCTTGAAGTAATTGACATTGCTGCGTGCTCACGAATGGTTCCAGCGTCGGCGTGAGTCGACGTCGATACAGTGGACTGACAGCGACCATTCGTAGCGAAGAAGTCATCACTACGGTCTTATCAGATTAGACGGGTCCCACCTTGGCCGCAACGACTAGGCTCACAGAACGCCACTCAAGGAGGATGAGTTAACACTCACGGCAATTACTCATGCCCATTAGAAGACTGAGATAACTGATGGACTCGGTTCACGATTATATATAAACAGTGCCAATACAATACTATGGCTAGCAGTCTCCGAGCGGAGTCGCTGTTCTATCACACAACACACGTCAAACACATCCCCGCGATCCTCCGAGAGGGGATTCAGCCGATAATGGGGAACTCTCGCCAATCCATCGCCCAGGATTTGACTGCGATCGCGGAACGCCACTGTATTGAGTTACCCATCAACCGTCAGAAATGTGTGTTTCTTTATCAATCTCTACCGCTGGCAACCGAATTCCTGTGGGTTCCACCCAACGATCAGTCCGCGCTCGGGAGTCGCGAAGGGATTGTTGTCGTCGACGCCAGCCAACTCGGAGGCAAATTGTATGTCGGCGACTTTAGTTTGTTTTCTGATGCGATTGATTTCCAGTATCTGGACGAACCGGACGAGACGATGCTTTCGGAGTCGTATGACGGAGCGTTACGACGGTATGCAAAGTCACTAACACCGCTCAAATCGTTTGAATCCACGAATGAGATACATGCGGCGTTCGATATTCCTGAGGTAGTTGTTGAGGATGGTATCGGTCCTGATTTGATTGTTGAGTGTGTATTTTTGAAGACAGTACGGAGTGGTCAAAATTAAGTCGACACCGCGTTTTCCGATCTCAGTCAGAGCCGTGCGCTTTGCTTATTCAAAGATCACTGACCAGTCGTTGGTGTGGGCTGGTGTACTCTCTATCTTGTATCGATCAGCGGCAATTGACTCAACTTCGATATGTAGCGCGTCTCTATTGTTCAGGTGTCTCGTTAGCTGCTGCGCTGTTACTGGGATGAAATTGTCTCTATCTTCGATGAAATCACTTTGAGAGGGGTTTGCTTCATTAATATCCAGCCAAATCCCCAGCACTCTCTTGTCGGGATATTCCTCAATCCAGTCTGCTTCCTCAGGAAAATCTGCCCAAATAGAGCTGTAATTTCGGTCCGGTCTCCCTGAACAGTGAACTTTCCCGATGAAGCTTTCATCCGCTGCCTGGAACACTGGCGCTCGATTCCCCCCTCTTCTACTGATTCTTACTGGACAATCACGTTCTTCAGCTTCTCGTTGTAGGAGGGCAAACCACCCCTCGTAGTTAGCAATGCCATTTAGACCCATGTTTTGTCGAATATCCTACGGCAACTTCACTTTATGCTTCCTTGTGATATCGCTATTCCTAGTTTCAATAGATATAGTGCTCTATTCTGTCCCCAGTCAGTTGGCATTCCAGACTCAAAATCCCAAACGTACCTATTCAATATCTGGCAGATCTGGTTAGTGAATTATAGTTCATATGTATCAGCTAGATAGATTCTCATCGATTAATTGATGCGAGTGTTACGTAAATTCCCCCTTATAGAACAAAATCTGATTTGCTACTGTACCATTTATCAGGGACGTCTATGTGATGGACATATGGCCGATGACAAGCCCTCTCATCGTTTCAATCTAGGTGAGACATATAGACGGCGTGATCTACACGACCAATATGGTGGGAACCCACAGAGTGGCGTCTCACCCTGTGGGGACGAACCCATCATCTTTCTCTTTACTGGCGGCACTGGGCAGCAGCATGGGTACCAGGACGATTTCAAAAAGGATGGAACGGTGATCTATACTGGTGAAGGGCAGGAAGGCGACATGGAATTTGTGCGGGGGAACAAGGCCATTCGTGATCACAAGGAGGATGATCGAGAACTCCATCTGTTTGAAATGGAAGGCGATGGAGAGGTTCGGTATCTCGGCCAGTACGAATATGCCGATTTTGAATGGGTGGAACTCCCAGATACCAAAGGAAATCCTCGCGATGCGATCCGGTTCGAGCTGGCTCCTGTCGGGGAAACAATCACCACTGAAATGGCTGGTGAAGAAAGAAAGGACAATGGTACTGAGGAATCCGTCGTGAGTTCAAATACTGAAGCGTCCACCGATCCGACGGACCGGAAAATCGTCTCCATCAGAATCAACAAGACCACTGATATGCGAGAGCATTTCGATGCGACCGTATTATCTGACGTTTCGAGAGACACAGTTGAGCCGTATCTCGAGGTCACATTTGATCGGGACGATATCCGACTTTGGGGGAATCGCGCCAGTACGGTCGGTGAAAATACCGTCTCACGTGGTGATCTAATCTTATTCTTCTACGATGGCGAGTATGAGGCTGTTGCGGAGGTTATGGGAACGTCCATTCTTGGGCCATCAGCAGCAGAATTCAGTAGGGCTGTGTGGCCATCGTACGATCCGGATGATCCAGGGAATTACGTAATTTACCTTTCACGGGTGTACGATGCTACAATTGATCTCGACCGGTTCTGGGACGAACATGTGCTTGACTACAGCGGACATCCCCTGGACGGGTGGACCGACCTTCACAACCATCTCGACGCGATCGTAGCAGAATACGGCTCAATTGAGGGATTCTACGAGGAGGCGACGGGTGCGCTTCGCTATGACTACTGGGACCTCGATGAATGGGATATCGATACCGACCTGGCTCATCGCCTAGAGCGTCAGCTGCAGCGCAAGGGCCAGGTCATATTGTATGGTCCGCCAGGCACCGGCAAGACGTTCACGGCAGATTCGTTCGCCCGTTGGTGGACCGGCCAACAGATGCAGGCAAAGTCTCCAGCGGAACGGATCTCCTCGGTAACCTTCCATCCATCATACTCCTACGAGGATTTCATCGAGGGCTACACCATTATTGTGGATAATGATGATGGAGCCACGCCAAGCGAGTCGTCGCAAACAGAAATCGACGAGTTCACAGGTGAGCAAGATCGGGAGTCACCTGCGGCCCGTGACGCTGACTCCCGAGCAGGGGAGTATGGGCTAAAAGACGGACTCTTCAAGGAATTTTGTAATGAAGCTGAATCAGCTTTCAAACGCTCACAACCCCATGTACCCGGGTCTGAGCCGAAGTACCTGTTTCTAATCGACGAGATCAACCGCGGGAACATCTCGAAGGTTCTCGGCGAGAATATCAAGCTACTCGAACAAAGCAAACGCGGAGACTCAGTACGCCTCTCACACTCAGGCGAGGAATTCACTATCCCGCCGAATGTGTACGTTATCGGTACGATGAATACTGCAGATCAGTCGATTGCACTTCTTGATGCGGCACTTCGACGGCGGTTTGCATCATTAACAGTCCCACCGAAGTACGAGGTCCTCTATAACTCCACGAGCTACCCGTTCGACACTAAAACGGAAGCTCTCGAGTTGGTGCGGTCTGGGAGTGACGAGCTGGATGTCCTGCAAGCGGCGTCAGTGCTCGCACTCGAAATCATCAATTCTGCCATTACTGAAACATCGGGACTCGGCAAAGGAAAGCGGATCGGCCATACCTACCTGCTTCCCGTCGAATGGGAGGCCAATGCAGACGCAACTGGTGTTGGACGCGATCGAGCCCTTGCTGATGTCTGGCGGTTCGACATCCTCCCACTGCTGGAAGAGTATTACTTCGGTGAGTTCGATCGACTGCAAGAAGACGTCTTCGGCAAAGATGATGTCGAACTGTTTGACCAGCAAACCAGAGACATCGCCGAATTCAGTGTTGCAGCCCTCCGTGAAGAATTGGTTGACCTCGTGACACGGCGCCAGGAATTACTCACTGACGCCGAGACATAAGATGTCCTTCGATAACCACGCCCCCGAACCACTTACCATCGAAGAGCGGACCGAAACAGTAGTGCCAGACCTTCCAACTGAAGATATCACCGCTCTATCGGAGATTTCAGCGGTAAGGGTGACTATGCGGGATGGGGTGCCAACGATTGAAGCAGGTAATCATGTGGGGGTCATCGGATTACCGACTGGCCGCCTCCTGCAGATCAGGCCGAAAGTCGAGTGTAACCTCCTTTATTACCTCGCCTTTGCTGGCCGCCTCGATGAAGACCTCGTCTCCGATCGAGATGCCAGCTTTGTAACTGGTGATTCGTTTGTAGACCTCCTCGGTCGCCTGTTCCTGAGCGAACTGCGCCAGATTGTCCGCCGGGGACTTCACAAGGAGTATCGGACGCGGCAGTCCGATGAAGGGTATATTCGGGGTCAGCTGGAGTTCACAAAACAGATTCAACGACACGGTCCCCGATCTACACAGTTCGCTTGTCGTTATGATGAACTCACACATGATATCCCGATCAACCAGGTCCTCTACCAAGCGACCGATGTTCTCCTGGGGCTCGTTTCTGATATAGATCTCCGCCGGGATTTGCGCCAGTACCATGGTGAAATACAACGCAAAGTCTCGGAACAGGCAACTCTTCCCAGGCCGACGGAGATTCAGCTTACACGGCTGAATGACCACTATGCACCCATCCTTCAGCTCGCCGAGCTGATTTTCGATCGGCAGTTCATAGAAGATGTAGGAATTGGCCACCAGCGCTTCCAATCTCTGCTAATCGATACCGAGGTGCTCTTCGAGCATGTTGTTTATCGCGGTGTCGAACTCGCAGTCAAGTCGCTTTCATATCTTGTGCGTGGGGACGGAAACCCACGTGGTAGTGGCGAAACCTGTATTGGACATCTTTTAACTGATACTGATGAAAATCCAATCCAGCGGTTAGAACCGGATTTTTTCCTGCGAGATCAATCAGACAATCAGATCGTTCTTGTTGGGGATGCTAAGTGGAAGGACACTACGCGGCCAAGCAGAGAGGACCTATATCAATTGACAGCCTACCAGTCCAGGCTTGAAGTCCCTGGATTATTGGTGTATCCTGATCTCTCCGGGCGGATCAATGCAAACTACGAACAGCGGCGGCAGCCGCAAGAAGGTAATCAGCCACAGCAACTACGGGTTACAGAACTACAAACGACGGGTGCGACTGATTACGAGAGCTTCAAAAAGGAAATCAAAGATCTCTGTCGAACCGAGATCCAGAGGTTGCTCCAATGAAGTTACAACACTTTACTGACAATCCATCCTCGATTTAGCCATTTATAACCAAGAATTCTATCGCGATACACGTTTTGTTGATTAACACGAGACAGACGCTGATGTCCTACGAGTCACCGACGCCGCCAGCGGAACTCCCGACAGATATCCTCGATACCCTCAACGAATACTTTCCAGACCAGCTCCAGTATGTCATATCTTGGGCCAGGGATCTGACAGTGCACAAAGCTCGCGAGGCCCGCCTCGAGGAAGAGTCAGAGGAAGACGGGATCGACGACCAACCCGATGATCCTCCATACGACGTCCCGTCGAAGTCAACCTTCAGGATCAAAAAGATCATCCAGAGCCGCTACTACTGGCAGTGAGGAGCAGGCAAGAAGGTCACGTCCAAATCCAAGACGTCTGGGACGTGTGCGTCGATCGCCCCTGCACGGCTGTCAAGAGCTCCAATGGCGGGCCAGTGACGGTGTCGACGGCGGCGAACAGTTCTTCGTAGATGTCGTTGCTCGTTTCAGTCACCGGAACGCTAAGCCGGAGCGTCGAAAGCTCACTCACCGGGGTCGGATCGACGCCGGTCACAAGACAAACCCGGAACTCTCGTGAGAAGTCGACGTTGAAACAGACGAGATCCCTGACTGGATAGTGCGACAGCTGGCGTGCCTGCCGAATGAGTGGCGTGAGCGGTCGATGTGGGCGCCGTCAAGCGACGTGATGCCGACGTCGAGCTGCGGCAGTGGCATCTTGTTTGTAGCCAGATCGGATTGGTCATTGAGGGACCGATTCCGGTCAGCTCCCCATGTCGGCTGGTCCACCTCCAATCGGTTCGACATTGAGTGTTCCCTAATATTCGATTAGTTGTCTACGTTCTTGATAAGCCGCGGCGTGGTGCTTCCGCGTTTCAGGAAATGTAGGAGACAGGAAGCATTCTGGATACAGACTCAAGATTTTTACGATTATTAGGCCCCCTGTAGAAAATGCTTCAACAACAATTGTTGAATTATCAAACGATGATTGGTTTTGGAATTTCTTGCTGAGAGGGGACTATTCTCGAACTCTGATTTTGGAAGATGCATAAAACCTAATTGTCAACCCCCTATTGGTAGCAGCATATGGCCCCGAATTCGGACATTGACGGGGACATATGCGGATTCGAAATCTCGGTAGATACAGAATCTAGTCGTCTCCTTGACCATAATAACGAGAACTGGGAGACTGTAGACGACTCTAAACAAAGATGTTGTCGTCAGCCTGCAGATGGTGGACTGACTAAATCCTGCTTCTGGCATGATCCTGCTGTGGGTGATATTTCTGGACTTGAGAGAAAGACTGGTGATCCACAGCGAATTGACGGGGCGAGGTTTCAACAGCTGGATGGTTCCCCGACAAGTGAGTTGGATTTCAGTGGTTGGGGACTATATAACGTCTCATTTGGTGGTTCGAAGCTTTCGGGTGTACATTTCAATACGACTACTGTTGACGGAACAAAAATTCGAACGGATCTTCGTGAATCTACATTCAGGTTTGCGACACTATCGGAATGTGAATTCAGAGAAGCAGAGCTTGCTGGGGCAGAATTTGAATTCAAGCCTCCGAGTATTCTCCAGGATATCATATTTACTAGAGCAGAGCTTGATGATACTGATTTCAGTGGCGCCACATTTGACGGTGAAATTGTCTTCGAGGGTGTCTATGGAGACCAAACAAATTTCATATCCACTACGATCACTACTGATCCCGTTTTTAATGATTCCAGGCTTACAGAGCCACAATTTAACCATAGTATGGTCGTTGGAGTCGATTTTCATCGCGCCCATCGGTTTCACGATCCAGATTTTTCGAATGCAGATATCGATGGGTGTGACTTTTCGGGACTAAATATAAGCGAAGCAATCTTTTCTAATGCTACTATAACGAATTCGATTTTCACTGACGCGGTGATTGAGAGTCCCGATGACGGTACCTCCTTTTCGGGAGCTACTGTTGTGAATGTGAATTTTGACGGGTGTGATCTCTCGAACATTGAGGCGGTTGACGCTGATAGTATGTTGTTTGTCAGGTTTGACGAAAACCCAACATTCTCTGATCTCTCCTTTGTGGATGTAGATCTACTAGGTATGACGTTCGCAACTGACTCTGGTAGAGGAATCACATTTGATGGTGGCCGTGCTGCTCTTCCTATGGCGGAATTGCAAGGGGTCTTGGTTGACTCTGAGCCGCTCAGCACGGTACAGCGGCGACTCAACGATCGAGAACCAGCGGCTGACGTGTCTTTCGACTCCGGGACTCACGTCTCGGATTTCCGCTCTGAGATCGAAGGTGCCTACGAGGCGCTCACAAATTGGACTCTTAACGATCTTCCACTAAGCGACCCAGAAAACAATTTGATTGAAGAAGACGCTCCTTTCAGAGAAATCCCCCCAATCTACCTTCGTGGGGCAGGTGATGGAAATGAGGAGGAGTTTGAGAACAGTCGATTACGTGACCTAACAATTCGAGATGCGGATCTGCATCGTTCCCGCTTCGAAGCTCTAGAACTCTACGATGCAAATTTTAATTCAGCTTTGCTGCGCTCGGCTCAGTTTGATTCAGTTCGTCTACGCGGGGCAACGTTCGATGGTGGTGACCTAAGCGGTCTATCAGCGGAGAACGTCGATATCCCTGAAACAACGTTTGATAAAGTCTCAGTTAATCACAGTACGGTATTCGGGGCTGAAGCGCCGTTTTGGTCAGCAGGATTCCTATCAAGATCTGATGATATCGAGACGCATTATTTACGGGGCGAAATTGCAGCGATGGAAGCTGAGGGTACGGCTGGATCATACTGGTCGGGTGCAATTAAAAACCTATCTTATACCGATACTGAAGAGCATGTTGAAGAACAATATGAGCAGGTTAGTCAGCAATATAAAAGACTCGAACAGCTGTTCGCTGATAACAATATCACCGATAGAGCAGCTAAATATTACTATAGAAGCCAAGATGCACGACGGAAGAGCAGGCGCGCATCAAGGCAGTTGGGAAATATTCCGTCTCTTCTGAAAAAATTCGTTTACGGATACGGAGTTAGTCCGTACAAGGTGGCAGGATGCATCCTGCTGTTATGGTTAGTATCGGCTATCTTATTTGCCCCGATCCCACTTGGGCAGAGTCAAGCGGGCCATTTGATAGTCCGAGATTCGATTAGACCGGTGAGTGATTGGATATTGGAACCAAGGTACTATCGCAACATTTTCGCTGTATTCTGGGAACGCGCGTATTTTAGTGCGATAACACTCTCCTCTATTGGATATGGTGACTTAACCCCGATAACGCCAGCAGGGCAGTTCCTAGCGGCGGTTGAGGGTTTTCTTGGAATGGTACTGGTGGTTTTGTTAGGTTATGTACTCGGGAACAAGGAAGCATGGTGAAGAATTATACGACACGCCCGAAAACGGGTAAAATATGGTGAAGACGGGCGATTCAGCTCTTGCTGAACGTGTCAGACGGCTAATCGCCCAGGAGTTTGATTATGTCGACGGTGTATTCGAGGCTGATGACTACCTTTTGGCTGTCTTGGTTCGCCACGATAGTGCGGAACTGGATGTAGATGAAATATTGCCTGATACACGTGGCGACCGTGACATATATATTCTCGAAGTGTCTTCAAAAGAGGAAATTCGTGTTGCTTCAGTGCCTCGGGGTGAGGCAGAATCAGATCAGATTCTGCTTGAAACTATCGGCTCAATTGAAGATGTCGATCGCGATTTGGTCTCACGCATCAAGAGCGTCATATCCACATACCGTGAGTTCGACGGGGAGCAACAGGCAAAGAAACTCCACGATTGGATTCATCAGACTCGCAGGGACCTACTCACCGCGTTTTCTGGGGAAATTGACTCAACTAAATATATTGATGGACTTACGGCTGAAAATTCAGGGTGGCAGGTACCGGTTCGGCATACACTTCAGGAGTTTCTACAATTGGCCTCTGCCACGATAGCAAATCGTGTGGCGTTCGCCGCTGTTTTAGATAAACGAGGTATTCGGCGGCCTGGACGTTCGCTCGCTCGAATACAGACTGAAACGGAAATTCTCGACTCGGTACTCGCTTTGGGTGAGGTGCTTGGTCCACACAATGACGCTGAAACTAGTCTGTATTTCCAGCTCCTGAAGGATACAGGCCCTGCACAAAAGCAACTCAAAGAGAATGTGGATCTACTTCAAGACTGGGAGATCACTGGACTCGCTAATGGCGTAATTAAGACTGTGTTTCAAGAAGCAAATGCTGAGGCACAACGTACGGCTCTGGGGAACTATCACACGCCAGAGGGAGTCAGTTTTGCCCTCTCAACGTATGCGATTACTGACGGAAACGAGTTGGTTCTCGATCCAACATGTGGCACTGGCGGACTGTTGTCCTCTGCATTCGATGTCAAGACGGATGAGGCATCTACTGCGTCTCTCAACGAAATCTATGGTGTCGATATCGAGCCCTATGCTACCGAGTTAGCCATTATTACTCTGATTCTTCAGGATGGTGGGGGCTTAGAGGGCGTTCCAAAAATCTACTGTGCCGATTTCAGAGACGCGGATATCGAGGGACACACCCTTAATTCCTTCAACGCTGATTGGAAAGGGACTACCCTAGAACTACCACAGACCAATGTGATTCTATGTGATCCCCCTCGTCTCAGCCCAGAGCAGCTTGATACTGCTATGCAGAAGTCAATTACTGAGGAAATACCCCATCTTTCAAAACGAACCGAGCCGTCGCTCTATTTTATCAGTCGATCTCTCGAATTTCTCAAAGTTGGAGGGCGTGCTGCTTTCTATTTGCCAACAGGTTGGCTCACACAGTCTTCAGCAGAGGAATTCCGTGCGTTCCTTCTTGAGAACTTCTCGATAGATGGGCTCCTACGCGTGGAGAGCGCCCACACTCATGAAGAATCGGCCGTTCTTTTGTTTCTCTGTAAGGAGCAATCCCGACAGAATAGAGTGGCATTTGAAACCCGTAATAATACAGCCAATTTGGACCTCACAACCAATATTTCTGGTTCCTTGCCTGAGGAGCTGGTAGAAAGTGAGCGAAAATTTGATCAGGAGGAAATCGTTGCTGACGAATCGTGGTGGCAGTACTTCGAAGCGCCACCGGTCTATTTTGAATGGAAGGAGAAGACGACCGCAACGCTTGACGAATTCTGTTCAATAAGGATAGGTGCGATTTCCGGGGCTAACGAATTCTTTTATTTCCAGGAGGATGACGACTGGCGAACAGAGCTTGATGATTATATCCGAGATGCTCTTGTCGAAACTGTGAACCAAGATACGTTCAGAACTTCGGATACGGAACTACAGAGTGCTCTCTGGGTGCCGGATGAGGTTGTTGAGGCCGTCGATCCTGGGATGGAAGACGAGGAGATGTTACCTTTGATCACACAGGAAGTAGACCCAGCATTAGCGGACTATCTCAAGACTGGCATTGAGAAAGGATATCACGAACGTTCGACGTTAGATCGTCGGGAGTATTGGTTCCAGCTGCCGTCGCAAAAGGTCCCAGATATTATTCTCCCAAAAATTGCATCGTCGATCCCGGTGGCAATGTACGTCGATCATGATGTCTACATATCTAGCCAATACTTGGGATTGCAGATTGACTATGAGAAGTTGGATACTCAAGTTGAGGAAAGCAAAGTCACAAAGGGCTTAACAGCACTTCTTAATTCTCTACCAGTAAAATTCGACCTCTACGCTCGAAGCACTCGATCTGAATCTGGCTTTGTACAAGCCACCGTGGGTGACCTCGAAAATATTGAACTGCCAGATCTAACGAAATTCTCGAAAGAACAGTGGGATGAATTGGCCGAACATTTCGAGAGACTTGCTGCAAATAACTCCGCTCAAGCACAAGAGGATCTGGACCGTCATGTGGCAAATATCGTTGGAATTGATCAATATGACGCTTTCAGGAATCAAATTCGGTTTGACTAATTCTAATCCAGGCGAATAGGCTTGACGTGGGAATCATCAACACCTGCTCTGAGAATATCGGGGCGACGGCACCACGGTCACTGCATCAGCGACGCCGCTGCTGAATCGGCGAGCGAATACCTTCGATCCCGACTCGTCACCTCTGTGTCGAGAAGGGTTTATTGTTTATTTTCGAGAGGTATGGGTAGATAATCCGCTTCGTCCGCGGGTCATCGACGCTCTCAACGGGACGATGGAGACAGCGGGTGGTCACTGAGCAAACTGTGCTGGCGAGTTTTTCGAACCACCGTTCAAAACAAGGTACTTGTCGAAGAAGCTGTCGAACACTATCAGTCTGCATCCTGGAGTGTGATTTCTGCACGGGACTACGATCCAGATCGCGACGGTGGCCGCTCAAAGATTCCCTCCTCGCAAACCCGAATATGGACGTGCGCTGACAGTCTATGGTGATCCCGGTCTCGGTGAACTCGTACGCCAACAGCATAGCAGCGGTGAACTGTACGGTCAGGAACTGGTCGAAGCTGCGGTTGAACACATCCAGACCGTCTGGGAGCCGACACCGGTGCCAACGTGGGTGACGGCTGTCCCATCACAGGAAGACAATGCCCAAATTGCTGATTTGGCGTCCCAAATCGCAGACGAGTTGGGATCGCCCTTTGAAACAGGCCTCCAAAAAGTCAATCAGACCTATACCCAACACGAACTGTCCAATTCGTACCAGTAACGCTGGAACGTGGAAGGAGCGTTCGAAGTGACAGAGGCTGTTGGTTCGGATCCCGTCCTATTGGTCGACGAGACGGTCAATTCACAGTGGACACTTAGGGAAGCAGAAATGACCATGCGAGATATCGTTAGTGGGGCTGTCTATCCGTGTTTTCTGACCAAGTGGAATACATAGCGAACAACGCCTGGGCCTCCCGTTCGAAAGAGGCCGTCGTCACTCGCATTATTGTCCGAACCTCGTACGTATCCACTCACCTGTCGCTGCTTCAAGCTTCCAGCTGGGTGCCTACGGCTGGCGCTGGCGATTTTTACGAGAAATAACTAGCGAACGGCCACGCGGCTTTATTCCATATCTTCCGAGTTTTCATCACTAGTCTCGGGCGGTCGCTCCGACAGCCGATCGAACCGGGACTGGGCCGCTTCACTCCGAGCCTCAGTCTCTTGGGCTTGGTAGCGTGCCTCGACCAGTTCTCCGTCCTCAACCGCTACGGTAATCACTGCATCGACGTGTTGGCCGTCCGTTGGAAGTTCGTCTTCGTCGACGACCAACTCCCCGATTGGGTCGTTCTCATCTTCGACCAGCAGTACCGCGAGGTCATCCTCGAATCGGTCCACTGCCGCCGTGTAGGTGCCGTCGTCGATCATGCATACTCCTCCTGGATCACGATGTTACCCGCATCATCTCGGACGGTAACCGTATCGCCGCCGTTGTTCCAGATCGGACTGCCCGAATCCCAGTAGAGATCCGTGGCAGTATCCTGGCCACTCCCGGTATGCACCGTCACCTCGGCACCCGGATCCAGCGTGAACCCGGACGGGAACGTGTAGGTGTGATCGGCGGCGTCCGAAACAGTCCAGCCGGACAGCTCCAGTGGCTCGCCACCAGTGTTCTCGAAGACGACGTACTCGTCGTTCAGGTTGTCGAACTCATCACCGGCAGCATCCTCGTGAATCGCGGTGATTGCCAATGCACCGCCGGATTGTTCGGGCGTCGAGGTTGGCGTCTGCGTCCGCGTCGTTGTCGGCGTGTCCGTCGGCGTGTCCGATCCACCGTCGGTCGCGATGGATTCAGTTCCATCGAGATCGACCACTGTTCGGTGCTGGACGGCACCGCCAGCACCAGGTGCGATCGCGTCACCGGCGCGTAATTCCAGTGGTGACGTTGGAGCCGCCTGCTGGGTGGCGACTGTGATCGCCGTCCCGTTGCTGGTCAGGACGATGTCACCGTGGGTCGCGGTCCAATAGGTCTGGATCGACCGTGAGTCGAATCGCTCCAGCACGGCCTCGTCGGGATGGCCGTACTGGGAGTCGTAAGCACTGGAGATCACCGCCACCCACGGCGTGGCTGCGTTCAGCAACCCTGCACTCGAACTCGTATCACTGCCGTGATGGCCCGCCTGCAGGACCGTCACGTTCAACGGCGAGTCGTACTCGTCGACGAGATACTCCTCACCCTCGCGGCCAGCATCACCGGGCAGCAGGAAGCTGGATCCGCCATGAGCCACCCGAAGAACGATACTGTTCTCGTTGCGGTCTCCGCTGGCGACATACGATGCTGGTGGTGCCAGTACGTCAACCGATGCGCCCTCGAACGCAATGCTATCACCAGCTCGCGTCTCGTACAGCGTCACGTCGTGTTCCTCGACGGCGTCGAGATAGCGCTCGTAGGTCTGACTACTCGACGTGATGCCCGGATCGTACACAGCACCGACGCCGTTGGCCTCGGTCTCGAAGTAGTCGATCACTGCCGCGTGCCCACCGATATGGTCCGCGTCGGCGTGGGTCGTCACCAGATGGTCGATGCGGTCGATATCGTTGGCCCGCAGATACTCAAGGACGTACTCCCCGTCGTCCTGCCAGTCGCCGCTATCGACGAGTATCGTCTCGTTGGTCGGACCGACGATGAGTGTACTCGACCCCTGGTCGACGTTGATGAAGTGGACTGACAGCGAGCCAGTCGTGGGTATCGCTCCGGCTGGTGTCGTAGTGGTCGAGTCATCGCCTGGTGACTCCTGCGTCGTGTCGCCCCCAGCCGCTGCAGTTGTCGCTGCTGGTGTCGTTTCCGTCGCATTGGGTGTCGTACTCCCACACCCGGCGAGGACGACCAGCAAGGCAACGAGACCGATAACAGCCCATCGTCGCATACGTTCGAAGGGGACGGCCAGGCGAATAGGTCTGCTGGCGCTGGTGACCGTCCAAAAAAGTCGGTACCGGAACCAGTACAAGAGATCGTCTCGCTATGCCAGTCGAATTCGGTTATAGCTGTTCGACCAGTGATGGTTAGATTCTGAAAAATGCATACTGTTGCTATTCTCTGTGTTGTTTAATACAGAGGCTCAGTTCAGATGAGCGGTGACGACAGTGGTTTCCCTCAAGCCCGAACTCGGGTGATATTGCCGTCTCGTAGCCACGCCTCATATCTGTCCGTGAGTCCGCGTGGGTCGCGCAGACGGAGCAACGTATGCGGGAAGTTGCCCGGAAGCATCACATCGAAAGTGTAGAGCGGTTCGTCGTCGAGACCGCCGTTCTCGCGATATGGCTGGACCAGCGTCTCACACCCCTTCCCGAACGCGGGCGCGTGGCCTGCCTGGTGGACGCGCAGTACCCGGGGCGCCTTCGGGCATACGTACACTTCATTTTCGAGTGTGTAGCCTCGGAGACAGCGATTTGACAGCCACACGCGCAGTCCGCGGACGAATACCCCTGAATCGACGGCTCGGTCGGGCCCTCCGCCAGGGCCGTGATGGGCGTCGAAGGCCTTGATATACCGATACCAGTCGAATTCGTACTCGATGATTTCGGGGTTGTTGCGCGGTTCAGCTTCGGGTCCGTCTCTAGCTGCTTGAATCGACGAGATGGTCCTGTGCCAAAGCGACAGTACGGCGATGGCGAGGCCACCGACGAAAAGGACACCGACAGCCCGACAGGCGTCTCTGAACACCACGCGGAGGGCGTTGCCCGTGGAGAGAGGGGGCATAGTTGCGCATTCAAAGCGGATGGAATAGGCCTTGTGCCAACCGAGCAGAAGATATATGCGCCTCAGGGTATCCTCCCTCGATTGTGCGAGTCGTCCTGTTCACGAGTGCGGAACCACTCTATCTCCCTCGGTACCTCCAGCCGATCTTTGAGACCCACGCCGACACCATCGACCAGGTCGTCATCGCACCCTTCGATACATCCACTGTTGAGGAACTACGCTCGCAGGCAGGTATGTACGGTGCCAGCGCGGGCATCCGAATGGCGCTCCGCTACGGACGGAGTCGGGCGCTCGACGCACTGCCCGGGCAAGTCGCCCGGCGCGTCACTGGTCGGTATCACTCGGTTTCGGCGGTCGCGCGAGCCTATGGCGTCCCCGTCGAGCGCATCCCCGACGTGAGTGACCCAGCTTTCATCGAGCGAATGGAGGCCTCCGAACCGGATCTTTTGCTCTCGATCGTGGCGGGCCAGCGATTGCCCGGGCCGGTGCTGGAGAGTGCCGACGACGCGGTGAATCTCCACGGGTCGCTATTGCCGAAGTATCGTGGCCGGGCGACTGCCTTCTGGCCATTGTTCTACGGCGACGCCAGAACGGGTGTCACAGCACATCGCATGACCGAGCGCTTCGACGCGGGCCCGATTCTTGCCCAGCAGGCGTTCCCCCTCGACGACGCTGACACCGTCGATTCAGTGTACCGCAAACTCGCTGAGGCGGGTGCCTCACTTGCGGTTGAGTTGCTTGCCGCATATCCCGAATTGCCAGCCGAGCGATTTAATGAGACAAACCCTGCAGACTACCACGGGCTTCCGGCCCCCGAGGAGCGACGGCTGTTCTACGAGCGAGGGAACGCGTTTCTTTAATGGACTCTCTATGACCGATATGCTCTCTGTATCTCGCACGGGGTTTCTGACACAATGTCGGCAGATCCGTACTGTGTGTCGGTATGTGGATTACCTGTACTGACCGAACCTACTCACTTACCCTGACCACAAAGCATACCGGATATACGCACTGTAATGACCGTTCGCCGGGCGGTCCTAAATGTAGCCTGCGAACTGGTCCATAATACCCGCCACAGCAGTCCTATACCCGACGATTTTTGCCAGCGACCGCTCTACTGGCGGCTATGGCAGTGGTACTCGCCAAACAGATCTCCAACAAACTGGTCCTCAGCACGGATGGGGAAGAACTCGGACACGTGTACAACCTCACTTTGGATGCCAAGACAGCGCAATCGAAGCGGTGCTCGTTGCGCTTGCAGACTCCTCGACTTCCAGGTTTGAGTCAACTGACAACGGCCGGCTCCGCGTTCCAGCACGCTGCATTGGCGATTTGAGTGATTTCCTGATCGTCCGCAAACCCAGCGAGTCCCAGACCGTCGCGTGTGAGCGTCTGTTTCGACCACGGCGGTCGGATCGAGGCCAGGACGCTGCTGGCTGGGCGGGTGCCTACCAGTCGAGGTGGTCTTGCTCCCACTCGCGACGCACCTCGATCTCGCGGCGGCCGCGCTTGGTGACGGAATTGAACAACGGTAGCGGGTCGCGGCATCTGTAAAGGTTGAATACAGGCGCGACAAACAACGCAATAGGAACATCCCAATGGCCCGCATTGACAAAATAGACCGCCGGACTGACGTTGTTTTCCTCGTTTTTTCGTACGCTGAGGCCATTGAGGGTGTCACAAAACTCCAAAAGCTGCTCTTTCTGATCGAGCAGGAAACGGAATTCTTCCAGGCATATGAGAACGATATTGCGTTTGAGTTTGCTCCCTACAAGATGGGCCCATTCTCCAAGCACGTCTACGAAGAACTGGAATTTCTCCTATCTCTAGACGCAATCGAAACTGAACCACTCCCCGGTGCTGATCCCAACCCCACCGATTCAGAATTCGCCGAACAACGGTTTACGATCACAGCGAAAGGCGAGAAAATAGCTGCCCAGTTGGAATCCCAACTCGAGCCCGAATACTGCGACGAACTGTCTGACACAGTAACAACATATAATTCACTGGAACTACAGGACCTCCTCAAGTACGTGTACACTGAGTATCCCGAGTATGCAGCTGACTCGGAAATCATCGATGAATTGGAGATTGAAATGGCGGCTGAGTAACGCTGTCTGATGAGTCAAACACCACTCGATTCCGCGTCGGAAGCGTACACACGCAGGTGGGCAGAGGCACTTGAGAACGACGAATCCTACTACGTTCCAGAAAAATACCAACTCGGCATTGTCACCGACTATCTAGACCGTCACGAAATCAGTTATACCACAGAAGGCGATATCTTCTGCTACCCGATCGATATCGTCGCTGCCAAGCGTGATACGACGCTTGCGATTGAGCTCAAATCTCGCAACGTAGGCAAAGGAATCGAACAAGCATGTCGGAACGCGGATTACGTTGATTATTCGTTTCTGTCTGTCTGGGAGTCGAATGTCACAGAGACGTTGATTGACCGCGTTGCCGATCTCGATATCGGGTTGATTGGCGTGGATGATCGTGTTCGGATCTACTCCCCGCCATCGAAAAATAGTCAACAACTTTGTAAGAGGAGTAGTGTATTCGAATTGATTGACGATGTTCGAAGCGACCCTCCGGTACAACAGTCCCAGCGACAAGGACACCATCGCCTCCTCGACTGAATATCTGGACTCGCTGGTTATCCCCGCTCGGATGCTTACCGCAAATCGGAAAGCTCTCCCCTCAAACCTCCAGAATTACGCTGACGAAGCTGGTGTCAGCTACTACCTCAACCCAACGCTGTCCGATTTCCGTGTTGGTGATAATTTTCGAGATGAAAAAGGCAATATCCGGTCTTGGCATCTGAAATATATTGAAGCGATTGGCGATCCGCTGGAGAAGCTGCTTCAGAACAACTCGAACGTCAGTGCTGCGCATCTACCTCCGGAGCAAATTGAATCCCTGACAGCAGCCTCCGTCGAGTTTCAAGAAAACTTCGTGATCGATCAGCTGACTGAGGAGCGCGATCGCTATGATCCAATCGAAGATGTCGAATCATACGCGCCGGAAGCGGTCATTCCTTGGTACCACAAGATCAGCCAGGAGTCCGACCTCCAGACAAACGATACAATTCTATCAGCTGCTGTGGATGCTTCTGACCTCCCGCTCAAGCCCTGTCTGTTTGTGACTCCGTCATTCATCGCACAGGAGACAAACCCCGAAGCCCTCGCGGATCTGCTGTTGAAGCATGATCTCTCAGAATGCTTCGTCTGGATTGAGGATCTCGATAAGCACGAGACTGCCGAGTCACACTACACCCACGCCGCTGAGCTTATCGTCGAGTTGGCTGAGGCAGGGATTGCTCCGCACTTTTTTTACGGTGATTACTTTGCGATGATGCTCTCCCACCTGGGGCTTTCTGGCACCACCTACGGAACGATGTATGGTGAAGAGGGCGGCGAACGACGGGAACGGACATCTGGCTCTGGAGTTGCGACCCGGTACTACCTCGATGGGGTCAAAGATTTCCTGAAGCCGGTCGCCGCTGTCGACGTTCAACAGCGTGTGGACGCAGAGATGTGCCCCTGTGACGTTTGCTCGCGGCAGTTCGACGATTGGTCCGATCTGGCGGAACTGGCTAATGATCCTGAGCAGAACGTCCAGGCACCGATGAAAAAACACCACGTCCGTGTTCGGTGGCATCAAATCCGCACCGTTGAATCACAGTTACTTGACGAAACGCTGTCTGAATTGGAGCGTGACCACTCTAAGTATGCTTCGGCATTTGGCCGTTCCAATCAGGTTGGTCAAAAAAAGAAGCTTGACTATCTACTGCGATGGAAACACGCTATCGAGAACGTTACTTCATAACCTCTCTACTGGAGCGGATCTATATCTAGGAGGTCGATCTCGACAGGGACCGCCGATTTTGACACGCGACCTGTTTCGACATTCCAGACCCAGTCATATGGCGTCCCACAGTTTGAACACCGTCCACCCGCTTGCTCGGCCCCGATATAGTGTTCACACTCGTGGCACTGGACATCATCAAACGGCGTCGGTGGTAGGTCGATATCGACCTCTTTAGTCCGTTGGGTTCCGGTGCCTGTTTGCCACCAGAGCCGCCAATGCGCCTCGTCAATGAATGAGGCGATGTCGATCTCGATTGGGACTTCGCGGTTATCACGGAGCGACACGATGTGATCTATCGCCCGGGTCTGTCCGGTTCCTCCATGTCGATCGCCATCGGTCCCACGAACGAGCTTCGACCAGTCGGTGCCGCGCCATAACTGGCGTGCCTGCTCGTCGTGCCACTTGGGTGGCAGTGTCGCAGGGACCTTCGCGTACGGCCAAATGTCCGTATGGTCCTCGGGGGGATCGAAAAGCGTCTCCCAGTCCTGCCATTGCCAGAGCCAGCGTGCGAGATCGTCATACCACTCTGGCGGCAACGTCGCCGGGATTTCGATCTCGCGCTCAACGAGCATCTGTGTTGCCACGTTTGCACGGGTACGATCGACGCTGCACTCGTACGCGGGCCACGTTTCCTGTTCGGGGATCGTCCAGGGCCAGACTGCCTCGTGGGCCCGTTTTCGAATGTCTGCTTCGGTAAGCCGACAGCGGTCATCGGCAAAGTCCTCGGCAGTGGCCCAAACGGTTGCGAACCCTTGTGAGTCATAGTCCAGGACCGTCTCGCGCCTGTCTTTGGACTCGTTTTTGTGCTGGACCTCGATGATGACGCCAGTCCCGAGCTGTGCATCGGGTGAAGTGAAGATGACGGCGGCGTCACCATCACGATGCTGTTTCTCAGTCTGTGGCGCAGCAAGCCGATACTCCATCTCGCAGTCGGCGGCCCGATCTTCGAAGACGTGTTCCAGCCGGTCGGCGGCCAACGATTTCCATTTGGCGTGTTTGTCAGATTCCGCAACCGATGCACAGGCTCCACCGCCCCCGCCACCCCCACCGGCACTGCTGTCGTGGTTCCCTGTGTGCATGAAATGGCGTGCCCGACCATCGGATGACCGTTTCCGCACGACCATCTCCCCCGCACACGACGGGCAGGTCACCGGTGTCTGTTCGGGAACCTGCCGCGGTGCTTTTTTCTCCCCGTTGTGGACTCCGATCCACGGCATCTGTTACTGCATTGGTCGTTTCTGTGGGAGCATAAGGAGTTGCCTGCCGCGGTGAAAGTGGTTTCCACCACGCATCACAGAGGAGTTGTGCCCTCGATCATCTCCGGTGTGGGCGAACTCGCGCGGATGCTGTGGGCGCACAGGCAGTGCTCGATCGCACTGACTTGCCGACGCGTTCGCGTGGATGGTCGATATCGTGGTGCCACGCGGCCGCGGCCAGAAGCTCCTGGTCGACACTCGCCGGGTGCTGGGTCGCTAGCTCGCAGGCCACGGCCCGGACGCGGGTGGCATGGAAGATATCGTGTGCGGGCAAGGCGTGAGTCGTATTACGGGCGCGCTTGCTGACGGGCCAGCGCGGGAAGGGTGGAGGGCATCATTGCCAGCCGGCTGCGGCCGGCGGCTTAGTCGTTATGGAGTCTGGTGTCGGGGCAGGGCGTTCGCGCTCGGGGTGGGGTGCCTTAACCAACATATGGCGGGTTCAGGGCGTGTGTTGGTTAAGGGGCAGCGCTATCGCCCCTCCCTGCAGCACCGGCCGCGAATCGCTCTCTTCAGTCGGCTCCCGACTGAGACACCGTCAGGATCTGTCGGTGCGGGGACTATTTAACAGCGCACAGCAGACACGCACAACATGGACACAAGCCCGCGGCAAGGGGAACAATCGGAAGTCGCCGTCGCGTCGGAGTTGATGATGAAAGGGTATGGGGTGTCGTTCCCGTTCGGGCACGAGCATCAATACGATCTCATCGCCGACAGGGACGGCGAGCTATACCGGATTCAGGTGAAAACCGCAAAGCAGGAGGAGGGAAACCGGTAGTATATCCCGGCCGATGCTGAGCAGTACGACGAGGCCTATGTGGACCTGTTCGCCGGCTATTCAGAGGACGAGGTGGCGACGTTTTATATCCCGGTATCTGAGGCCAGCGGGAAGCCCCAGCGCGTGACCTACACGGACCTTGACTACATGGGGTCTGAGGCGAATCGCGAGCGGGCGAACCATATTAGCGACTATCGGTTTGCAGCGGCAGTCCAGCGGGTCTGATTCGCACTGACTTGTCTTGGTGTGTCGATGTCGACTACGCTTTCGCAGTCATACTCTCACACGCGTCCGGCGGCCGTGCTGCGAATGGGCCCACACACCGCGCTGGTGCTGGGACTAGCTGGCAAGCCACGGCCCGGACACGGGTACCATGCGCGAGAACGTGTACGGGGAGTCGTCGTCCGGGCGCGCTCGCTCACGGCCCAGCGCTACGTTTTGTTCTTCCCCTTGTCTTCGGACGTTTTAACAGGCCTTCATGTCTGTTAGTGTTGGGTCTTGCAAACTACCAAAGTTTTATAGAGATCTGCTTGAGAAGGAATAGACGGGCTTGCAGAGGGACCTGGTTTACTTGTACCAGGCCCAACCACAAGACGGCCTAGCGACGCATATCATCCGCGCTTGATCGTCACCTCGACGCTGATACCGTGTTCACTCAGCTGAACAACCAGCGAGAGTAGCGTTGCTATCGCGCGGATCACGACGAGCGCGAGGAGAGCTGGTTCTGCCATTTGTTAGAACCACCCCCGCCTACCTGTTGGTGGTGTCTCGGCTTGCTGTACGATCATGACCTGTACGGTCGGGTTCTGTGTGGCGTACATGTCTCTATCTGTGGTGTCCGCCAGAACCCTCCGTGGGCTTGCAGAGGGACCCTAACGGACGCTTTCACCGTCGCGGCGGGATGCGTGTTTTGGCGGGTGGCAAATAACCGTTGCCGTCGGGGGGTTTTCCGAAGCGATTCTTGTGTCGCTTCGGAGATGCCATCCCGTACAGGCAACGCCTCTACGGGTTTTTCCGCCATTTCAGTTGGAAGATAGGTCACTTCTTAAGCCTGGGCAGACCGGAGTGAAAGTATCGTAGCCGGGCCACGATTTCGGGGATGGCGTTGGTGACTCCAGTCGAAATAAGAGGGGGTTCGGCTGTTTTAACGGGGGACTCGGTTCGCTTGCTGTCTTGGACCGGAGCAGTGATATCGTCGATCAGTGTGTGGGGGAAGTTGATGGAATGATTGGGCCGGTTCAGACACAATCCACGGTGGTCACTCTGCCCATAAGATTACGCATCGCTTCTGACACTCTGTAAAAAGTGTGCACCAGGGCCCGTATTTTTAATGCAACTCTGTGATATTGTCTGTGTATGATATTCTATCTCAGCACGGACCTCGGTAACGATCCAGATGAAGATGAGATAGAGACATTCCCCGCTGTTCCTGAGAGCTATGAATATTTCATATTTGAAATATCCAAAGCACAGAACGTGCAACAGGATGCGCTCAACGATCGAATTTCGGGTGGTAACGGCTTCGATATCCCTGATAATTGTCTATACATTGACCCTTCCGCTGAAGCTTTGGAATCTGCCTATGAACTATTCGGAGTAGAATCGCGAGGCGATGGTGAACCAACGTTAATCATAACTGACACTCATCCTGATGATTATTCTGAGGAGAACTCCTCAATACGATTTGATCTCGGCTACACGGATAGTGGGGAAGCAATTGAGCCAATATTGCATATGATGTTTCGGAAATTGGAACAGAATGAGTTCCGCTCATTGCGCTGGGAAGACCGAAAAATCGCTTTCGAGCAGCAAATACCGGAACTCCAGAGTGTGAATATCGCCACTGGACTGGCTTCTACAATAGTTTCGTTGCTGTAGATTGAGTCAACAGTCGTGCTCTCGGACGCAATCGGGCAGCTCGACGCGCTCACGGCTGGGACGCCCCACGAGTCCTGCCGGCAATTCAACACTACCGACTCCCGCTGTCGCCACACAACAATCGTGGTAAGGCATAAATAGCGTGCCCTCACTACGTACAGCCATGTCGAAGGAGCGCGGCGACGGGGGCCGCTATACAGCAACCATCGACGACGAGACCATTCTCCACTTTTTCGAGTCGGGACAGCGCGACTTCTACAGTGCACAGGAAGTGGCGGCCGAATTCGAACTGGATCGGTCACAGGCCCACCGGCGACTTAGCAAACTCAGCGAGGCTGACGAAATCGAGCGGGTCGAGGTTGGGCGGCGGAATGTGGTCTGGTGGCGGCCACGCGATGTGGTCGTCTTGGTCGAGGACGACGAGGGCTATGCGAGCATCGACTCAGAAACTGGCGTTGCGAGTCAGGGCGCCACGCGGCCCGAGGCGTTGCGGATGCTCGCCGAAGCAATCGAGGTCAGCGAGGGGAAGTCAGAGATGACGCCAGAGGAAATCTATGCCGAGCTGGAGCTTGATCCCGACGAGGTAGATGCCGATGCGAGCCCGCCCTGGGACTGAGAGTTAGAGCCACGCGTCGAGTTCGGCACAGAACGCCTCGAAATTCTCCGCGCCCGCCTGCGTCGCGATCTCCCGGAGCGTCCCCGTTTTGATCGGATCGTGAGTGATCGGGACGGAGACCGTCCGGGCCTCGCCCGTCTCGGGATGCTCGTAGCGAAAAACACGGTGGCTGCCCTGGCCGCCGACAGGCTTGAATCCCCACTGCACGAGGACTTTCGCGACCTCGCGACCGGAGAAGGTCCGTCGCGACATTAGCTGTCCCTCCTGGTGATGTGGGGCGTCATGGATGCTATGTCTCGTCAGTTAGTTTCCCGCGGGCTGATTGAACCCGATCGTTAACCGTTTGTCGGCTTACATTCCGAACCTTTGCCCACCGTGACTGGCTAAATTCAGAATCATGGTAGTCAGACCCCTCAACGACCCAGTAATCGAGCGTCTCCGTGGGTGACTCCAACTCGTTGGCGAGGAGCGATAGTTCAGCGCGTGCCACGTAGCGCCCGACATCGACTGGGTGAAGTTCTGAAGGGTGGTGATCGATTGCAGTGTGCCACCCCTCGTTCATGCGGTATTCGACAACAATCGTACCGACGCCATCTGCACCGTAGTTGATATTATATTGACAAAAAACCCCCCCACCAAGTGATTTCCTCGCAGTAAGACTCAGAAACGGGTTATCTGGAGTTAAGAACTCGTCAGTAAATTCAACTGACCCGAATGTTTCGAGACGAGATTCGATTTCTTTGAATGCACTCCAGTACCGCTCGTCTTCTTCGAGAATTGGAGTGCCGTTTTCGTCTTCCGGACAACCGTATCCTGCTGGCGGAAACCCAATTTCCAAGAGGTCGAGAGTGATCTCGCCCGCTTGCTGGATTACTTCGACTTTCTCCAGTACGTCAGTCACAGGTTGACGTTATAGCTAATGACATAAATATTTAACTCCAGAAAGTCCGCTTGTAGCTGACTGGTTTTGTCCAGCACCTAACCAAAATACACTGGCGTCAACCACAGGTTGTCTTTGATCTTCGGCATGGCAAGACGCTCATTCTTCGAAGCCGGTCTTTTCTCGCTAGCGGCAAGCAGCTGCTAGCCCACTAGATCCGTAAACTCGGCCCCACTTTTCAACTTCAATCTCCTATGCTGGTCTATGACACCAAGCGGTCTCGGTGAAATGATTAGAGAGTCGAGTAACAGCACCTACGAACTTCCCGACGAGGTAGATGCGACCCGAACCGAAGAGATCGACCAGCTTCTGCAAAACAACCGATGGCGATACGAGCAGGACTGGTGGGTGGTTGTCCTCTCTGTAGTCCACTGGGCCCTTGCATCCGAGTGTGACACCTACGCGGACAAGCGGAAACACGGCCAAGACAAAGCCTGTGAGGCGTTCGACACAGAACTCTCAGACATCCAGACGTGGTGCGGGAAGCAACTCTTCGACGAAGCGGAATTCATGATCGAGGACAAGCACGTTCAACGAAAGTGGCAGGCCCTGTTTGAGCAACTCCTTCGGATTCTTGACGACGACCACCCTATGTCGGATTGAGCTGCCGTGACAGCACAACTGGGCTATTCTGTCTTCCAGCCGTCTTTTATGACTGCTTGAGATTCACTCATAGCCGGGACTGGTGCCAAAATTGCTGAGAGGGTAGTAATGTGCTAGCCGGGTTCTCACGGAATCTAACCAGCAATCCCTCTCGATTAAAGGCAATTATTGCTTGTTTATGCAGGGTTTGCGAACCTTCTTAAGCAAAGAAGCACACCCTCTAGTTGCAGGTTTCAAAGGACGCCTCACGCGTCTCCACAGCGCTTCTGCGTCCTTTTGCAGCCTGCATAGTCGTAGGTATGTCTAACGAAAGCCACCACAACACTGACAGCACGAATCAACTCGGCAAACTCCGAGCTAGGGAGTTGCGCCACCGGATCTGGGTCCACCGAGTGAAAATTCTCGGCGGGCTTGGTGGTGCTGCAACTGCCTGCTTGGGGTTTGTCCTGTAGCAATGCGTAGGGGTGCCGGCTCGTGCCGGACGCCCCACGCGTCTCCACGGATACTAGTATCTCAAGAGCAGAGTTAAGTCTTGCTCTGGCGCACGTCCCCCCGATTCCATGGCGGCGTGGTTTAGCTGAGATGTCTTGATCACTCTGTTTCTCAGCCTCTCAATTTTGAGTGGGAACTCCTATATTCTATTGCTTTGATACAATATTTATGCTACCTGGATTTGAGCGGGATGCTGATATTGTTGGCTCGAAAGTGGACTTTGACCCGATCCGGCTAGAACAAGATGAGACGATTGTTCCTGATGGGATTGGTAGAGGAGGGCGGTATCGGATTGCAGATGATTGTATTGATTCGATCAAGGATATATTACATTTTTATTATGATAGAAAGCCGGGCATCAGAGAATTTAGTTGGGGCGGGGCTCAGATCTCTTTTAGAGCTTATAATGAGGATATTGAGCCTCTCTGCAAACTGATTGCTGCTGAAATGGTAATCGCTATTGAGACTGGGTTTTTTGATGAGAGTAGTCTCACAGAAGTCCCGTATTCTGAGGTTGTTGAATCTGGGGATTACAGTGTTGATGTCGATAGCGTCTCTCTGGACGATATTTTAGATTTTCAGGCGGATATTGAGGAAGAGATTGATGACGCGATCCCAGATGGACTTTCTAATATCGAATTCTCGAACGAACAATATAATAAATACTTCTCTGAACACATTCATCCCGTTGTATCTCGATCAAATTGGAAAGGTGGTAATGCTTGGCTGATAAATTCGGGTATCGGAAATCTACGCAATGGGCGATATCAATCAGCTGCATACTGTTTTGAGGGTGCACGAATTGGCCTCACAAAGCACTCACTCTTCAACGATACTGTTACTCGACTATCAAAAATCGTTGATCGGGCGCTTAATACACTACGGGAACTTTGCCGGCATCAATCTGGGACATCTGGCTCACCAAGGGGAATCGAGCTATTTTGTGAACTAGAAAATCGAGATCTGCTATTCATTCCAGAATTTACGCAAACACCTGGGCTATTTGATCAAAATTTCCGACTTCAAAACCAGATCTGGATCGCGAATGCGTTAGTACTCCTTTTTGCTGTGGCTAGTGCGATGGATCCACCGATGATTTCCCGAAGTGAGGTTGATGAGTACGGCTCAAACTTAACTGTAAAGAACCGGTCCTTCGTTCTTAAAGTAGCTAAGAAACTATACGATCTTGAGTCTGATACCTCACAACAATCCGGATCACAGGATCCGTTATCTTATTTAGATTCTGTTGAATTCGAAGCCCTTGCTCCAGAGATTACACTGACTCGCATTCTTTCTGATTCTGGCTTTACGATTCGCACCTATTCTGATTCCTCTCTAGGGACTGGTGATGAGAGAATAGATCTTGACCATGATTTCGTTGTAGAGCAAGAGGAGTCTCTTTCAATAGTCCGTGCTCTACGAGCAGCAGACCGCTCAACTGAAACAATACGCGACCTCGTTGAAACGCTACAATCATCTCAGTTTGATCACAATCTAATCTTGCTTTTTGAATCTGAGTTGGATGAAATGACAGCTGAGTACTGTCGAGAGCAAGAGTTAGTAGAAGTGTTCTACGTAAATATGCGAGAAGAGCGGATGTCTCACTTCCAGGCTGGTTTTCCGCCCTCCTTTGAGGATTACACAACAAGCGATGAAGTCCACCAACGTATCTCAGAATTGTATTCGGATGCGGAAGACGCTGAGACAACAGAGGACAAAGGTAACTCACTTGAACGGCTGATGCAGCTAATATTTGAGAAGGCTGTTCCAGATACTCAGGTTCGGGGAACCAACGTTAGAACCCGCGTTGAAGAGATCGATCTACAATTAACAAGTAATCAGCGACAATATCCCTGGACTGAATTAGGATCTCCAATCAATGTCGAATGTAAAAATTGGTCAGACACAGCAGGCGTAGACGTGATTTATACTGCATTTGGGAAGGCAAGGGCAACTTCGCCTGATTGTAAAGGTATTATACTTGTTTGCTGGGAGGGGATTTCAGACTCGTATGAAGGCCGGAATGGTGACCAAGCAATCCGTGAAATTCGCGGCAAGGGAGTTAATATATTAACTCTTGATAAAGACGATTTACAACAGATTGCTGAAACAGGCGATGCTCAGGCTGTCTTTGAGGAAAAAGCGGATGAGCTCTGGGATCGGTAAACAACGGGGACTGAAGCTACTTCAGCAGTCGTGATCGCGCACTCGCTCGGGCAACCCCACGCGCCCACAGCTGGGACACTCGGCGAGCTCTTTCGGGATCTCCGCATCGAGTTCCAGCAGTGCCGCGTGAATATGCTCCCGCGCAGTGGGCTGTAACGCCCGCGTGTAGGCCTGGGCCAGCTGCATCTCGACGACATCGGGATCGACCTCGCTCATCACGCGCTCACCCGACTGTTCCAGGAATCACCGAGCGTCTCGAAAAGCCGGCGCGTCTGCCGTCGGCGGCACCCGTTAACCAATATACGGCAGGGATCGATGAGGAGTGTTGGTTAACGAAAAGTAGCCATCGGATCTCCGCTCAGTACGCATCATATCCGGAACACGAAGGCACGATTCCGGCTGTAGGCCCTGTTGCTAGATCTTTATTTTAGTCTCTTTAGAAACAGGTTCCGTGAACACGTATCGGCTCTTGTTTGGTCTCCTCCTCGTTGCCATTGCCATCCCACTGGCCACCCTCCAGCCGGCTGTGATCCCATCACAGACAGCCACCGTACCCCAGCAGTGCCAGCCGACACCGGATCGGCCAGTTGCTGGTGGGGGTGACGCGGCGATCTCCGGCACGGTCGCGCAGGCGACCGAGAATCAGTCGATCGTCGAAATTAACTATACTGCCCGCGAACAGCCATTCCTCGACGAGTTGTATATTACGTTGCCACCGGGAGCGACACTGGTCAATCAGTCTGGCTTCGATTCCGCAGGTGGCCAGTCGCTGGACGCGCGGGTCCAACGCGGTGATCAGCTCACGCTCCGGTATGCCTTGACCAAACTCGGGCGAGCCGGCGCGACCGCGTTCGAAAATATGTCCTATGTCGCCGGCTCGGACTGGGTGATAGCGCCTACGCCTGCACACAACGGCGCTGATACCACACTGCAGCCCGCTGGCTCGGGCGTGATCGGCGCGAATATGCTGTATCTGGGAAACTACACGGCACAGACTCGGACAGTCGGCTGCCAGAACATCACGCTTGTCGTGCCAGCGGCTGCCGACCTGGACCCCAAGCCAAAACTTGACTCGCTCTCTGGTGCTGCCCGATCAGTATCGGTTGGGAGCGCGTATTCGACCGTCCGGATTTTCGCGTCGCCACAACCAATCACTGCAGTTGGTGGGTTTGTTCCCCGCTCTCAGAACAACATCCTCATCGAGGCTGATGCGCCGCTCCGGTCAGCAGAGAACCCGTGGGTTCACGAATACATCCATACCCGACAGGCTGTCTACGAGGGGCAGAACTTCACGTGGTTCCAGGAAGCGAGTGCGACCTACTATGCCGCTCGGCTCTCGCTCGAACAGGGATTGATTTCGTCGGCTGCATACGATGCGGCACTCGCACAAAATGCGCAGTACGATCCGTCGACGGACTTGGCGACAGCCAATGCAGAGGAAGTTGCCTATCGCTGGGGTGCTGTCGTTCTGGCCCGCCTCGATGCGGCACTGATCCAACGTGGGCACACGCTCGCTGGCGTGTTCGACACGGTGAACAGGGAGGGTACGACCTATGCTGACTTTGAGGCGCAGTTGGCACAGCGCGGGCTCAACGACAGCCAGCTCAACGAGACACGGGCTACCGTTCTGGACGGCGATCGGCCCGATCCCGCGCCAGCCTACACGAGCCAGTGGCAGTGGCTCCCGCGACCGCTGCTCGCACAGTGGCCACTCCTGTTGATGGTACCCCCTTTCCTGCTGGGCGTTATTGGGTCTATTCTCGTTGGTGACGAACTCTCGACGTGGTTCGATGCGATCAGGGGCGCAGAACGCGAAGATAGCGCTGAGGACGATACGACAGCTGATGACGACTAACAGTGTCGTGAATCCGGTTTCGTTAGTCAGGGGATCGGCTGAAACGACTGCTCAGTGAGTGTGCGTACTGAGCAGAGAGTGTGCCGGATAAACCAAACCCTCTTTTGGAATTCGTGATGACGGTAGTGTAAGGGACTAGTGTACTAGTCAGTATGGTTGAAGATGGAGATGATTTGGCGAATCTCGCCCAGAGTCGTCTTGATACAAAACGCTTTACGCCGGCCACAGAGTTCTACGCTGAACTTATACGAATAGACCGTCAGGCTGCTGAACTGAGACTGAAGGCCGCCAAAGTCCCAATTGACCTAACCGGCTATTCTGCACGAAAACGCCTTTCAAATTTACGAGAGGAATATGTTGATCTCTACGAAGAGCTGATCGAGGCTAGAATAGCAGTTGAAACAGAACCTTACGAATTCGACGCTGTCGATCAGAATTTCAATGGCGAAGCAAAGAATGAATTCTATGACCATCGGAACTCGATTTTGAGGCAACTGAACAGCGCCTTCGATGAAGTTGACAGAACCTATCAGCAGATATCAAACAAGCATGCGGAGGCAATCTCTCGAATTCAAGTATCCGTGTCTGTGGGAATTCTATTGCTGTCAGGAGCAACACTCCTCGCTTCTGTAGTGTACTGAGCGATTCGAGCCGGTAAATCGTCTACCGAACCGGTGACCGACCCACGTCCTGTATTCAGGAGATGCTATCTCTGAAAGCAGCACACGACACTTTTTGCATTGAGAGGTAATCTACTGATTCAGCCCCGACCGTCCGGTGACAGAAATTGTCTCCGGTGCTGGTCCTGTAGAGTGGTACCAGCGAGTGCCGTCGACAGCCGTTCGAGAGACAGACTACACAGTAGCCGACCTTTGCTAGCAACCGCGCGTAGGACGTGGAGTTTCGCCGATTGTGGGAATTCGTTTATCAACCGCGGTGCAATCACCCCCCGGGGACAGTCTTACCCGGTGACAGCGTCTGTCCCCGGTGGGTCGTCTGTCACAACACTACCAGGAATCTCGGCATCACTCGGCAGGACGAGCCGGCGTTCCGTGTACTCGAGGCCGTCCTTCCGGTGGGTGCGGCGTTCGATATACACGCGAGATTTGGCGAGTTCGCGCAACCGCTCCATCGCCCGCCCGGCTAACTTCTTGGCGTAGTCACGGCTGAGCGACTCGTCGTCGCGTTCGCAGTTGGATTTGATGAACACGCGGATGTCGCTGGCGTCGACGTACTCGGCGACGCCCTTGCACCCCTGGGTCCAGAGACTGCCCGGGCTATGGGTGGCCCGGGCTTTCCAGATACGGACGGCGATGTAGTCCGCTCTGGTGTTGGTGGCCGTCGCCAATGCATCCTCGTCCATCCGGGCGAGTTGCTGGATTGGCAGGAGGTCGGCTGCCGGGAGTGTGTCCGGGCCCCGATCGAGTGGATCCTCGTGGTCGGGCAGGCGCACCCACTGGGTGCCGTCCTCGTCGGTGAAGCGTTCGAGGCGATCGTCGGGGAGGTCGAGCTGGTCTTGGGTTGGCGTGACGTGTTCGTATTCGAGATGCGCGCCTTTCTCGAGTTCGCGGGCCTGGAGTTCGGCGAGCTGGGACTGGGTGGTGTCCGTGCGTTTACGGAGGGCGTCGAGGAGGGCTGACTGTTTTTCGACAGTGGTTTCGAGGTCGTCGACGCGGGCTTCGGCGTTGTGTCGGGCCTGGCGCTCCTGTTCGAGGTCCGTCTGGAGTTGGTCGATCTGGGCTTGTTGGGCCTCGACGGTTTCTTGGAGATCGGCAATGCGGGCTTCGAGAGTTTCGAGGTCCGTCATTGGCGACCTCCCGTGGTGGGTGTGGTTGCGAGCGATGCGACTGGGCGTGCGGGGGATTGAATAGTCCCCGTGAATGTATCAAACATGTCGGTTCTCCCGGCTCCACGCGGCGGCCGTGCAGGCACACGGTCGCCATTTTCGTGGGCGACTACACCACCGCGTAGAGTCTGAGTCAGAGTGACACCCAGGGCGCACTTAATATTTGCTAATGGTAAACAGTAATGTGACGGAATGCCTAATTCATCGCTCCTTCAACTGGGTTTGTGACACGCGGCCCGGAACCGTCAGTCTCGATACGCGAGGTGCTCGTGTTCTTTGTTGAGTCTCCGGACCCTGCATTCACTGCTCAAGAACTCGCTGACGAGTTCGAAAAGACTCGTCAATGGGCAGATCGACGACTCAAGCAGCTCAAAGAGGATGGGTATCTCGAGAGCAAAAATCCAGGGGGCCGCGCTCGATTCTATTGGATTACAACCGCTGGTGAACAGTACTTAGCGGAGACTAGAGACAAGGATTAGTCTTCTGGCAGCCACCAGATTACATTTCGTGGCCCCGCCTTCTTGCGATTTATTTCACCTGCTTCGTGAAGGGCCTGCAGTCGATTGTGTGCCCACTGTCGTGTCATCCCGAACTCCTCAGCTAGCTCGATTGCTGTCAGGAATGGAGCCTCATTGGAATTGAATGTACTCAGGATATCCTTGTCAGAGACTGTTTGTTTTCCACGAGTCATCCCTACCCGACTCTATAATTTACCAATAGCAAAAGTATTATGGTCCCACCAGTGTACATAATCAATTAGGAACGCTAGCTCCTCGGGGTGGTTTTACTCAGAAAGCCGCCCGCCTGCTGAGACAGGCGAGCTGGGGTTCCAAATCCAATGAGAACCCATGGCAGCGAACACACGCACTGCTGAAAACGCTTCTGTCCGACCACGGTGGCTCTTCTGTGGCACGGACGAGACTGGTACCGATCACATTTACAATACCGTCACTGGTCGAGTCGTCGCCGTCGCTCCGGATGGCGATCGTGAGCATGTCGCCGAGTTGGCAGCTGCGAGTATCGACGAGTGGATGGCCTTCGTCGCTCAGAAACGCGGCTGGAGGGATCGACACCTCTTCGAAACCTTCGGCGATACGTTAGCTGTGGGGGTGCGTTCAGTATGAGCGAGTGTGTTGATACAGCGGCTGTTCGGCATCAACTGGTCCAGGCGTACACCCGTGCCGTGCATCCCGATGTGGTTGCCCATCTGCGGTCGGCATTGGAGGAGTTCGATGATGAGGGGTTGGATGAGCTGGTGGAGTGTCCAGTCTGTGGACGACTTGGAATGGCAGAACGGATTCAAGCCCACGACTGTCAGCGGTAGCAATCAACAGAGAAGGAATCTTATCGAGAGTCGAGTATCACGGGGACTCCCCAAACTATACTCGATTAGCGCGATAATCACGAGCAGTTTTCTTCGAGAGAGCTGGCACCTTGAATAGCGCGAGACAGACGAGCAAATCGAGTCGCAGCGACGGAGTCAATGGACCGTTCTTTAAGGTTAATTTCGGAACCGGTGGGACGAGCTAGCTGCTCAGTGTGGGTGCGTATTTTGTCTTCTCAGTAACCTCTACAACACGCGCAAACAGATATCTCTTCGCCGATTCCTGTGAACAATAACGTGCTTCACACAGACGGTTTCCCAGAGTGCACTCTTTCCTAGGAATGCTTACCCCACACTACCAAATACTCAGAGAATAAAGCCTTTCCAAGAATGGCCGAAGGACCGAAGACGATCACTAATCGGGTGAGTTCCTCCTCAGATCTACCGACGGCAGCTGAACGCAAGCAATGGGACCAAGAATATACTCGGCACAAGGCTATTCCGAGCAGTGATCGAGACGATCCTTCGCGTGCTCTCATTGCTGCAGATGGACCTTTAGAGTACGAATCAATCGATGTTGCAGTTGATGTCGGGTGTGGTAACGGGCGTAATACGGTTTATTTAGCAAACAAAGGTATCGACGTCCTTGCACTCGATTTCTCGACTGAAGCAGTCGCTCGCACAAAGGAACGACTCGCCCACTCGACAGTGAGTGGATCAGTCGACGTTCTGTTAGCTGATGCCACAGCAGGTCTTCCCGTTGCAGATCAGTCGGCCGATCTCATCGTGGATTCCTACTTTTCGTGTCATATTCTCAAGGAAGCTACACTGGATGCATACTTTACTGATGTCCGCCGTTCCCTTGTCCCCGATGGACAGTTTTACTGGTCCGGATTAGGCGTGGAAGATGAATACTACCAGAGTATTGCTGATTCCCATCCGGGTGAGAACATGATTGTTGACCCACTGAACGACATTCCGAAGAAACTCTACAACGCGCGGAACTTGGTTGCGGAGCTACCGTTCGGAGATGTCCCGACAGTCGCGATAGAGTTACTATTCGAAGATGAAGTGGCTGGCAACTCATATCAGCGCTCAATCGTGTCAGCAGTTTTCAACAATTAATGCGACCAGGTACCAAGACCGGTAGTTCCGATAGCGGCCCTAATTACAAGGATCAGGTAAAACCAGACCTACTGGACTTCCTGTTCACTCTTGCGCTGACGATTGGTATTGCACCGGAGCTCGTTGGAGGAAAAGGACTGCTTTCCAAAGATTGGGTCCTTGCTATCCCTAATCTGGCCTTTGTGACCAATCTTGGGACGTTCCTCCTCGGCGTCAGTACGCTGCTGTTCAGTTGGTACGGCTTTAATGCTTCAATCAGCAATACTCCCGTTTTGTATGGATCTCTAGCGGGAATGCTGCGGTTCTTTTTGGATGCATTTCTTGTCGTCCTCTACGGATTCATGCTAATCGTGTATGAGCAGCTTGAAATCGTGGTCGCTCTTCTCGTGCTGATTTTCTTGTTGTACACCATCTGGGACCTGCTGAAACTCGCCGAGTATCGCCGAGGACCGTTTGATGAAGAGGGAGACGAGAATCAAGAGGTTGGATATGTGTGCCATCTCCACCAGAAGTTATGGGAACGACGCTCGCTTGTATATTTTCTCCTGTTGCTTCCTGTGTTTCTCTTTGAGGTCCTCAGTGTTTTCGAGGGTCTCGGTTATTGGAAAGATGCTGCTATCATTTTGGTATTATTCCTCATTACCACTACTTACCGATTCGACAAGGTCGAATGGCGGTTCCGCGGTGAAGAGGAGAAGATTGCTCGAGTGGAGGAGAATGGGTGATCGGAGCGTACGCGGCGAGTGAGTTAGCTATTCCCCAAAGTTTGCAGAAAGGGACCACCAGCAGGGCTCCTCAAACTATCAGAGGTCAGTGGATCATCAAGCGTCTCTCGGACCCTCTCTCTCGGAAGCTTCGTAAAGTGACTCAACGATAGTGGGGACCTGCTCCCAGTCCTCGGCAGCAAAGATTCGGGGAGATTCCGTCAACTCATCAACTTCTGACTTATTCCACGGCTGCACGAAGAGAATCGCTTCTTTTCCAGCTGCCGCAAAGTCACGAATATGCCCCGGAAAATCATCAATCAAGATCTCTGCATCCGCAATGGTCTTCATTTCACCCCTAGTGGAGAGACTTTCTTCACGGCGATTGGGGATATCATTGGCTTCGAGCCATTCATGAGTCGCTGGAAGGATCGCTTCTGGCCGAGCAGTGACAATGATCAACTCATGGCCACGGTCGGCTAACTCAGTTGTCCACTCAATAGCTCCCTCCACAGGCGGCATGTTACGGATAAACGCTGGCTCTGACTCAGCGGCCTCGATAGCTGGTTTGAGACTAGTATCCAACTCTGGAAGTGGCTCGTCCCAATGAGTCATCTCCGACTTCACTTTCGCAAATTCATCGTGCTCGGCCCGCAGCTGAGACAGAACCGCTGACACATGGTCTGCGAGGACACCATCGACATCGACAGCAATTCTCATTTCAATCAACCAATCGTATGTTTCTGATTCCTCGACGAGCTCGGGAATTCTGGACTATAGTAGCTGTTCAGAACATAAACCGATTCTGTTTGGTGCTCTCAATTGTTACCCGTTCGAGGTCTAGGCCGTAGGGTTTGGAAACTGTATCCAACAGTACCATCGCCCTGCAAGACGTAGCTTTGATAGACGATCTCTTGAATGCGGCAGCTAACGAGACAGGACCGCTGTTCGACCATCTTGTGTTCGAGTTTCCTCTGGAACATGAGATCATCAGCCACTATATTTCTTTTGCGGCTGTCTGCACTGCTACTATGTGGGCGCGTTCAAGCGAGCGTGGGGATCCCGCCCCTATCTGGTCCTCTCGTTAGAGTTCTACGAGTGGAAATCGCCAAGTGGCGGGTAGAAACAGCCCTACCGGATTTACCGCGAGGACGACCCTACCTTCGCGATGGCCGGCCTCTGGGACGTCTGTGAAGGTGACGATGAGACGATCTCGTGCGTCACGATGTCCGGGAGTACGCTGAAGGCGGCCATATTATGGTTCTTGAGGAAGGGGAGGACAATCCGGCTTTGATGCGTGGTAAACTGGTCGCTATCCAGGATACAGAACAGTTTAGCGGTAACAACATCGAGGATCTCGATATCTTGGCCAATCTCGAGCTTTCAGAAAGTTTGAACTCTCCGGACATCGAGAGACAGGTGTTCTGCTTCAACCCCGATATAGACGAGAACTTGTTGAAACGTCTTGGTGGCCTTCAATGCTGGAGACAGGGTATTCACTTCTGAACTTTCCACCGGTGACGAAGAATTAGACGACGGAGAATAACTGAGACGCCGCTCAACCGTATCTGGGCAAGATAGTCAGGTTAGCAGCGAGTAAGCCGAGGAGGATGATCAGTGCGTCAACCCACCCAGATCTCTCTGAAGTAAACCGGGCCAATCCGAACCGAGAGTACCAGAACTGGACTGGATATTTGATGAAGAAAATAAAGAAGAGGAAAACCAAGTTGAGAGCGGTAGATCCGAAGACCCAGACGATCAAGAGCCAAATCAAAGCATAGCCAGCTGCACCTATCGCGAATAGTTTGAGAAGCGGGGGTGAAGCCTTCGAATCAACACGATGTTCCAGCCATGTCAGTTCTGAAGGGATATTCTCGCTGTTCGAGAAGGTTACAAAAAGACCGGCTTGGTCCAGAAACCAGTCATCTAGGCCCTCAGTCAAGCCGAATATCTCTGCTTCTTCTGCACGTTTCGAGGTATTGTGACTTAGGAGTGCGATGTAGAGGCTTGCGTCCTTGGTCACCTTCTCGTGGAAACCGAAGACTCCGAGAACGAACAACGGGATTAGCGGTGAAGCAATTAACACTGGAGATATCGGCATAGGGAATTGGTAGGAGAGAGCTGCACCTGCTTCCAAGAAGATGTGCACCGTTGCTACGAGGGTGATCGATTGAATGAACGGCATCGACCATCGAAGCACCGGTCTAGAATATGCATGCTGGTTTGAGACCGCCATCTTCCTAAGCAAGGTAAGTCCGCTCAAGGAGATTACTAAGGCTTTCAGCAGGGTGTATCCAAAGTCGTTGATGGGAACGCTGAGGACAACTGTTACTACAAGGGCAGTAAAGGCGATCTCGAAGTCTACCTGGTCGCTGCACTCGCTCCTGAAGATTATAGCAGGGTCTATTTTCCCCATACTGACTTCCTCGGAGGTGTTTTTGATTCAGTCGAGTCTTCCTGTTCGTGGAAATTCAAGGCTTCCGGAATTTCCGGAATCAGGTCATGGGCGGGAACTCGTTACACCGGGGTTTTGCCAATCGTCGGCTTCGTATTCACTCCAAGGGATGAGGTATACTCCGTTGTCAGCGCGACTTTGACAGTCCAACTCATCCATCAAGTTATTCCAGCGTTCTTCGATCGTATTCCGGACTGCTCGAGGAGTGACTTATCGAGTTCGTCGATCAGCTGCTCTTGGAGTTTCTGGTGTCGCTTGCTTCCGTACTCGCCAAAGACATCCTCATCTTCTCCTCGGAGTAGTCGAACGAGTGTCGTGATACGGAGGGCCCGGTCCTCGCTTAAATTAAACTCCTCTTCTAGCCGCGTACACATCCTGCCAGCCAAATCAGATGCGCCCATACTTCCCCTCTTGTCGTCAGTATAATAGTGGTTCGTGGGCCCAGACTAGAAGCAGTCAGGACATTCCCAGACATACCCTCGACTCTTGCGCCGGTCGCTTTTTGACATTTGAAGAGACTCACAGAGGCCGCAGGTCTTGAATTCGGACTCGGGAATTAGTTCCATGAGCTCTTCCTTCCAGATCCGAATTTCAGCCGTCTTGATGTTGTTTCGTTCGTTCTCTACCGTGGAACTGTTCCGGTTGAATTCCCACTCTCGATTTTCGCTACGGCGCCATTCTGCCAATATTCGGAGTACCTCGTCTTGTTCGTCCACGCCATCAAGATCATCGTGGCAATCCTCCACGACATCGCGCCGAATTTTCGGTTCCACCTTGTCCCAAACCGCGGGTGTGCTTCCATCTCCTTCGTGCCGCTCTTCCTGGCGTTTTTGTTCCTCTTCCAGCTCCTCAATTCTGGCATCAAGAGACTCTCGTATCGGGGTGAGATCGGGGATGTTCATACAAAACACCACGACTGGAACGTCATAATATTCTGGTGCTGTACCGCTTCTGTCTGGTTTAAACAGGTGATGCGGACCGCCTGATTCTATCGTGTTCAGCTATTCACGATCAGCGATCAGCTCGAATTGACACTATTCTCTGGGAATCAGGTGTCGTTTGATTTCTCTGGAACAATGATTGCAGAGTGCCGCTGGCATCGGAAGCGTATCTGGGGAGAATTGCCGGATATCGCCTGAACGGGCTTCATGACCACAGACGGTCGTCCCAGTTTCATTCCGTACGAGGTGGTACTTCGCCTTCCCAGATTGGCGGAGCGAAAATGCAGATTCCTCTTCTGTGGGATAATCATCGTCTACAATATCTTCGACCGTTGCCGAGGTAATCCAGTATCTGCTGAGATCCGTCCACCAGGTGTTTGAGCATCGAATTTGCTGGCGGAAGAGCTGCCGGTAATCAACCGTGAACCGTTGCGAATCCTGCTGGATGAGATCATCGGTATGGAACTCGAGCGTCCGTGGGGATCTCTCTTCCCTGTTTGATTCAGGCTCCAGCTCGATGGTCCACTCCGTTTTGACGTACGCTCCACCGGTGTATTCGACAGTGTCTGCGCTTACAGACTTGGTACGGTCACGAAGCCAACGAACGGTCGGTGGACGGAGCTTCTCAGTGAGTTGCTCTGAGAATATGTCGTGAAGTAGTTCATCCGTGGCGAGAGCGTCTTGGAGGGCGGTTCCGAGCTCTCGAGGTGCCGTCTGGTTCGTATAGTTCTCTACCTGTGCAATAAGAGTCTCTCGAGCTTCGGCAATCCCATCGACGGTCAGCCAGAATCCGTACGGTTCGTGACCATCGGTGAGCACTTCGCCATCGGTGAGCTGAACCAGCATCGGCCGGATATGGTCAGGTGCCGGAAACAGATGTAACTGGTATTGGTCGCCGACCGGGACTACTGGATAGGGAAACTCCTCTCTAGAGGGTACTCCCGTCTCTTTACGGGGTATGGAGAAGTCTTCCAGGTCTGCTAGCGGGACGTGCCTCGGCATACAATCCGGGATACGATTCCAGTACGTCCCATATCGGTGGTCGCGAGGACCGCGATTAATTTGCATTGTGGGTAGACCGATTAGCCCCAGTCACTTAGTATTCAGGGGGTAGTGGGGGGAGGGGCTAAAGAAGAACTCGCACACTACAAATCAGGAACTTAGACTAAGTAAAGGTTATAACATTCCCGCTAGGTGATGTGACTATCCAGATGACTCAGAAGACAATTGGACAGAACACCGGTCAATCGGGCCGGGTGAATTTGTCGGGACCTGAACTCGACCAATTCGATGCAGAGGTTGGGGACGCCATCAAGGTTGATGTCGCCGAGTCGAAGGAAATCGCCAAAGCGATCATCGAGAACAGCACGGAGACTGAGTTCGTGATCGTGTCCAAACCAGCAGCTGATTCATCATCCACGGAGGAAATCGATGAGTAGCAAGTACCCCTCTCTTTTCGAGAGCTGTCAGCCACGAGACGATGTCTTAGACGGCTCGCTCCAGGAGGAACAGTTCGCTGCAAAACTCTCGACTGTCGTACACAACCCTGAGAAGGCAGCACCCGTCTATCGAGACCCCGACTCGTTCTACGATATGACTTACCCCACGGAGGGGCTCCGTACGCTGCTCTCCAATCTCACGGGCCGTTTCTTGGCAACGACAGAGTACGATCCGGGAACATACACCTCAAGTATTCTCTGTCTCGACACGCGATTCGGTGGTGGGAAAACGCACGACCTCATCGCTTCGTACCATCTTGCTGAGAACCCTGACGGTATTGACGACCTCTCGCACTACCTGCTGGACGGTGATGAGGAACTTGCGGCTGACTACCAGAATGCGGTAGCCGAGGGCCTCGACATCGCTACGGGGGTCTTCATCGGTACGAAAGCCGATAGCAAGGATGCTCGACACGCCGACGACGATCCGGATGCCCCGAATACCCGGACGATGTGGGGTGAACTCGCGTACCAGCTCTACGGGCTCGATGGCTACGAGTACCTCAAGGACTACGACCAAGACCGGGACGCTCCCGGTGAGGGGACGCTCTCGAAACTCTTCGCTCAATACGATGAGCCGGCTCTCATTCTGATCGACGAAATCGCCGACTACATGAACAAGGCCGCGGGCACGCCTGTTGGCGACAAGACGCTTGCCGATCAGACGCTTTCGTTCGTGATGGCACTCCTCGAAGCGGCTGCCGAATCCGAGCACGTCACGGTCGTCTACTCTATCGCGGATACGGCGTTTGGTGAGCAGGCTGACCGGGTTCGTGATGGCGTCCGTGACCATATCGAGGAGGTCAATGAGATCGGTCGGCGGCAGCATAAGACAGTCACGCCGACCGACGAAAACGAGATCGGACAAGTCCTTCAGCACCGACTCTTCTCGGAAGTCCCAGAAAACGCCGCGCGCGAAGCCGCAGACTCATACTTCCAATTCTATGACCAGGAAGACCGGCAGTATCCACAGGAAGCCACCGACGCTGGCTACGTGGATGTCCTTGCTCGCGAATATCCCTTCCATCCCTCCTTAATCGACGCTCTCACGGACAAGATCGATACGATCCCTCGATTCCAGCGCACTCGTGACGCCCTCCGCTTACTTGCACGAGCTGTCTACTACCTCTGGAATCACCAGCCCGACAGTTACGACCGCCACTGGATCCGGATCTACGACCTCACAGTCGCCGACGACGATCCTGGCGGTGGGATTCAGACGATACTTCGTGAGCGCCTATTCGACTTCGTCGATCTCGGTCCCGCAGTGACCGCCGACATTTACGACGACGATGGTACCGCGCACTCCCAGCTTGAGGACAGAAAATGGACCGAAAACGGTCTCCCGCCTCTCGGTACCCATCTAACGACAACAGTTCTCTGGCACAGCCTCGCATACGGTGAACAGGCCGCAGGCCTAACTCACGCCGATCTGAACCTCGCCATCGGCCATCCCGATCTGAACTTCGACGACTACGATGCCGCACTATCCGCACTCCGGGGCGACGATATGGACGTCGCATGTTACTTCCTCTACGAGGAAGAGCGGCTCCGATTCAAGCAAGAACCAAACCTGATCCGAATTATCGACCAGCGGATCGAGTCTACCCCCGAAGCGAGCGCTCATTCGCGTTTCGAGAACCGTCTCACCTCGAAGGAAATCGGGGATGGTGGCTTCCAGCCGGTGGAGTTCCCTGAATCGCCGGCGGACTTACCGGATACCCCGGATACGCCGAAGCTCGCGGTGATGCATCCAGACACCGCTGCTGTCGAAGACGGCGGCGATACGCCGCCGAACCGGGTGACTCAGCTCTACGAGCAGCAAGCCGCAAAACACGAGGGAGAGACTGAGACGCGAATCTACAAGAACTACGCTCTGTTCCTCGCCCCTGACGCTGATCGAATGGATGCAGCGATCGACGAGGCTCGGCGTCTTGAGGCTATCGAGGCCCTGCTTGATAGCCCTGAACAGAAAGCCGACCTCTCTTCGGAGCAAATCGAGGAACTCCGAGAACGGAGCGATGAGGCACAGCTAATGCTCGGAGAGCTCGTTCGGAACGTCTACCGCCATCTCTACTACCCGGACCGGGACGGGCTTACCCACATCACCATCGGTGCGACCGAATCCAACGGCGGGACGACACTGGTCGACGCTGTCCAGACAACGCTTGAGGATAAGATCGTGAAACGCGACGCCGGCGCTCGTGGGTCGGCTCACGTCCAACAGAAACTCTGGCAGCAGACCCAGGACGCTATGTCTACTGAAGCGCTGGTCAACCAATACGCGAAGAAGCCGGGGCTGGACTACCTCTTCAGCACGAAACCGATTCGAGAGACTGTCTCCTCTCTCGTAAGTGACCACGGGTACGCATACTGGGATGGCGAGTCTGGGACGGCGTACTGGGCCGGGACGACAGAGCCGTCGACGTGGCCACACCCGGAACCGTTCGCGGAATCCCCCGATGTCGAGACCTCGATTCGGGACAGCGATGTCCAGATCGGGAGCGCCTTCGTCGTTTATCGAGATATAGATGCGCTCGTCGACGACTACCTCGACGAAATCGACCGGCCAGAACAGACGGTTGCTACCTGTGCCAAGTGTGGGGCGGAGGTTGAAAACCCAGAAGGCAGCGAACCCTACTACTGTGAGGAACACCAGTCCGATACGACCTGTAGTTCCTGCGGCAAAGAGGTCGCTAGCGAGCAGCTGCTGGACGAACGCGGCCGATGCCAAGAGTGCCAACCCGAGGAATCTTGGGAGGCGAGCAAGAAGATGATGTCCGCTTCACGAGCATTCTCGGAAGTCCGTCGCGATGCGGAATCGAAGGCTGGAACTGACCGGACGCCGCTGCTTGAAGAGGTGACTATCCAGGTCGGTGGGGACGAACCTTTCCAAGCGGCCAAGTTCATCAGTCAGCGACCTGGATTCAAAGCCCGCGAAGACGCGGTGACGGTTCGAATGCAGTACGAAACTCGAACAGACGACGGGACGTACAGCGCGGAATTCACGGGGTCACCGAGCCGATTCCGGGACGTGATAGACCAGCCCGGCTCGTTCGGTGATGATCGAGAGACCATCCAGTTCCGCTTCCAGTTTGACGAGCCCGAACCGATTACTGACGAGGGTGATGACCTCCTCGCTGCCCTCGATAACGACCTTGATGCGGGCAACATCGACGTCCGAGTCGAAGGGCGTGGCCCGATTCAGGCGAGCTCGGAGGTGACGGTCTGATGGCGAGTCGCGGTTCGGAATTTGAGACCTCACCCGCCGAGGGGACAGAGGAGGATCGGCTGGTTCGCTACGGGACGAGTATGTTCGGTGGCCGCCCAACGTTCACGCTCGTCCGACGAGAGACAGACGGTGGCGGAGAGTGGACTCTCCATGAACTACTCCCTCGCGAACAGGCTGAAGCCCGCCGTGATCGCCTAGAACGGGAAGGTCGTTCGTTGAGTATCACACCAGTCGAGGATCTCGTCTCGGACATCGCTGGCGACGACCTCCTTTCCAAGCTCGATGGTTGGACGTGGGATAAGTGGGCCGGCGCAAAGGTCGCACGGCTTGACCCGACCCGCGTCCGTGCGCTCCAGGACGTCGTCCGGGAAGCGATAGAGGGCACGCCAGGAGATTCCTCAGAAGTCCTCACTGGTGGGGCTGGATTCGTGTTCCTCCCCGAGACGGCAGGCGTCCGGCTTGCTGTTGCCTTTCGTGGCGTGAAGCCAATCCAACGTGTCGACCGGATGCGGTCGCTGGCTCGGGGCGTTGCACGGATGAGCGATGAAGAGTGTTACTACTGGTACGCGAAGTGTCGGTCCCCGTCGAGTCCGAACGGTGAAAAGGCGCTTAGAGTGTTGCTGACTGACCATATCAAATAGAACTATGACCGAGAATAAGTCTAATTCAGACGGTATTGAGGGGCAAAGTCTTGCAATAGAAGGGAAACTACCACTAAAAGCCGTAGGGATAGAGAATCTGAAGGAGGCAAATCCCAAACATATGCCTCCTCATCGTTACCTTCACCCTTGGTTTGCTCGCAGACCTACGCCTGCAGCTAGGTTAGCGACCTTAGCCTCTATCTTGCCAGAAGGGGTTGATTCTGATCAAATACTCAGCTGGATTCAGATAGGCCCCAAAGAAGGAATTGAAGGAGATATCTCGGAATATGTTGAGAAAAAGAAAGCCAGTGAGGGTGATAGAAGTGGTTCTCTGGGAGAACATTACGGTTACCCTCGACCATTTACACAGTCACCGAATAAAAAAGAGAGGGGCGATATCCATGAAATTCTGGAAGAGACATGGGGTGGTGAACTTCCGACAGTATTAGACCCGTGTGCGGGAGGGGGTGTAATTCCATACGAGGCAATTAGATATGGTTTACCGACTAAGGCTAACGAGCTAAACCCGGTCCCTTCGGTGATACTTCAGGTATTGTTGAATTACGCACCAAGAGTGGGGTCACTCCAGGACGATTTGGAGCTGTGGAGCCAACGTATTGATGATCTTGCGGAAGAGCGACTGGAACAGTATTTCCCCTCAGAAAGAGAGCATGACTCCGTTGATTCTTATGTCTGTGCTCATGTTGTCACTTGTCCCGACTGTGGCACAGACATACCGTTAGTTTCGAAGTGGTCAATTCGTACACGACGGAGTGCAGATACCGTTATCTCTGTCCCAGAAGTGGCTGAAGATGGCTCGATTGAGTACGACTGTTTAATTGAACCTGCTGAGGAAGAACTAGACGGATTTGATCACAAACAGGGAACGGTCTCTCGAGGTGGTGACGCTGAGTGTTTGAATTGTGGGATCGTCACTGAATCAGAGGACATTGTAGAGATGCATCAGGACGGGGATTTCAGCTATGACATAATCTGTGTCCGTTATATGGACTCCTCTGGTGACTACAGTTTTCGGGCCCCCAATGAAGCTGATTATGAAGCTTTAGAAAGCGCTGAACAACGTATTGAGTCAGATTTTGATCTTGCATCGTTCCTAACTACTCCTCTTCCAGAAGGCGAAAAGACCCGGGAACCACGGGAGCATGGGATTCGTGAATGGAGGGACATGTTCACTCCACGCCAGCTGGTTTCTCACTATGAGTATTATAGAGCATTTGAAGATAAAAAAGACGAAATCCAAGAAGAGTATCCAGAAGGTGAAGCAGAGGCGCTTTTGACTGTTCTCTCCTTAGTTCCGGGCAAACTCGTAGACTATAATTCCCGCTTCTCACCATGGCATACTGGAAAAGGGTATCCTTCGAACGCGATGGGGGGAAAACACCTATCCCTTGCAAAATCATTTGCCGATATCAATATGTCCGTCGGTGGAATGGGGAGTTACCAATCTGCAATTAGAAAGATAATCGAATCTTATGAAGAACTGGTTTCTTACCTCCCCGACGATGCTTCTCCTGCGGAATTATCTACAGGAGATGCTGCGAGTCTACCATATTCGGATAACGAAGTTGAGGCCGTTGTGATCGATCCCCCTTATTATAGTAGTATTATGTATGCTGAACTGTCTGATATGTTCTATGTATGGATGAAAGAATATTTGGACGATGTCTACCCTGACCAATTCCGGTCGGAGCTTACGAACAAGGATGACGAAGCGGTCGCAAACCCCAGCCGATTTGGAGGTATTGCAGGCGGCTCTGATTCCAAGCGAGAACTAGCAAATAATGAATACGAGCAGAAAATGAGTGAGATCTTCTCAGAATTATATCGTGTTCTTAAGCCTGGTGGAGTAATGACCGTGATGTTCACTCATAAAGAAACTGATGCTTGGGATACCCTCACTAAATCCCTGATCAACTCTGGCTTCACAATAACATCAACACACCCGATTTCTAGTGAGATGCCAGCTAGAATCGACACTCAGGATAGTGGATCTGCTGATAGTACTCTCTTACTCACTGGACGGAAGACTACCGAGGGCTCATCTCCACTTGATAGTGATGTACCAACTCTTTGGAGTGATGTGCGTGCCGATACAAGGCTGGCCGCGAAAGATGCTGCACGGGATCTTCTTGATTCGGGCCTTTCTCTCACGAAGACTGATGTCATCATATCCGCATTCGGTCCGACTCTAAAGGTATACGCTGATGCCTATCCAGTAGTCGATGATCAAGATGAACCAGTACCGCCTCGACGTGCGTTAGAAGAAGCACGAGAGGCAGTGACTCAGATCCTTGTCGATGAGTATCTAGAGGGTGAAGGTCTTGGAGAACTGGATGACATTACCGAATGGTATGTCTTATCGTGGCTTGTTCACGAATCTGACACATTCAACTACGACGAGGGACACCAATTAGGCCTTGGTATTGGAGTAGATATCGACGATATCAAACGTTCAACCAAACTTTGGCGAAAGCGCCGAGGAGACATCAAATTGCGCGGCTACGACGACAGAGTCCAAGATATAACCCTTCCAAAAGAGGAACGTTCTAGCCGAAAACCAGTTGACCCAGATGCTATCTCATTTACGATTGCACTGGATGCGGTCCATGCGGCAATGCATATTTACGCGAAGCAAGGTGAAGACGTCACAATTGATTGGCTCAAAGAACGGAATTTCGATACGGATGCGCCGTTCAAAGCTACTCTAAAGGCACTGTTGCAGGTGCTTCCACAGGATCACCCTGAATGGGAGGCTGCTCGCGACCTTGCCTTAGGTCGGACCCACGACGCACTCGGTCTCGAGTTCACACCGACCGATTTCACTGACGTCACAGAAGAAAGGCCGGAACAGACCGAACTCGGTGACCACACCTAACTCGAATCTCCCCCAGTATGACTAATCTACGTGACCGCGAGTGGCAGTCGATCTACGAGAGCAAGCCCGAGCAGGGACGCGCCCATCTCGTAAAGGACTTCTACGAACCCGCACTGGAACGCAGCCAACAATACGACCGGATTGCGGGCTACTTCTCCAGTACGGCACTCGCGGCTGCTGCCAACGGCATTCACGCCCTCGTCGAGAACGATGGTGAAATGCGTCTCATCGTCGGCACCGAACTCTACGAATCAGATCGACCGGTTCTAGAGACGCTCACCGACCGTCTCGAGGAAAACCTCGAGGACCTCGATGACGAACGCCTGGATGCGAACCTCCGTATTCTCGCGCGTCTCCTCCGCGAGGGCCGGATCCACATCAAGGTCGCCTATCCACGCTCTCCCTCTCACGACTGGGAGATCTTCCATCCGAAAGTTGGACTCTTCCACGATAGCGACGGAAACACGATTTCGTTCGAGGGCAGCGTCAACGAGACGGTCGGCGGCTGGGCTCGCAACTACGAGCGCTTCAAGGTTCACCGCTCGTGGGTCCCAGAGCAGGCGGACTACGTCGCCGGCGACGAGGAGACCTTCGAGCGACTGTGGAGTGATGAACACCCCTTCGTCGAAGTGTATGACCTCCCCGAGGCGATCGAAGAGGACATCATCGACTGGAAAGCCCCAGACACCGAGAGCGATCTCCAGGAAGCGATTCAGATCGCGAACGGTACAGCTCCCCCGACGGAGCGCGACAAAGCGAACATCATTCAGGATAGTCCGCTCTCACCCGGTGGACTCGCACTGGCCGAGGAGGCGAGCACGATCACGCCGTGGCCGCATCAACGAGTTGTCTCGGACACACTCGTCAATACGTATCCACAGAGCTTCTTGCTGTGTGACGAGGTGGGACTCGGGAAGACGATCGAGGCCGGCCTTACACTCTCCCGGCTCGGACTCACCGGCGAGCTGGAAACCGGGTTGTTGCTGGTTCCGGCGAGTCTGCAGCGGCAGTGGCAGGAAGAGCTCTGGGAGAAGTTCAACATCAACGCCGTCCGATTCGACCGGGATACAGCGGGCGATCACGTATTCCGGGACGTCCGCGGTCGCGACCACTATCCACCATCGGCAACGGACCTCGACCTCACTGGGGAGCGCGAGTGGGCAGACAGCCCCATCTGGCGGTTCCTCTACGAACGGCAGTCGACTGATGCCGATGTATCGTCGCCGCTGGATGGGCCGACGGTCGTCATTATGTCCTGGCACACGGCTCGTCTCGAAGACCGGTGGGATCAGGTCGCTCCCTTAGACCGGGTATCCGACCGGTCTCGGAACGGCATCCCGGCAAGCTGTCGCGGACGCGACCACGATACGGAAGACCGGATGGGCGTGTGGGACGCCGTCATCGTTGACGAGGCGCACAACGCTCGGCGTGGCAGTAATTTCTACGCTCTACTCGAACAGCTTCGCGATTATACGCACGCCTACTACCTTCTGACCGCCACTCCGATGCAATTGCACGCTGGAGAACTCTACGACCTGATGCAGTTGCTGGATCTTCCGGGTGGATGGGATAACCGGGATACGTTCATGGAGTTCTTCGAAACCCGAGACGGGCTGTCACAGGTACTCGACGAGATCCTTGATGACTCCAGTTCTGAATCCGATGAAGCGGACGCTTCCCGGCATACACAAGCCACGCTCGATGGACTGGAACACCAAGATCGGCTCCCGACGGACCGACCATTCTCCTCAAAAGTCTTCCAGCACCTTGCAGACGAACTCGAGATCAATGAGGACGGACAGGACCGTGCCATCGCCAAAGAGCGTGTACTAACCGCGTGCCGGCTCGCACGAGCCTATGGAGACGCCTACGACGGCTATCTCGACCATGTCGACGACGCGATGGCAGATTATGACATCGACCACTTCGAGGCGAGCGAGGATACGAAACTCAAACGGCTCCTCTATCCTGAAGACGCCGACGAGTGGTTGATGGCGTCCCGCAGCGACCGACAGGACGCATTAGACGAACTCTCTCCGGGCGGTTGGCGAGTCATTCGCGATGTTCTCGCGGAGTCCACACCGGTCGACGCGCTCATCCATCGGAATACACGGGATACGCTTCGGAAGTACGAGACGGTTGGTCTCCTCGATACGACCGTTCCGAACCGGAATCCCGAACAACGGAAAATCGAACTCACTGAGGAGGCACGGGCGGTCTACGACCAAATCGACGAGTACACACGTGAGTTCTACAAGCGAGCCCAGCAGACCGATGAAGCCCAAACACGCGCTATCGGGTTCGTGATGACCACGTATCGACAGCGACTCACGTCAAGTGTCTATGCGATTAGTCAGAGCCTGAAACACCGGCTTGAGACACTCCGGGCACAACGAACCGTGCTCGCCGGTCGGGAGCGCGCTCGTGACCGGGACTATGGTGATGCGGAGCAGGTCGTCCTAGAAACGCTACAAAACGCAGACCTCGACGACGGGGACGTTCTGGATGAACTCGACGCTAGTAGCGACGATCTGGACCTTTCTGAACTTATCCCGAGCGTGACTGAAGAGGGGAAACAGCTTATCGAGGAAGAAATCGAGGCCTTGGAAGCGTTCGTCAACGACTTAGACTTGGTTGATACAGACCCGAAGATTCAGCAGCTGTACAACGACCTCGACGAACTGGATCGGGCTGGTCACAACCGGGTGATTGTCTTCACGCAGTACGCGGACACAATGGACTTCATCCGTGACAGTCTCGCTGACCTTCTCGGAGCGACTATTGCGACCTACTCAGGTCGTGGCGGCGAGCTGTATGATCCCGATTCTGAAACCTGGGAGCATGTCGGTAAAGAGCGCGTGAAGCGTGAATTCTCACGTGATGATGGGCAGGTCGATATCCTCGTCTGTACCGACTCCGCGAGTGAGGGGCTAAACCTCCAGGAGTGTGGGGCACTCATCAACTATGACCTGCCGTGGAACCCGATGAGGGTTGAACAGCGTATTGGTCGGATCGACCGCATTGGCCAACGATTCGACGAGATTCGTATTCTCAACTACAGCTACGAGGATACGGTTGAGACGGACATCTACGATCGCCTTGACGACCGGATTGGCCTCTTCGAAAACGTCGTCGGTGAGATGCAACCCATACTCTCCGGCGTCAGCCAACAGATTCGAGATGCGACATTGAACGCGGACAGCGCTGACGACCAGACTGCGGTCGAGTCAGCTGACCGCGAGTTCTCTGAAGAACTCGAAGAACGTGATCAGGGCGACCGCGTCGATGTCGGTGAGTCACTCGAGGACGTCGACGATCTCGTCGCTCAGGACGTCGTCGATGAAGCAAAACTTGATGCGTGGCAGTCCTACAGTCACCCGGATCTCGTCGATGTCGGCGAGGAGGAATACGAGTATCAACCTCCGTTCGAGACACCGAGCCTCCAGTCAGTGTTGGTCGATAACGACGCTCTTGCCGAGGCCGGTGTCGAATTCACCCCAGTTCACGAGATTGACTTCGAATACGATGACGGGGACTTCGACTTTGCGGACAGTACGTATTGCCTCTCGGTAAGTGACGCACCCATTGAGGTCCCAGCTGGGGATGGGGAACAGACGATTGCACAGGCTATTGCGACTGCTGATGATGAAGTCGCGGTGACGTTCTCGGCTGTGTGTGCTGACGAGTTCCCATCGGTTCAGCATCTTGCACCGGGTCATCCACTTCTAGGACAGCTCCTCACAGTACTGCAGGATGTGAGTGAGGAGCCGTCACGACTCCGACAGCGAATCGTAACTCGACCCGATCAAGACCAGGAGCCAGTAGTTTGTGCGTGGGGGCGGGACGGCGTATTTACCCGGATTGCAGGCGATGGGACAGTGACTGAAAATGGACCGATGAATTCCCTTCCGACGTGGTGCAATCAATTTCTCGATAACCGAGAGAGGTCAAGAAATTCACCGTAATCGAGAAGTTGGTGACTACTGGTCTTACCCAGCTTCACTTAAGAAGACAAATGGGACGACTACACCTCGAAGTCCATCACATATAGTAGTAATATTGTGGTTTCACCTTGATGCTGCGCTTCTCTGCCTCCGCTAGGATTGCGCCAACAGCCCTAGCGACCTTGATTGTCACTGGCTTTTTCTTCGCAAAGTCAGAGGTATTCCAGTCCAGCTTCGTGAATGAGAGGATCTCTCTACATAGATCTTCGTAAGAAGTGTGGCACACATCAGGGTCGGGTTCGACAGTTATCGGGGTCGGAATTCGTGGGCCTGGATAGGTCTGGACTGCTGGTGTGTATCCTTGTGTGTACAGGAAGTGTTTGTCCTCTCCTTGGGGAGTTAATACTGTACCTCGAAGAGGGGGGTAGTTGCCGGAAGCGTACAACCGAATGGGATCTCCTTCACGAATTGTTACGAAGTCCAGTTTATCGATATCTCCAGCAGCTTCTTTGAATCCTTCACGCTCCTCAGGCTCGAACCGAGATGTCTTGTGGAGAACAAACCGGCTTGGCTGAGCTCCTCGCCGTTTGAACTTGTACTGCTCCAGAATCTGGTCCACAATATCCTTAGCACTGTCCTTGGTCAGGTGGTTATTCCCTGAGGAATCATCCTTGACCGCAGGATCACCTCGAAGGACAAAGCTCTCACCGGTCCCGAGAAAGACCTGAGCCAGCGAAGCGTGTGTCCGGCTTTGATCACCGTGACGTTCCCTGTAAAATGAAATCCCCGCGTAGCAGGTATCATTCTCTAAGTGTCCTAACTTCCAGGGATGTCCCTCCTTGGACTTATACAGCATCGCTACGGCCAAGTTCCATGCCACTTGCGCCTTTTCCTGACCGTCTTCGTTCTTTCCAAACCGCAATGAACTGGGCCGAATCAGCTGAGTGGGGACATCGTACTCTAAACCGAACGTCTTGATACGGTCGTGGAAATCAGTATCCCCCGCCTTCATTTTCGGACGGCTCTTATCCGGGTGAGTGCAGGCATCCACGATCCCCGGAGGGAGGGAGATGACGATCACATTCGGCGGAGGATCATCCTCAGCAAGGTTCTTAATGTATTTCTCCATCAAGTCCAGCAGCATCCGAACGCTATCATCCGTGGTAGGCTCATCGGCAATAAGATTGACATCTACCTGCGGGATCTCCCACTTCCACCGATCAAGCATCACGAAACTGGCCTTGAAGGGAGAATCTTCTCCGAGACCAGGGAACGGCGGTTTATTCCGTTGAGGCTCGTCATCCTTCCGTGGAATAGCTGTCTCCATCTCTTTAAATAGACTCTTGACAGCACTGATAGACTGGCTCGTACCAAGAAAACCCACGTAAATATCAGTGTGACTGCCTCCATCACCTGGACTCCAAGGTCCGTGCTGCAATAGGCCTGCACGGGGATCCTTAGCCTCTCCAGTACCGAATTTCAGAGAAGGCTCACCGAGCCATTTTGCATAGAACTCAGTCAAAGTTCTCACCCAATTTGCGCTGAACAGTATCGGTGTCCCGTGTGTCGATCTGTTTCTTGCTTTCCGCCGGCCTCTTTCCTATCGAGACCTCGGTCACCTGTCGGAACCCGATTTCCTGGCCCTCCTTATCCACAGACCTGTTGTGGATACCTAAGATGTCCCTCCAATGCCTGTAACGGCTGTAGGTCTGGCTGTTGTTGTACCGGTTCTGGTTGAAATGCTCATGAAGCCGCTTTTTGTTATCCCCTCGAATTAATGTGTAGAGGTCTCCGTTCTCTGTGAAGTGGTCTTTCACTAAGACCGTCAGGAAGTAGTCGTCGTTGAAACGTTGGATATCAAGCTTTGCTGTCCTGTGGTAGACGAATCTCGAACTTCCTTCATCGAACACTCGTGAGACTTGCCGATCTTTGACTGTCGCTCGCTCGATCTCCAGGGTGTCGTGTTCGAACATCAGGAAATAGTCTCCGAGGTATTTGAATGCAACACAGTCGTCGAACTCGTAGTTCTCAACCATCTGTCGGCAGACCTGTTTCAGTAGAAGGGATGACGCAAGATTTGTGACGTCGTCCTGCGCTGCCCACTCATCGAAGGGTTGTGGGGAGATAGTGTCCATCTCAGTTACGGTCTCGATGTAATGTGGGAAGTTCTCTGGTGGCCGGAGACTGAACACTTTATTCGATTTAAAACGGAATGGGTCGGTGTCATCCATTCGCTGCCTAACTCCGTTGTGGAAATTCGCTACGTCAACGTTCCCGATATAGATGTGTTCAGGCGGGTCAGTGATCCCAGCGAAGTTCGGCTCTAACTCTTCCCTTTTATTGATCGGCTCTCTTTCCTCGGTGAATGTGTCTCGGTCGTAGCGGTCACTCTTCTCCAGATCTTCGGTTGCCTGTTCGAGCTTGCCCGGAGACATCTGATGGATAGTCGTTGTCTCCGTCACGAAGTTCCTGAAGTCCTCAAATGAGTAGCTCAGGAATTTTTCTCGTTCTACATCACTAATCTCGCCCACATCTCTAATACGCTTGTAGAACTTCCTAACCCACTCTTCTTCCTGCTTAGAGACTTTGAAAATCTTCTCCCATTTGCGTACAGCTTCGAGCTCTCGGGCAAAGATATGCAGGTCAAACGGGTTCCGCTCACTCCGCTCCTGAAACTCGACGATGAATGTCACGAACTCCCGGATGAAGTCAGAGTCGGTCCGTGACAATGAGGTGTCCTTGGATTCAATCCAGATGTCGATGTTACCGTGTTCATGGGCCTGCCGGAAAATTAGGTCAGGAGTGATGTTATCGTCCTTAGAGTCTGCTATCAAATCGTATCCACGGGCCTTCCAATACCTTCGGACCCTGTCCTTGTAGAGCTCACCGTGATGATGACTGGCTTCACGGCCACCCTGATGGTTACGAAACATTTGATATATTCTACCACGAGGAGTTTCTCTGCTAAGTTCGTTTGGGTGTCGTTAGCTGTCCGCAGCGCAATTTCCTCAAATTACAAGTAATTTGCGCCAAGACTCTTTATCAATGAGTCAGCGCCGCGGCGGGGAAATCGAGTTAGGAGACGTCGCCGCCATCCTTTTTGATGAATTTGGCCGGTCCAGTACGATGCACGCGAAGACGTTCCACAAAACCACTTACTTCATCGAAAAACGGATTCAGGAACTGGGCGGAGACTTCGATTTACCCTACTTCTGGTATAAGTTCGGCACGATGACCGTGACGGAAGACAGCCCCGTCACGATCCAATATTCTGGAGATGAATCTGAAGTTCTCTGCTCCCGTCGAACGGATGATCTGACGCTTTCAGATGAGCAGGAAGATATCATCCGGACCGCGACCCAGCAAGTCCTCGAAGAATACGACGATATCGACACAGAAGGCCTCACAGATAGGATGTACGAGGAAGATGCACCATACGAAGCCCAGCGAAAATACCGGCAGCTGGATGACTTCGTCCAATGGCAACTCTACACAGAAGATGAGGAGGAGACTGACTTCGAACGGGACGAAGTACGCCGGTATATCAACGAGTTCATTGACTCTTTCCCGGAGCACGAGTTTCCTGAATACGAAAACGATCTTTTCCTCTGGTACGACCTTCTCAGCAATCGGCTTACAGACCAATCTACGACAGTAGGTGAGATAGAGGACCTCGTTGAGCTGTTCTGGTCTATCTTCAGTCTCGAATTGGCAGTAGGCATCGATACCGGCCCAAACGTTCAAACGATTAAACGGGAACTGGGAATCGGAGATCTACGAAAGAGGCAACAATACTTCAGAAACGAGCTACGGCAGAAAGAAAGAGAGCATCTCTATATCGAAGAGGAGAGCAATCATCTGGTTGCGGCAGCTGACTCTGTCGTTGCCTCCGAGCTGGACTTTATAGAGAGCAGGCGGGCATAATGAGCAGCTACTTCCTGGACACGAACGTCCTGGTCGGATACACCTTTCTACACAACAGGTGGCAGGATCACACCCAGCGTCTGATGTCCACCAACAACACCCTGTACACAGGTGAGACCACCAAGTATGAGTACTGCGTCAAGAGGCACCCCGGCCCTCGAAATGGAGTACCACTGGACTGGTCAAAGGAAGATGGTGTAGTCGGAACTGTCAAACGGAATCTTCGGAAGTACAAGCGTCTCACCGTCTTGGAGCTGGAGTCCAAAGACAAAACAGAACTTGATCCTGAAACCGTTTCAGAGGTCTTTATAGACGAATTTGATGTCGAGGAGCAGATCGAGCACAAGGTAGAGAACTACTTCGAGAAAGAACTGGCGCAGGACTGCACTCTCACCGATGTTGAAGAGGCGTTAAACAAGCTCATCAACCGGATCAACACTACCTCTCTTGATCGAAAAGACGAACTCAGAAAACGCTTGAAGGTCCGTCCCCGCCGATCTGGAAGTGACTACAGTAGCCAGGTCGACCAATTAACTCATCTCATCGAAGGTAGGCAAAAAGAGTACTGTGCTGATGCTCATGTCCTCTGTGACGCGATGGATCTCAAGAATCGCCGCATCATCAACAAGATCGTATCCGGCGACAAGAGTGATATGTACTCGAATAGAGAAGAGATCGATGCTATCACAAGCCTGTCTGTTGTATATTTAAAAGATGAATTCGCGAAAAAACCCGGCCCTCAATCTACCGATTAGAAGCTACTGAGAGGGGTTTGTCTGTTATTTCGTAGTTCGATAACTTCTGGGTTAGGTGTGTCCAGCCACATTCCACTCTGCCTACGGCTCGTTATTGTAACCAGCAACTACGGACGAGGAAACGGCCCGAGCTGAGAGAGACGATGAGATGGATTCTGTGATACACTCCAACCCAGCAAATTCCGAATATCTCAGAAAGGAAGTGCTTCCTGCGCTTCCGCAGAAAGGGGATGTAACATATATTCGGTAGTGTGGCCACAAGAAGTGTATCTACTATCGCACACCGAGGAGTCGCCGACAGGGAAGATCGCGTCATTCTCTGGGTTCATGGGTAAAAACGCTCACTTGTAGTTTCGATACCAATCTTTATCAGATTCCCAGCAGGGCATCAGAGCGTGCCTATTCAGCGTGCGAAGCCGCCCGAGCAACTCTATGCTGACATCGCAGCCTACGACCGCGTTATTGTCCCGGACGCCCCGCTTGCGAGTGCGATCAATCGCCGCATCGACCACCCCCACTTCGGCACCTTCGCCATCCCACCACGCCGACTCGCTGCCGGCCGCCGAGAACAGGCTGAAGACCGCCTGGCCTTTCTCGAAGTCGTCGACCAGACCGAGTACAATTGGCAGGCCATCGCGTACGCCATCGGGAACGTCCTCCAGTGCTGGGAGCATCAGGGTACTATCGACGCCCTGCTCGACTACGACGCCTACGTCGACGAGGCCACCCAGGAAGTGGTCGAGGTCATGTCGTCCCTCCAGACGACCTCACAGCAACTCACCGAGTACACGATCGAAGCCGATGACATCGCCGTCGTCGGCTACGATCAGCTGACTACCCTCGAACGGAGTATCCTCCCCGCAGAGTACGACCAGATCGACCTGTTCACCAACGACGCTTTCGACCCACCGGCCTTCCACATCTTCGACTCTCCGACCGAGATCGTCGACGCGTTGCTGGATACCATCACCGCCGAGAACGCCGACAACGTAGCTGTCGTCCTCGATAGCGGAAGCCACTACTCCTCCCTTGTCGAGTCTGCCTTCGAGGCGGCCGATATCCCATTCTACGGTGGCCCCGGCTTCATCGACGATCCACACCACCGCGCGTTCGTCCAGCTCTTACGAACGGCGTTCCGTGGCTCTGCAACGACTGTCGGCGATGTTCGCCCCGTCCTCACCCAGATGGGCCAGGACATCCCCATCGACCACACGCAGAAACGACTCGATACACTCGACCACCCAACCGTTGCGTGGATTCAGGACTTCACCGCCAGTATCCACACCCAGACGTTTGCCGAGGCACTCGCGGACTACGAACACCAGACTGGGATCGAACTCACCCGCTTCGACGAAGAGTTACAGACCATCGGTCTTGCGGACCACTCGATCACGAGCGACGCCGTCGACGACCTGGCCTATTACCTCCAGACCTACGAGGTCCCAGTGGACCGTGAGAACGAGGGCGTCCTGCTGGCCGACGCCAAGTCCTCGGGCTATGTCGACCGACCAGTCGTGTTCTATCTCGGCCTCGATCAGGACTGGACGCATTCGGCCCCACAGCGCCCCTGGGTCGACACCGATGCCCAGTTCGACCGCTACCTTCGACAGTTCCAGCTCCTCCTGCAGAGCGGCGCTGAGCAGTACTACCTTGTTCAGGATACCAGCGGTGGCCAGCCCGTCACCCCGTGTCTGTACTTCGGGGACCTCCTGGACGAGGGCTTCGACCGCTTCAGCGATCTCGATGCAGTCACACATACACGCCCGACTGCCACCACGAGCCCCGGCTTCGAAAAAACCGACTACGATGTCGAGACCGAATCCGTCGAGACGATCAGCCAGTCGAGTCTCAACACCTACGTCAATAGCCCACGGGACTACTTTTTCAGCCGCTTGCTCGATATACCCGACCAGGAACGATTCGTCGAGGGCAACCTGTTCCACGACTTTGCCGAGTTCTACGTCACTCACCCAGCGATCATCGAGGACACAGACCTCTCCACCCTCGTCGATGTAATGCTTGAGGAAGCAGCCCCGTTTGTGGCCGGCACAGACGAACCCCTGACCCGCCGCAAATACCGCATTGGCCTCGAGACGATAATCGAGTATCTCGATGAGTACGGGCCGACAAGCGATGACTTTCTCACGCCGGCCTCTGGGTGGGGGACGAATTTCTTCGCCGAGTATTTCCACGAACCCGTCGAGTCGCCGCTCACGGAACGCTGGTTCGAAAACAGCGCCCTCGGGATCAAGGGCAAAATCGACCTTGTCCAGGCCCCCGACCAACTGCTCGATTACAAGAGTGGCCGGCAGAAATCCGCCTACTCGGTCGTCAAGAATGCCGCCATCGATCCACCGGGGGACACACCGAACTTCCAGGCAGCGCTCTACCTGAGTCACTACCGGACACGTCAACCCGACGAGCCCCTGGAGTTCACCTTCTTCCATTTCCTGGAGACGCTGGACGATATCATCACCGGCGACGCCGACATCGAAGACACGCTGACGACCATCTCGTATTATCCGTTCACCTTCGACGAATACGTTGGCTCACGAGAGGCCTACGACGAACTCGTCGATCACTACAACGACTGTACGGCCACCTTCGAGGATGTAGGCTATTCGGCCTACAGCGACATCATGGCCCAACTTTCTTTCCCAGACACGACCGAGAAAGACGAGCTCCGGGCCTCGACCTTTGCCACGGAGTTTTCGACTGCCGTCGGCGCTGTCGTTGCCGAGGACATCGACCACGAGAAAGGCTGTGATCAGGCGATCCGGAAGCTCAACGGGATCCGCCAGCGAACCTTCTTCCGCGAGGATCTGGATGCTTTCGAAGCCTTCATCGACGACCGTCTTGCGGAATTGAACCAGCGACGCGCTGGCGACGACCGATTCCCCATCGAGGGGCCGGGCGGCGAGCCCAACTATCGACGGGTCGATAACCGTGATCTGCTGCTGGAGGGGGACCGATGAGCCAGCAGCCCAGTGACGAAGCCCAAGAACTGACCCCGAACGACCGCCAGCGCCAGCTCATCGAGAGTACGGAGGGGATCTATCTCGTCGACGCCGGTCCCGGGACTGGGAAGACCTTCGCCGTGACCCGCCGGTATGCGAATATCATCGACCAACCGGCCGTCGACCCCGAGGACGTGCTCCTCGTCACGTTCACGCGAAGCGCTGCCACCGAAATGAAAGAGCGCATCGTCGATCACGCCGACTACAGTATGCGCCAGTTGGCCGATGCCCCGATCCAGACCTTCCATTCCCATTGCCACGATATCCTGCGCGAACACGGCCACGCCGCCCCGTCCCATCTGGGCCTCGATGGTCGGATCACGGGCTCGACGCAGGTCATCGAGGACGAACTGGTCGAGACCAAACTCTTCAGAGAATTCTTCGATCAGTTCCGGGACGCCCATCCCGAATACGCCGACTTTTATCGAGCGCTCTTGGCACCAACAGAACTATTGGAGCTAATCGGTGAACTCGCCGCGAAAGGCGTCTTTCCCACTGCAGAGGGTTGGTATCGCGACGGTGAGGCCATTCTCGACGGGGACTTTGGAGTCTTCAAAGAGCGGTTCGACGCGGTGAACCAGCCCCGGAACGGCGGCAGTAAGCAATCCCAGCTCCGTGACGGCCTCAGCAGCTTTGGCCGAAACAAGACCTACCTGCCAGACGCGCCCTCGAAGTCGGATCTCCGGGGGAGTCGCGGGACAAAACAGCTCGATGACTCGGTCGCCCGTGACGTGTTCGAGGAAGACCGCACCGACCTCAAGGCATTCGTCCACGACGTGTACTTCGAGTATCTGGCGTTCGCCCTCCAGCGAAACTATCTGAATTTCGGGTTCCTCCAGTTGTTTGCCTTCGTCTGTCTCTGTGAGAACCCCCAGCTACGTGAAAAGGCCCGCTTCGAGTATGTGATGGTCGATGAGTTCCAGGACACCAGCGAGATCCAGTTCAAACTTGCGCTGTTGCTCGCCGGCACCGACAATCTCTGTGTCGTCGGTGACTGGAAGCAGAGTATCTACTCGTTCCAGTACGCCGACGTGGACAACATCATCGAGTTCCGAGATCGATTGGCGAGCTTCGCGGCTGACCTCAACAGTGATGCTGACCGCGTTGACTTCGATATGGATGCGATCGATCGGATTCCCCTGGAGGAAAACTACCGCTCGACTCAGACACTGATCGACATCTCCGAAGAGGCGCTCGTGACGCCGGCGACGAGTTCGGAAGACGTCGATGCAAGTACCCTCGACGATGTTGTCAGCCTGAATTCGAACGCCCCGTTCGATAACACGAGACTGGCTGGCTACCAGCACGAGGACGACCACGAGGCAGTGCTCTCGCTTGTGCAGGACATCGTCGGCAACGACGACTATGCCGTCCGGGACGATGACGGTGGCCGACGCCCGCCACGGTACGAGGATATCGCCGTGTTCACACGGACGCGGGATTTCGGCCGGGAACTCATGGACATCGCTGCGGAGTATGACTTCCCGATCGCCTACGATGGCGGGGTGGAATTATTCCGAACGGACCCGGCGAAACTCCTGCTGGCCTGGCTTCGGATTCTCGATTCGGACGCCGACCGTGGTTGGTCAGTCGTCCTCGAACAGGCTGGCTATACGCTGGACGAAGTCGACCACATCCTTGAGACGGGCGACTATCCCGAGAATATGTGGACATTCCGGGACGATCTGGATTCGATGGCGGCCGTCGGTGCCATCGCCCGGCGTGTCTTCGACCGCTATGGCTGTGATGGGGACTACGCCGATGTGATTCTTCATACGATCCAGGGAATTCACGATTCGACGACACTCACACGTGGCGAACTCATCCAGTTCATCGAGCGTGGGATTGAAGCGGGTGCCACCCACGAGATCCATACCAGCGCTGGTGAGGACTCTGTCACTGTGCAGACCATCCACGCTGCGAAGGGGCTGGAGTACCCCATCGTGATCCTGGCGAACATGAACGACGGCCGGTTCCCACCATCATCCGGAAACAGTCCCACCATCAGCTATCAGGATCCCGTCGGCCTCCGGCAGCGCAAACTCTACGCCGAGATCGACGACCACGCGCATCCACATGTGTATCACAACTGGCGCTACGACGTGCTCCGGAAGTGTCTGCCACGGGAGTACGACGAAGAGCGCCGCCTCCTCTACGTGGCGATCACACGCGCTGAGAACCACGCATTCTTCGTCGGTGGCGATGACCCCAACACCTTCCTCGAGGAACTCCCGGTTGCGCTCGACCCCATCGAACCCGCAGTCGAGACCGTTGATCGGGAGGCCACGGCGCAAGCCGAACTGCCGTTTGCCGTCCGGACACCCGATGGCCCGATCGGTCACACGCCACACTCGCTGATGGACGATTCAGTGTTCGAGGAGGCTGGGGAATCCCGCGAAGCGAGCGTTGACCCCGACGAGCCGACTCGTGGAATTGACTTTGGATCACGAGTGCATGACTTCGCCGAGGCATACGCACTCGGTGAGGATGTCTCACCCTCGAACGAACACGAGCGGCGGATTGTCGATTTGCTCGACGGCCTCAGTGGCGAACTCCACGTCGAGGAGCCCGTCGTCTTACCCCTCGACGTTGACGGCGAGCGGGTGACGATCTCTGGGATTGCCGATCTTGTCCACGTCACGGCCGATACCGTAGAGATCATCGACTACAAGACGGATCGGACCCGCCACGCACAGCCGGAGTATCGCAAACAGCTGAGTGTCTATTACCACGTGCTCTCTGAGTGGTTCGATGACAGGCGTGTGGAGACCGCGATCTTCTATACCAGTGACGGAGAGCGGGCGGCTATCGAACCTTTGTCGGTCGAAGAATTGCGTGCTATCGTTCGAGAGATGGGCGTCTGATGGCTTATTGCTCAGAATCGATACGACGCCGCTGGTCACGCAAGAACTCCACAACTGCCTCGATATCTCCCTCTGGAACGGCTTCCTGTTCGAAGACACCCTTGAACGCGTCTTCGAACCCATCCGACGTGAGTCGGTCGAGGACGGTATCGATACGGTCAGCGAGTTTCTCAAGGTTCCCACGATGGAGGTGAGTCGCGATACGGTCGAAGTCCGCGTCAGTAGCGAGTACCACGAGATCGCGTGAGTCCGCCTTGCGCCCGCTGTGGAGTTTTACTGCAAATAGCAGCTCCCGTTCGGGTATCTGTGCTGTGATCGGCCGACCGGTGCGAAGTTTCCTCGTCACGGCGTTCTCGGCCAAGTAGCGGTAGGACCACTCAGCCTCGGTCTGCCGACAACCAAGCGCGTCGACCATCGCGTCGAATTGTACCGGATTCCCGATGTCCTTTTCGTACCGGACGGTGCGGCCCTCGTAGAGATCGTTCCGTTCAACGTCGGCCGTTTTCTCGTAGCCACGCTCAGCGAGCAGCGAAGTGTAATCGTCGACCGCCTGTGCCGGGATAACGACATCGACGTCAGTCGTGAACCGCTGGTTGAACGCCGCAATCGCCCAGCCCCCGACAAGTACGTACGGTAGCTCGGCATCGATAACTGCCTCCAATGTATCTAACAGCTCGTCTTCGCGCTCGCCAAGGCTCATGTTTTCAGGCGTGGGTCCTCGTGAGACGCGTCGATATCACGGTCGTACTCGTCTGCGATCATCTCCAACGCCGGTTCGTAGTTCACCCGATACTCCATCATGTGGTCGATTGTCTCGTCCAATGGGACGACAGGATTGCCATCGACCCACTCGGGAGTGATATTCTCGCTTGTCGGGAACAACACATACGAGACTGACCCCTCGTAGTCGGTCGCGTCGAGTCGGTCTTCGACCTGGTTTGGAATACCGAATTCATCAAAAAAGGCGGTCCACCGTTCGATGTCCTGGTCAGCGACCTGCATGAAGATCGGATAGTCGTCGTGGCCACGGGCAATCTGATAGCCGCCATGCGTCCAGACGTAGACGCCGTCAATTTTCGTGTATGCAAACGGCATACCAGCGAAGTGTGGAACGACGTAGCCGTCCTCGATCGAGGGTGGAACTGCTCGGCAGATGGCTGCGGCCATGTCGTAGTAACAGCCCCTGACGTCGTAGTCTTCGATATAGACGCCGTCATCGCGTCGAATGAAGCCCGCATTCTCCAACCGGTCGATCCAGTCATAGACCCACGAGTAGGAGCCGTCGATTTTCTGTGCGATCCGCCGGATCGAATCTCCCGGCCGAACCGCTAACATGATTTTCGCCGCAGTCTCGTCGACGAACTCCATCATCGCTAATTATCGGTAACACACCCAAAAGTATGAGTCTTGTCCCTGGAAAACGGAGATTCAGTTATCTTTATACAGATATTGTTTGTTTCAGTACACAGTCTGGAAAGAGGCTGATTTCCACGATCAGAATTATTCCTGGAGTATTGAGGCCCCCTGACAGAAACTCGCCCCCACATTCACGCTTGTCTGCGACCAGATATGCAAACAGTTCTGGCTCACCCCGCCGACGGCCTCGGCGAGCACAGACACTCTTCAATACCTCTGTGGTCAAAGATCAAAAAATTGAGTGTTTTCCCGATTCCGCTTTACTGGAACCCGATATTCGCAGGATCGTTTGTCCGGTCGAGTGTGACTTCGAGGATGCCGTTATTGAAGCTCATCTTTGCGGACTGATCGTCGACATACGCTGGCAAGTCGACACGCTTGACGACCGGGTGCGGGTCGCGTGCGACACGGATCACCAGGTTCCGCCCGTCGCATTGGATATCAATCTCTTCCTGGCTCGCATCGGGGATATCTGCGACGACACGGAGTTCATCGTCGTACTTGTGAACATCGACCGGCTCCGTCTCTTCGTCAGCCATCCCAGACATCATGTCGTTGATCTCGCCAAAGAGATCGCCGAACGGATTATCGTCGTCGTCCGGATTCCGTCTCATCACTATATAGAGGGCCGTCACGCGGATAAGACTTCGGTGCAGGACGAATGTGACCGATGCGTAGACTGGATTCTGCATGGATTTTCATTGATCACATCTGACTGAAACCTGACCATCGATATACACCGCTATCTTTGTTTTCTAAGTTTCCGGCCTTCCCCAATTCGCCTAGGGACCCATGGGTTTCCTCAGCTCGGTGTACGCAATCAACAGTCGTACACGACGATGTCGATGTTCTGTTACTGAGAAAGGGATAACTCTGTTGTATAGCTATAAAGTATAGCTATAGTATTTACATCATCCGCAGTATGAGCTACTACTCGAATTCGAACCCTATGTTCGAGTGATCAGGTCTGAACGATGCGATTCCAGACTACTACGGGGTATCCCCCAAGATTCGATTGGGCCAAGGGAGGTTGAGGAACGTCAGGCGTCGCTCTCAGAACATTATTCGACTGAGTACCCCTGTCAGACGACCGAAAAAGGTGATTGTGATGGGGCCCCGAGATTGGCTTTGAGTCCACGGAGTCGTTTTCGAGTCTGTGTGCGGGGCTCGCCAGGTCCGTCTTCGGCAACCGATCCGTGACGGTGGAGCGTGTGACACTTGACTCCTGACCCGAGATCACAAGTTCGCTTCGACGAGTAAAAAGCCGCGCAAACCACAGTAAAAGTGATGGAAATCCTCCTCACGAACGACGACGGGATCGACGCGCCGGGCCTGCGAGCGCTGGCGGCGGCGCTCGAAGCGATCGGCGATGTGACCGTCGTGGCCCCCGCCCAGAACCAGAGCGCTGTCGGTCGCGGGCTCTCCTACGGACGAATGGGACCCGACGGGTCCAACGACGGTGCAGTCGGCCTCGGTGAGGGTTCGGACGATCCATTCACCGTGACGATCCCCCACGAGACACACGAACTCGGCTACGCGATCCATGGGACACCCTGTGACTGCGTGATCCTCGGTGTCGATACGTTTGAGCCCGACGTAGTCGTCGCTGGGTGCAATGCAGGAGCAAATCTCGGGATGCACGTCTTGCCTCGGTCTGGAACCGCCAGCGCCGCCACCGAGGCGGCATCGCTCGGCGTCCCCGGCATCGCCGTGTCGATGGACGTCCTCGGACTGGATCGGTCAGCGCTCGAACCGGCCGATTTCGAACGAGCGTCCGTGATCGGACGCAACGTCGTCGACAGGGCACTCACTGCGGATGTGTTCGACGCCGTCGACTACATCAATGTCAATGTCCCCCGACCGGATCGGTCCATCGAAGGGGTCGCGATCACACATCCGACAGCACAGTACGATATGCACGCCGACCTCGCGGACGGTCGCTTCAGTATCCACAACCCGCTGTGGGCCGAGATGGCACAGGGGGACATCCCGGACGAGGACGGTAGTGACCGACGGGCGGTGCTGGATCAGCGGGTGAGTATCTCACCGCTCACCCTGCCACAGAGCGGAATCGATGATGGAATCATCGACAGACTCGACGACTGCTTCGATGGTGTAGCGGATTAGTATATGTCCCCGATCGATCGGTCCTGTGTGTGATTTGCGGTCTGTCCCGCGTGTTCTGTGGTGACAGCGAATGGAGAAGAGCCAACGTTCCTGCGGATTTGGGGACATTTCGGCCTCTGGCTCACTCTTTCGGGTTCACTGGGCCGATGTACTCGTTTTTCCAGGAATCGCCCTCACGCCACTGCCAGTAGTAGTAGCGATACTCGGTTTCAGCCGTCTGTTTGGTCGTTTTGATCGTGATGTAGGCGCCGCTGCTCGGCACGTCCTCGTAGTCGGCTGGGTCCGTCGAGAGACCGCGCTCCTCCAGCTGTTCCCGCTCTTCCTCGTCGATCTCCTCGTCCGACCGCCGTGTCTCCAGTTCGGACTGCCGTTGGTTGCGCTTCCACGCTGCGAGTTCGTTCGCGTACGTCGCGACCGCTTCCAGCCGGTCCGGTGATTGGTTCTCAAGTGGGTCCAGGAGATAGGTCGGCAGGTCCGGCGGTGAAGGCCTGGGCTGTGGGTCGTCAGCCATAGTTACCCCACGTGACGAGATGAGTTCAATCTGTGGGGTAACAAGTGATTTTGAGGCCAGTTGTTGCCATCGGCCCCAGAGCGCTTGAAACACATCGATAGAGGTGTGTCCCGTCACGTGGTTTTAGCGTTGATCTGCCGAGAATTACGAGATCGCTTCACCGTCGAGAGAGGTCTGTCGACAGGGAAATCACACAGCGACTTCAGTGTTCGAAGTAGAGATACTACCAGTTAGAAGGGCTATTTCTTGATATTACACATCGATAGAGGGGTGTCCGATATTTCGTCAATCATGGTAACTCAATTGAGTCGTCGTTCGGCGGATTGTTTCATTCGAACGAATTGTGGGAATTGCCAGCATTCGTGGTGTACACATCGATAGAGGGGTGTGTACCGCCGAATCGGGGCTGCCCAAAACAGCGGTCGAATCTGAGAAGGGGTCGGCACCTGAGAACTCAGGATTGGTTGCGGAGTTGTGCCTTGACGACCGTCTGGACTTCTTCCGGGGAGACCATGTCGATACGGGAGTCTTCCCGGAGCGTATCGAGGATGGTATCGGGCCGTTCGGCGAACTGGAATTCGAGGAACATCCCTGAACTGGGGCCGTGGCTGCGGCGCTCGAAGTCGACCAGTGAGTAGGTCGTCAGCTCTTTCATCTTGTTAACGTAGGTCTCCTGGTGGTACTGGTCGGCCCCGATTGCGTCGGTGAGGAACTGGTAGACTCGATAGCCGGTCGTACTGCGCGCACTGCCGTCTTCTGTCTCGTTCGCGACGGTCGCAGTCGCATACAAACAGAGCTTCTTTTGTGTGCTGATCCCACGGATGACTTCGAGGACGCGATTTTTCTCGACTTTCTCCTGTGCGTTCCGGACGTGTTCTTCTCGGACTTCGGAATCCCCCTCGCGCTCGGCGAGTTCACCGGCCACCCGCATGAGATCGATTGCCTTCCGTGCGTCCCCGTGTGTCTGTGCCGCGAATGCCGCCGCCAGCGGGATGACGTCATCACTGAGGACATCGTCGTAGAACGCGTCCTGGCGACGCCGGAGGATCGCCTTGAGCTGGTTCGCGTCGTAATCATCGAAGTGGACGTCTTCCGGAGTGAACGAACTCAGGGCCCGGCTCCCCACCGCCTCCATCATCTTCGTGTCATTGGAGATCGCAACGACCGAGATGTGGGCAGAGAGGTCGTCGATAGCTCCCGACCGCGAGAGTTGGTAGAGCAGTCGTGAGAACGCTGGGTCCTGTTTGTCTCGGCGACCCACGAGCATGTCCAGCTCGTCAAGGACGAACACCACGGAGTCGAAGTTCTCGCTAACGATACGGTACAGTTCGTCCCACTTTTCTTTGGTCGCGACCCCGTGTTTGGGTACCTCGACGGAGACACCAGCTTCGTCAGCGGCTCGCTCGGCCAGTTCGTAGACGGCGATACCGAGGGTATCGAGGTCCTGGCAGTTCACCTCGACGGTCCCGAACCTGATATCCCTTTGCTCACAGATGTTGCTGATGTTTTTACAGACCGCTTTCGTGATCAGGGATTTGCCCGTCCCCGACGGGCCGTAGAGAAAGAGGTTCGGCGGTCGGTTGTCGCCGAGCGCGACGCGTAACATCTTCGTGACTTCCTGGAGTTGGGTGTCCCGACCGACGATTCGATTCTCCTCAACGACGTAGTTCGGATCGAGCAAGGACCGGTCCCGGATCAGCCCTTCCTGTTCGTCGAACTCCAACAGCATTTCTTCGATTGACTCCGACTCGTTGTCGCTGGGGACTTGATCCAGATCCGATTCAGTCGGATTCGACGGTTCCCCTTCGACCGGCGGGACTGACTGATCCGTCCCGAAGTCCCCATCTGCGATTTCCGACGGGGGATCGGATTCGACTGATTGCGACCGCTCTTCGGACTCCGAATCGTCATCAACCTTCTCGGAGCCGTCAGTATCCATGTCAGCACCCATTCAGGCAACGATGAAAAGTGTTGCTCCACCTCTATCGAAGTGTGATTAGCCGATAGTGGAACTAGCACTCTCGAATTGAGCAGGTCTCTTCTTTCGATACAAAATATCTCTTGAGGGGCCGACGAAGTGATCCTCGGCACTCAGGGAAAGACCCTGGACTCCCACACCCCTCTATCGATGTGTTCGAGAGATCGAGAGGGTGGGGGGTGAGAGCGCAGTCGGGAATTGGGTTGAGACTCAGAGAACCGTCATTAAGAGCCCGCTAAGTTACGGTTCTGGGCAGTACAGAAATTCGAGATAGAGCGTTCTACTGAATGAAGCGGTTATTATTGCTGCCTTTTCCCTTTCTCTCTTTCTTCTTCTAGCTAACTAGTAACTAGACACACACACACCCCTTTATCGAAGTGTTCGATGTGTTCACTTCGCGCTGAAGCTCGGTAATAGAAGCGAGATCTATCAATGGTGAGTTTCCGACTGTTGTGTAGGTGCAGAATCTCCCCGTTGATGTCTTCTTCCTGGTTTTCTCGTCAGTTCTTCTCTCATGTAACTCATCCCGCGACCGTTCAGCCCCCCGCCCCTTCATTGCGGAACACATCGATAGAGGGGTGTCGGTGTATCTCTCCTCGTCTCTAATCGACAATCAACCATCGAGGCAATCCAAGAAGTCCTTGAGTTCCTCTCCATTGACCTCTCTCGAGCACTGCCGATGCGCAGAAAGAATACACATCGATAGAGGTGTGTCTGGTTTGGAGGGTGAACTCAGCTCCCTCGAACCATCCCGATTCAAGCGTTACCCCACGTATTCAGATACGGTCCAATATGTGGGGTAACTCTCAAAAACCCACAGCCTCGGAACCTGCATGGAAGGCACTCTTTCGAGTGTGATCGTTTTCGAGGTTGCGAGCTGATGAATCGAGACTGGAAGTTAACCACCTCGAATCCATAGTAGATTCTGATGGAATACGCCGAGTTCGCAACGGTCTGTGACCGGTTAGCGGCAACCGACGCGGATCTGGAGCAGGTCCAGATCCTGGCAGACTGGCTGACCGAAACGAATTCGGACACGTTACCGCTGGTCGTCGCAATGGTTCGTGGGAAGGTGTTCGAACCATGGGAGACGGCCGAACTCGGCGTCTCTTCGAGCTTAACGGTGGAGGCCATCGACACGGCAACGGGAGTCGGGACTGATCGAATCGAAACGGTCTGGAGTGAGAGGGGCGACCTCGGGGATGCCGCCGCCTGGGCAGTCGAACACGAGACTCAGCAATCGTTGTTCAGTGAGCCGCTGACACTCGAACGAGTCTACGAGACACTTCGAGATCTCGCCGACTTCGATGGCGAGGGGAGCCAAGACCGTCGGGTCAGTGAAGTCGCCGGGCTAATCGCCGACGCCGACCCGGACGAGGCCAGATACGTGGTGCGCACGGCGCTGGGACATATGCGACTCGGCGTCGGTGATGGCACGATGCGTGACGCCATTGCCGCAGCGTTCCTCGACGGGAGCGATGCGGCCAGTGAGGCGGTCGAACGCGCCCATCAGGTGACGAACGATTATGGACTCGTCGCGAGGACCGCCCGGGACGATGGTCGCGACGGTCTCGCTGATCTCGACGTTGAGTTGTTCAGGCCGGTCCAGATGATGCTCGCGAAGAAGGCCGAGGGACTCGCCGCCGGTATCGATGACGTTGCCGACGAACCCGACGACGCACACATGGAGTACAAGTACGACGGGGCTCGCGTCCAGATCCACGTCGACGGCGACGACATTCGTGTGTACACCCGCCGACTCGAAGACGTCACGACACAGTTCCCGGATGTGGTCGAGGCAGTCTCCGAGCACGTCACGGCGGATCGGTGTCTTCTCGACGGTGAACTCGTCGGATACGACCCGGAGACTGGCGATCCGATCCCATTCCAGGAGTTCTCGCGGCGCATCAAACGCAAATACGACATCGCGGAAATGGTCGAACGAATTCCGGTTACACTCTATCTGTTCGACATCCTCAGTCTCGACGGCGACTCGCTGTTCGAGACCTCGCTCCAAGATCGGCTCGCTCAACTCGACAGTGCGTTCGAGCCCAGCGAGGGTAAGATCGAACGCGCTGCCTACCAGGAGTTCGAGACGGAGGGGGCAGCGGACGACTTCTATCAGGATGCGCTCGCGGCCGGACACGAGGGAGTGATGCTGAAGAACCTCGACGCGACGTATCAACCCGGCGAGCGGGTGGGCTACATGATGAAGGTGAAGCCAGTGATGGAGCCACTCGATCTCGTCGTCACCCGGGCCCAATGGAGCGAGGGGCGTCGGAGCGACTATCTTGGCCGACTCTTCCTCGGTTGCCGGGACGATGACGACGAGTTCGTCGAAATCGGTCGCCTCTCGACTGGGTACACCGACGAGGAACTGGCCACACTCACCGACGAACTGACGGACCTGATCGTCTCAGAAGATGGTCGAATGGTCAACCTCCGACCCGAGGTCGTCCTGGAAGTCGAGTACGAAGAGATCCAGCAGTCCCCCGAATACGGTTCCGGCTACGCACTCCGATTCCCCCGATTTCTCGACGTGCGCGATGATCTTTCGCCGACAGATGTTGACTCGATCGACCGTGTCGAGAGCTTATACGAAGACCAGTGAATCTTCCCACACGATGCTCTTCGGGCGGCAGAATCGTTTTGCTGTCGCCACCCCTACGATGGTGCAGTGACGACCGTTCGGCACACCGACGGTATCGAGGTTGAGTTGCCCGATGGCCGGGTGGTCCAGGCCGATGCATCACGGCCAGACGGTGATATCGCAGTCTGTAGCCACGCCCACGGCGACCACTCTATTCGGAAGCGCCCGATTCGATGGTCTGTTCGAAATTAACCGCGGCCCTCGCGGGCGTCCGTCGTGACGACGCACCTACCCCAAGCACCCATCCGGATATCGAGTTGCTCGATGCGGGACACGTGCCTGGGTCCCGAGCGACGCTGATCACTGCCAAGGACACCGAACACGACGAGACCGTCCGCATCCTGTACACCGGTGACGTGTCCACCCGAGATCGATTCTACCTCGACGGCTTCGAACCGGTCGACGCTGACATTCTCGTGGTCGAGGCGACCTACGGCACGCCGGAGTATGTCTTTCCGCCACAAGCCGAACTCGAAGCTGAAATCGTCGACTGGTTCGAGGATACAGCTGACCAGCCGGTGATCTGCATGGGATATACGTTGGGGCGGGCCCAGGAAATACAGGGCCTCGCACAGCGTGCGGGGAGATCACGACTGCTGGTCACCGATGCCATCGCGGAGATCAATTCTGTTGTCGAAGCCCATCTCGACGTTGATTTCGGGGCACAACTGTACGACCAATCGACCGACCTGTCAGCGGGTGATGTCCTCGTATTGCCCGGGCAGACGAACTCCCTCTCGTTCGTCGACCAGTTGCGGGAATCGAGCGACGCTATCAAGGCCGGGTTCTCGGGCTGGGCGATCGATAGCAGCTTCAAATTCAGGGGCGACTACGACGAAACGTTCGTCCTCTCCGATCACTGCGACCACGAAGAACTGCTCGACCTCGTTCGCGGTGTCGATCCCGAGCAGGTCTACGTCCAGCACGGCGCCGTCGACGAATTCGCGTCCTATCTCACCCGGGAAACTCCATATCGAGCGCAGTCGTTGCAGCGAAACCAGACGACATTGGGAGACTTCTGAGCCGACGTTCTCGTCGTAGCGACTAACGGATAAACGAGAGCGGTCAGTCCGTTTTCACGTTCTCCAGTAGCCGGTTCAATCCCAGCCGTACCCCCACTCTTCGAGCTTCGCTTCGAGGAGATCGGGGTGTTCCTGAGCCACCTCGACCGCGGCTTCCATCACGTCCGTTCGATACACATTCTCGCCGAACCGATCTTCGAGTTCGCCGACCAACTCCGGAATCCCGTCTTCGATTTCGTCTCGGAGGAAGATCGGCCGCTGTTGTCTGCCGTCTTTGACCGAATCTCGCGCGTAGATGTAGGGGAGTCGGCTCGCCGCTGAACCGTTATCGTCGTCGGTGTCAGCGGCACTCGATTCCTCCGTGGTGCCTCCGGCTGTGGTATCTTGCGACGGTTGCGTTTCCGGGTCGTTTGTTGATGGTTTTCCTGACTCGGTGTCCGTGTCAGTGCCTGTTTCCGAGGCGGCGTCCTCCGCGAACGGGTCGTCGGTCGAGCCTTGCTTCATGCTGGGACCTCCGTCTGGAGTCGGATGTGTTCCGCGAGGTCGTCGATCTTCTCGAGTGTCTCGACCTCATGATCGCGGTTGCGGTCACGATGTTCGTCGACGTAGCGGTAGGCTGTACACTGCTCAGCCCAGCAGCCTTCCAGCATCGAGGAGCGTTCGCGCAACGTCACCGGGATGTCCCACCCATCCTCTTGGAGCGTTTCCAGGAACCGATCTTGGTCGTTCATCCCCTTGTACCGGTTGGGGACGACCGCCAGCACGCCGACCTCGATGTCGAGATTGTCTTCGAGCCCCCCGACGAGCTGATCGAGTCCCTGGACTGACTCGTATCCCTTCCCCGAAGGCTCGAAGGGAATTACCACGTGTCGGGTGGCGTGTATCGCGTTATGGAGTTTAATGTCGGCCGTCGCCGGTGGATCGACGATTAGCGTGTCGTACGTTTCGTGAACGCCCGCTTCTCTGAGGACTCGCAATAGCTGCTTGTTAGGGTTGAACGTCTCGCCGAAGTCCGCGGCCTCCTCCTCGCGACGACGTAGATGCTTCGAGGCGTACTCGAGGATGTTGTGTGCCGGAACGATATCGATCCCCTCGCTGGTCCGGATCAGGTCCTCGAACGGTCCGCGTGGCCGATCGATCATATGTCGAAGCAGACTATCCGCTTCCGAGTCGTTCCGCTCGTCCGCGACGTCTAAGAGATGCGAGAGAGATGCCTCCTGTGTGTCGAGATCGATGACGAGTACGTCACGGCCGGCACGCACCTCTGCTTTCGCCAAGTTTGCGGCGAGTGTCGTCTTTCCCACACCGCCCGCCTCGCTGTATACCGTGTACGCCAACATACGCGACATGTTGCGTCGGATAACTATAAAGGTAAGTCAGACGGTATAGCTATACTATCTGGCTATACTTTTTTCGATAGTCTCATTTTACCCGATCGATGCTGGCAGCGAATCTCGAATACATTCCCCAGTGAGGCCTTCTCCCTGTCGATGTATTTGATCCAGTTGGATACGACACCTGGCTGAACCAGCAATCTGCACTATCCCGACGGTCCATCTGGAAGGAACATCTGGGTGTAGTATCTGGATGGGGTAGCTAGCTATACTATCTGGATATACTATCCATTTGGGCCGGCTGATCGTGGTAGTGTAATAGTTGGGCTGACTGAGGTAGCTATACTCCTTAGCTATACCGGCTGGCTGGCTCAGTCCGATAGGCAGAACTCACCACAAGAAGACCTCATTTCCGTTCCGCGTGTACGATCACGACTGCGTCGCATCGCCATCGATCTCGTCGAGGGCTTCGGTTGCGACGTCGCCGAGTTCACCGGCCTCAATGTGGGAGTAGCGTTCTCGAACCATCTCTTCGGAGTTGTCCAGATAGCGGGCTGCGACGGTGTATCCGAACGCTCGGACCAGAACTTCACCCATCCCCCGGCGTCCACCGTGGGGGGCGAGATAGTCGTGTTTCGGGTGATTAATTTCGATGCCAGCGTCGTCGGTCAGGCGTTGGAGAATCGACCGCGCTCCATCGGTCGTGATCGATTGGGGGCGAATGTCCTCGTCGAGTGCAAGCAGGAGGTCGCGCACGTGTTCGTCACGCCGGTCGTCGATAGCAGCCGGCCGCAGCCCGCGTTCTGTAAGCGCTTCCTGGACGAGTTCTCCGAGTGACCGCTGATCGAACGTCGGAAAGACTGGCCACCGTTCGGTCGGTGGGTTCAGCTCCTTTCGGTACCGCTTCAACGGGACGATAACGGGATCGGGGAGGCTGGCGGCGTCCCACTGCTGTTTCTTCCGGTAGACATCCATACTACCCTCCTCGAGATTGAGGTCTTCCCACCGGACGCCACGGCGGCGAGGGTCGTCGGGATCACGAAGGAGTTCGCCGACTCTGACGGCCGTGTACGCGAGAAGGTAGACGAGCGCTCGATCCCGTGTCGCTCGGATAGCTCTGTAACGTGCTCGCTGTTGTTCTTTGGGCTCGGCGTCCTCTCTGACTTCTTTTCGACTCTCGACGGCGTCTTGGGCCCGCTCGTCGACGTGTGCCGTGAGCACGTGGCGGTGTTCGGGTGTCCATGCCTGCTGATCACCGGGCTTTCGACCGTCGTCGTCAGGGAGTGGACCGGTCGCACTGGCTCGCTGGGCATAGTGCGCTTCCAGATATCCTTCGTTGACACACCAACCACACCACGCTGAGATGTACGCGTAGTAGGTCTGGACGGTATTTTGCTTGAGTCCACGGTCGCCGGCCAGATGGCGGGCATACTCACGGAAAGTTCGTTCGTCGAGGTCCGCGAATACAGGCTCCCGGTCGACATCATCAGGGACGACTCCGGTCCAGTCGTCATCCCCGCGGTCGCCCGCGGCCCACTCGACAAACCGCTTGAGTTCCCGCTCAGCGTTCCGACGGTAGTTTCCGCCGTCTCCCCCGCGACCTTTGCCCTTGTCTTGGAGGTAGCGTTCGAAGGAACCCGTGAGCGCTGTCGTACCGTCGCGTGTCGATGAAGTATTCTGATTCATTTGGGTTCTTCAGGGGAGCAGGTGGTCGTCCAGAATATCGCTACAACCAATCGGAATCCCTTCCCAAGCGGCTTTAACGGCCTTGTATCCGGTCCAGCCCTCACGTTCCAACAGCTCACCGCAGGCTTCGCAGATCTCACGACGCGAAATGAGCTCGTTGTCGTAGAGGATATAGAACAGAAATGGCGGTGTCACAACACGGATATCTCCGTCTTGGTCGTCGACGGCGCGGCGAATTGAACGCCGGCCGACTGCATCCATCAAGATGACGTAGTCGATAGCCTCGGGATTCTGGACCACTTCCTGTCGGAGCGATTCCTCGCCGGCGTCTGCTCCGTGAGGCCGGGGGATGCTCGTCACTTGGGTAAGCGGTGTCTCGTCATCCTCGAGCGCATCGAGCGCTGTACGGCTCCCGTAATGCAGCCGGTATGGGCGGCTTCCCACCGGTACGTTCTCGCGTGTGTTTTCGACGTGACGCTCGAGTTCCTGTTTGCAGACGTTCGTCGTCGTTAGACCAACATGTGACGTTATTTGAGCCCACAAAGAGCTATTTGCAACAGCGATTAGCGTGTCCGTATCGACGAGGATCGGATACCGTGTGTCGGCGCTAGCCATTTAGACGAGATAGTCACTGGTGTCGTCAGTGGCACCCTCACGGAAGTCGTCAATATCCTCTTCGAGGAGGTCTAGTTCGTCACCGAGGAGCACTCGAGCAGCGTCCTCCGAGATGTCACCTGCCGAATAGCGCTCGTAAATCGCGATTTTGTCGTCGTCCGTTATGGATCGCTGAAGCATCTGCGTAAGCCCCTCACGTGCGAGTTCGCTAATATTGATGCCACCCAGATGAACGGAATCCAGTTCGGATGCCGCTTCCTTAAGCGGACCAGCACGGAATTTGATTGTATCGTCGAGCGATTCCTGACTCATGACAGGAGATATGCGGCCCAATTTGATAAATTGTTCCCCTATGTGTGAACACGAGGGAACAACTCTACACGGACACAGTAGCTGTCAACATATCGCTATTCATCAGCAGCTCCTTACTGAATCGGTGATTGCCTAAAAAAAATCACTCGTCACCTTGTGTTCGGATGAAGCCGGCTCTGAAGGGGTATTGAAAGAGAAATACCGACTCAGACGAGTTCAGACTAACCGTCTCACGGTTCATATGCCGTATCGCGGACCACTACTGTAAAAACATTATATGCAATTCGAGGTGGACGTAAATACTGTTCCAGCCAGGAATGGGCGTAGGGAGAACAATAGGATAGGGCAGCTGGTATATGAGGCGGGCTGCTGTCGCCCTCTCAGCAACTCGGCTGAGGAAACCCAGAGAGATCTCGAACCTGCCCTTGGCGGCTCGATCTGGGGGAAACGGCGTCGTGAGGGAGTTTTACCATTCCTGCTTACCAGACAGCACGGGGATGCATCAAAGTGGTCGTGATTATTGGAGTAATCATGACCATCTCAATATTTCCTCTATCCTCACAAATCCAGCATCTAAAGGCTCTTAACCGAGGAAAACCAGCGAATTGCATTTTTATAAATCGCATATCGCTATACCATTTTGCAGGCTGTGGAAGTTGAGACTACAGCGGGTATGGCAGGTCTGTAATGCGTGGTATCGGCCGAATTGATGAGTGGAATCTGCGTCAGATCGCTTTCTGAACGACCGTTCTTGTTTCCAAATCAACTAATCCAGGGGATTTCTGAGACTCTGGATAGTGTCGCCACTCAGACGCTGCGCTCTCACGGAGAGAGACCCTCACTATCCAATTCCCGTTTCCTTCTTTACCAGCGTCAGCGTGTTGTCGGCTGTCACAATAGGTGAATGCTTGTATTCACCGGTCAACTGCACCTGTACCAGCAGGTCGACGGCTCGCCAGATCGAGTACAGGAGACAGGCGAACGCGAAGTAGAAGAATCGGAGGCCGAAATTCTTTGAGGTCGTCGCACCCATGAACCGCTTGATCGATTTGTAGCCGCTCTCAATCTCCCACCGGTAGCCGTACTCAGTAAGGAGCCCGCTATTCCGATTCGTCATGAACACCGAATACTGCTGATGATCGGTGTGTTCGGAGTTCTCTTTCCGTCGGTAGATCAGTGTCGTCGAGTGCCACTCGTTGTCGCCGAGATGCAGTTTTCGGTCAGTCTCGTAGCGGTCCTTCCCCCGCTTGAGAAGTCGTTTCGCGTGCGCTTTCTAGCTGGTCTGCATCCGCTTCGGCACGACGTAGGACATCCCGCGCTGGCTGAGCATCTCTAGGATGTGCTGGCTGTCGAACTCACGGTCCATCAGTACGTTATCGACATGAACAGCCGCCTCTGCCGAATCCAAGAGGTCCTCGACGATCTCCTTGCGCGTATCTCCTTTGCGCACTGGCCGCGCGTCTAACGCGATTGGAACAGCATTCCCGACCAGTTGGACTGTCGCCCACTGGTAGGCGTACTCGTCGGTTTTCTCCTTCGTCCCAATAATTTCGTCCTCATGCCCGGCCCGATCTCCTGTGAACGGGTCTGATTCAGTTATATCGATGGCAATGATGCCGGCCCGGAAGAATTCCTCCGTCTCTGCTACCCGGTCCAGCAATCGGGTAACCGCTTGTCGATACATCTCCCGAATCTGCTCGATGGAGAGGTCCCGCACATGCTCGCGATGGGCATGGCCGAGCGGTGTCCGCTCCCGATTAGATTCGTGAATGAAGCTCCGAGCGCCCTCATTGACGGCGAGGTTCCCTCGAAGCCCGAGATAGGTCTGGAGATCCCAGTAGGCGTTCTCGTGGATCTCACAGCCCTCGCCACGGTCCAGTGAGAACGCTGGGAATGCAACGCGACTCACCTGCTCAGTGACTGTCTCAGCCTGCTCTAATACGGTCTGGTCATCTGGGTCTGATTCTGTACTCACGTCACCGCTTCTGCGGCTCTGTCGGTCTGGCTCACGTGGGACTGTGACGCCCGAATTCTGGGCTTTGATGAGGATTGTTCGCGCTGCCGTCTTGATGGTGTCTTGGAGATCGGCCGTAAAGCGGTGATTCCAGCTGCGCCACAGGGTTGACTGATCGGGGACCGACTCCAGTCCGAGTTGATCACAGAGATCGGGATGCTGGCAAAGGTATTCGACGAGCGCGGTTTCGTGGTCCCAGCCATGGCATTCTTTCAGCAGGAATAGGCGAAACAGTGTCTCCATCTCGTAGCTCGTCGAGCCTGTATACCGGTCGTGGGGATCGAACTGGACGTATGCGAGCGGCACTGCGTGGACGAATGGTTCGACAGCCTCGTGATCGTCATGTTGGAACCATGGTTCCGCAACGATGCGGATATCCGATTCTACTCCAAGGAGCGATGTGCGATCGAACAGCGGGCTCGACTCGTACGTGGGCCAGTCAAGGTAGGATAGCTGGGCGATCTGCCGGAAGACCGTGCGGCGAGATTCACGTGTTGGGGCCACGGCGGGATGGTGCCGACGACACGCTCAAGAACTCGTATGATTCCTCGGTACACCAGTCCAGTTTCGACTCCAGTTTTCCTCGAAGATCCGGTCCCGCTCCTCCAACTGGTGTTCTATCTGTTCAAGCTCTTCTTCAAGACGTTCTTTCTCACGCTGCTGAGAACCTTCAAGAACCTCTTCTATGTCGAATTCCGGATCCTCGCCGTAATCGAAGTACCTCACAACCAGTTATTCTGGTGTAGACAGTGTTACGGTTTATTCGACGCCGTCTTGCAGAAGACTCTGATATTCTTTTGCTTTTTTCTGGTAGAGTTCCGGCAGTTCCTCGATCTCCTCTTCACTCCATGAGTTCAGGGTTTCCAGAAGCTGCTCTGCTTCAGCGAACCGCGAGTGCGTCTTCACCACAGTTCTTTCTATGGAGTCATCAAGGATTATTGAATTCCGGATGCCACGCTTCACATGAACGAGTTTTCAGATTCTGGGACGACAGGATATCTCTCGCTTTCGTGTCTATCGAACCCACGAACACTTATTTAAAGATACGTCACTATGTTTAGGTAACGACTACAGAGGGTTTTCGAGTTATGGAACGATCACGCCGCCGATTTCTCCACCTGACAGGGGCCACGATCCTCGCTGGCGCAGCCGGTTGCCAAGAGAATACAGGAAACCAGAATACAGCGAACACCGCAACCACCTCACTGACTACAACTGGAGAGAACCCAGAAACTCCAGAAAGTACGGAGACAGGAGAAAAAGTTCAAAGCTTTGAAGATGATAGAAGTTACGAGGAAATTGAAACGCATTTCCATGAAGAGGTTTACCCAGAGACTGTTCCCAACAGCGATTTCTCAGATCCCGTACCTGTAGAGCAGAGAAGAACTTTTGTAGACGAAGCAAATGAAATCGATGAGGAAGACGAAGCACTACAGTACGTAGAAAGCCAATTAGACTTCGAAAAACTAAAACAGGACGTTGAGGATATGGATAATCCTCATCAGGTTGTTGAAGAAGTATTCGGAAGAATCCACCTAGACACCAGCTCTTGGGACCTGAAAAGAGATCATGAGGTAAGAGCCGCTAAATACGTTCTTCACGAAGAACTTGGCTACAGCTCAGAAGAAATACTTGTAGACAGGAGAAAAGGAAACAGCGGTGGAGAAATCACACTCGCATCATCCCTCGTAACAGACGAGAATGGAGAAGTAACCAAATCACTCTCCGCCCCATACGGAAACGTACACGGCGAATTCGAAACACTTCGACCCGGAGAAACACCAAACGAAGGCAGATTCACAGAACGGAATATAGATGGCCAGCATAATGAGGACTATAGAAATGGTTTGGCTGGTATGAATATTGACACCTTTGTTCGTGGAAATGAGGAGATAGATTTCGTTGATGAAGAGGTAGAGAGAGAATCGATAGCAAGGCGTAAACGTCAGGATGATGATTTAATAGTTGGGTATATGGCTGATGCTGATAATGATGTAGTTTATACAGACGACGCAATAGATTATGTCAGTTCAAGAGCCAATCCAGATAATATCAACGCTGATCCTAAAGGAGTGGGTATGGAAGCGAAGAAACTCAATATATCGGCATCAGTCTTCTTCTATGACAATATCCTAGATGCCGAAGAAAACTACAGCATGAAAGTTGATGTAGTAGAAGAAGGAAGTCGTATAGAGGAAGTTACATCTGGATTAGAAGATGAAGAAAAGACTTACATGACGGTAGATATGGGAGAGGAAGTGATGATTTACAGCCAAGAAGAGGCTGTATAACCAACTCCTTCATTACTTCTTACTTAATTAATTGAATGGTAGTCTGAAACATCTCCTGGATACCTTCCCTGAGCATTTCCAACTTCGCCCTCAATCGGGAAGTTTTTCCATGGGTCTTGGCTGCTTGACATGCTTTCGGCTTTCGGATTGTTGGCGGGCAGGTAGTTTTGGAGGTAGGATTGAAGATCTGAGCCAGGTAGATCACTTACACTGATCTTGTTCTCGTCTGAGGGTTCAATTATGATGTTTCCGTTTTGGTTGGTTCCTTCTATGATGTAGCCTGTTTCGCCGGGTTGCACGTTCTTCATGTTTAGGTTGTCGTAGATGTATGCGTGGTTTTGCTGTCCTGGCAGCATCGAATCCAGTCTCTGCTGGAAACCCCACTGACAACTGTACGAGGTCGCGGAACTATCAGTAGGAACAGAAGTAGCCACAACTATGTTCCTCAATTATTCTGGTTGAGTTGCTCAATCTTCTCCAGAACCCCTTGCTCTTCAAGTTCCGCCAGTCGGTCGACCACACGTTGCTTCTCCTTCTGTTCCTCACGTTTTTCGAGGCTGAGCGGTCGGCCGCAGTTCCTGCACTCCGTGTGCTGCGATTGATTCTTAGTGTTGCAGAACAGGCATTCAATTTTCTCATCCTCTGTTGAATCGTGTTTGAGGCCGTACTCCTCCCGGATCGCCTTGTTGACATCGTCGTTGTTGAGGTGGACGTAGACTTTCGCCCTATCCGACCCGGGTTTCCAGCCCGCGAACTTGTTCAACTGTTCGTAGCCCATGAAGGTCGCTACCTCGGTCAAACGGGTATGACGCAGGTTGTACGGTCTTCTCTTGTTGTCGGGAATTCCTGCTCTTTCGCAGGCGTCCTGAAACCGGCGTAGGAAGCTGTCGTACTTCCACCGTTCTCCCTTGTCGGGTTCGTAGAGGCATTCAGTGTCCCCGTGCTTCTGCGGGATTTTCCCGCATTTGCTGCAGCTTTGTTGCTGTGTCTTCACCCATAGAGGTACGCTTGGATCCTTGATATCGCCGATTTGTCCTCCCAGAGGGTGCTGTGCGATCCACTCGTGTAGAGGACGGCCTGCCCGGACCAGTTGGTTGGTTCTATCGGGCGTTCCATTGATTCCTTCGAGGTAAATGAAGTCGCCAAGGGTGTATTGAGGCATTCTCCGTGACGGGCCGTCGATTGACTGGCTATGATTTATGCTGGAGATATGCCATATGCATTGAGACGACCGGCCTCAACTACTGGCAGGCTGTGGAAGATGGGGATACAGCGGGTATAGCGGGCCTCTAATGCGTATATTCGACCGAACCGCAGAAACGAATCTGCTTCAGATCGCTTTCTGACCGGGCGTTCTTGTCTAACAGGCAACTAATCCACCGGATTTCTGAGATTCTGGATAGTGTCGACACTCAGACCCCCGCTATCGCGGAGAGAGTCTCGTTGCTATCCGATTCCCGTGTCCTTCTTCACCAGCGTCAGCGTGTGATTGGCAGTCACGATCGGCGAACACTCTTATTCACCGGTCAACTGCACCTGACCAGCAAAGCGATCGTTTGCCAGATCAAGTACAGGAGACTCGCGAACGCGAAAAATCTGTACACAGAATACAAAGGACATAACCAACACATTTGTTAGAGTCTCGCTGTGTGTTACCCTGAAGAATAACCAACAGATATAATAATATCTGAGCGTTGGTTAGAGATAAGAGCCTGACTCATGGCCGATGATCTAACGGATAGTCTCCGCGATTCACCAATTCCACCCGACGAACTGCCGGATTATCTCGTTGACGCGATCGACCGCCAGGATCCTGACCGGCTTCGCCTTGTCTCGAACTACGCACTGTCGCTCGCAGGCTGGAAAGAGCGACAGGCGGAGCAGGAAGTGTCCGAACAGGCCGAGCAGGATCCAGATGAAGTCCCCGACGAATGGGACGAAGATGACTGGGAAGCGGTGAAGGAGGAGGCTGTTGATAAAGCTGGAATTGCCTCCACGAAGGGAACGATCACCACCAAGACAATCAATGGCAACGACTACTACTACCTGCAGTGGCGCGAGGGAGAGAAGATCAAATCACAGTACATCTCGCCCGTTAGCCCATCGAGTAGCGAGTAATTCGCCCCAGAGCAAACAACGATTACTCTGGGCGATTGTTATATGAAAACAATAATTGAAAACGAAGATGGGATCTTCAGGCTGAGGGTCTAGGCTGGCCTAAAAACAAGGGGCCGGATTATCCGAGGTGAAAAACAACATAGTTCATTTTGGAATTTGTTGGTTGAGAAGACGGAACAATTGTAATCCCCCCACACGAACAGACTGTATCGATGGTTGGCGGCGCAATGGTCGAGTCGATCAGCCGATTCGCCTCCCTTGTTCTTGTTACGAGCCGGTACCTCAGTTTTCTCGCGCTTATCGTCGGTGCCGTTTATTGGGGAACTGGGACGAACTCCAAACGGCGACGTCGGGGGTTGGGCATACTCTGTGGCGGTGCCGGAGCGCTCCTCGTGTACTTTGCGCTCGGCACGGTGTACTCTGTCCTCGGATTCATCGTGGCCGGCACAGGGCCGATGCCGTCGACATCACAGGCGATGTTCGCTCCTGGCATCCGCGGGACGCAGGTTGCTAGCTCAGGGGCGGATCAATCGCTCTATCAGGCGGCAGATGTTCTCTCGAAGGTCGCCGCCATCGCTGGGCAAGCACTCATCGCCTGGGGCGCTGCACTCTACGGTATCTCACCGTCGACGGGCAGAGTCAGCCAAAGTGCGCGAACCAGTCTCAAGACCGGTGTGGGACTCATTCTCGGCTCGATGAGCGGGATCATACTCTCCTTTCTGCCAGCTGTCTTCCCTTCGTTGTTGTGACCAACACACCTCGATTGGTTGGATTCACGTCCATTCCAATGGAAACATAGAAGTGAGGTGGGTCTGAAACCTGTAGTGGAGATACCACATTCGGGCAGTCAATTCCACAGATCGCCAGACTACTCGCGGAGTGACAGTGTCGCCACACCTCGGTTGTCGACGGCTGTCCCCGCTCTGAGCAGGAGTCGCCTCCACAACAAACGAGTCCATCCGACCAATCTATGATCAGCGACAATGCCTGAACGCGTTCCAGTTGCAGACAGTCTCCTCACGAGCAAATTTCGCGGCTTCAGCGTCAAGCGACTCTTCCAGTCTTTCGCGATTCCAATTGCGCCAGCGACCGCAACTTTACTTCTGAATCTCCCGGTCCAGTTTTATGGCCCGCTCGGCATCGCCGGGTGCGTCATCGGCGGCCTGGTGTTCGTGAAAACTCCTGCCTGCCAGCGTCCGCACCGATGGCTCCTCGGCATGTGCAAAATCCGCTATACCGATGCAACGTATCACTGGCAACCGACCCACCCTGAAGCGACTACCGTGACCTACGAAAGCTACTTCCACTCGACCGACGAGGAGAAAACCCGCACCGACGGCGGGGACACACCAGACGAGGAAACCCAGGTCGAACGCCTTCTCGGCAGTGACGACACGGCTGACCATCTTGACTTCGAGTACATCCGCGACGACGGCGTCATCGTCACCGAGGACAGCGTCTCGATGATTATCGAGATCGGCCCGCGCCCGTGGCTCATTCTTGACAGCGACCAGAAAGAAGCAGTCCTGGAAGCGTGGAGTGACATCCTGATGGGCACCCAGTCAACCTTTCAAATTCTTACGCTCCCGACGCCCTACGACGCTTCAGAGTACACACATCGCCTCGAAGAAGCCAACCGGACGCGCGACCCCGATGAACACCCGCTGATGAGTCACGGACGGGCACAACATCGCCACTGGATCGACAACGTCGTCTCCATGGCCGATATCCGCGACCGCCAGCACTTCATCGTCGTCACCGTCAGGAAATCGATGGCTGCGGACACCGACGAAGAGGAGGGTGGGTTCCTGAGTCGCCTCCGACCAGCTGGGGACGAAGAGGAGATTGACCACGATATGCTGGCTCGCGAGGTCCGCTCGCGCGCAGAGAACATGGCGTCGTCACTCCCGCCGACGGGCGTCGATCCGGAGATCCGGGACGACCCCAACGAAATCAAGCAAATTCTCTATTACTACTACAAGGGTGACGAGCCACCGGAGAATCTGGATCATGGCTGGCTCACTGAACACGCCCCGCCAGAGGATGTCGAGAAAGACGGGGCACAGCGCCCCAATCAGGTCAACACCCACCAGCCCAGCGAGTGATTACGATGATTGGTCCATACACTCTCTCACGACCGGAACTGATTGCCCTCGGTGTCGCTGCCAATGCGCTCATCGCGGCACTGATGGTCGCCATGACCAGCTGGCAGTACCGCCACTCGAAAGTCCGCGCCGGCGTCGCTGGGATGGTGGTCGGCATCAGCGGTATCGTCATCCAGCGCTATGCTGGCGCTCGCATGATTACCGCCTCCTGGCCCGCGTATCGCGCTGGGTTGTTCGCCGGTGCGATCGCCGCGGTCGTCGCAGCCTGTATCACCGCTGCTCTGGTCTGGCGGACGCCGCTGTTCGTCGAGGTCGTCCTCCCGTGGCGGACCCCACGTGACGACGACTCGGCAGATACCGACCCGGATCAGGAGACATCGTCGCTCACCGACCGACTCCCGACCCCCGGCGGTGAGGACGACGTAGATGACGACGACGGCCGTATCTCCATCGACGACCTCTCGGGCGAGGAGATGCAGGAGGCCATCGAGTATCTCGAGGCCGTCGGCCAGGAGCCCGATAAGGACGCCATCGAGAAAGCCGCGTACCAACTGGCTTCGACGGACGAGACGACACTGGCCACACCGTTCACCACCGCTGAGGAGAAAGGCCGGATTGATCGGTCGGTCCTCGCGCCAGAGGTCATCGACGAGGAGGCGAACTGGCACTCCCGAGATGGGGACTTCTACCAGATCCTCACTGCATCCTCGCTTCCACGGTTCCTTTCTTCGGGATGGTTGCTTCCGCTAACGCTCGCGTCAGAGGACGTGCGCCTGTCGATGCAAATCAATCCGCGTGAGACAGAAGATGTGAAATCGCGCCTCCAGAAGCGGCTGACCCAGATGAAAAGCGCGATCCAGCGGAAGAAACGCCGCAACCGCACGGACACGCACGAACAAGAGCACGAAGCCGAGGAACTCGACCGCCTGCTCGGAGAACTCGTTCAGGGAACGACCAAGCTCTTCGACGTCTCAGTCTTTGTGGAAATCCGTGGCCAAACCCTTGAGGAGATGCAGGAAGCGAGAAAGCGAATCCAGCGCCGCGCCCGCCAGCAGGGGCTTGATCTAACGCCGATCCAGGCCGAACAGGACGCCGCACAGGCGTCGGTCGCTCCGCTGGCCAGCCCGGAGATAGAGAACCACAACACAGTCCAACTGGAGGCACTGACGCAGTGCTTCAATTTCGTTGAGCCGGCTGTCGACGACGAGAACGGGATCCTGCTGGGCTTCGACAACACGAACCGGCCGGTAATCATCAATCGGTACGGGCTTTCGGGCCACTCGAAAGCCATCAGCGGCAAGGTCGGATCGGGGAAGACCTACGCGACGAAGATGGCGCTGTGGCGTCGGATCCTGGTCGACGACGACCTCAAAACGATCATCTTCGACCCGCTTGGCGACGACTTCGTCGACTTCGTGGAACAGCTGGGTGGCACCGTGATCAAGTTCGGTGGCGACTACCGGATCAACCCGCTCGATATCGACGCGGCCGCTCACGATGCGACCACGCAGGAGAGTGTGTTCAAGCTCAAACTCTGGAACGTCGTCCGACTCTTCGGGACGTATCTGGACGAGAAAGACGCCGACGGGATGACGTCTGGCGACGAGGGAGTCATCTCGAATGCAATCTACTACGCTTACCTCAAGAAAGGCATCACGCCGGATCCCGAGACGTTCGACCGGGAGAGCCCGATTATCGACGACGTGATTGAGGGTGTCGGGATCATCGCGAACGGGGGGCTTTCCGATGAGGAACTCAAGGAGATCATCCCCAACAGGCTCGGTGTCACCTACGACGATGATGGGCTGACGGTCGACACCGACGCCGACGATATCGAGAGCGAGGTGCTGGATGCAGTGACGAACCTCCAGACACCGCCGGAGCGCTATCGGACCATCGCACGGCAGTTAGAGCCCAAACTCGAATCGCTCAAGCAGTGGAACATCAACAGCAACCTCAACGGCCCGAGCAACATTGACCTCGACGACGATCTGGTTGTGTTCGACATGAGTTCGTTCGCGGACACGGGCGAGATGCCGATCATCATGCACGCGATGCTTAACTGGGCCTACGACGAGGCTCGCCGGTCGGAGAAAAAGACCGACGTGACCTTCGAGGAAGCACACTACCTGCTCCGCCGTGACGGTGCGCGGGATCTGATCAACCTGTTCATCCGGCACAGCCGTCACTTCAGCGCCGGCCTGACGCTCATCAGCCAGACCGCCGAGGAGTTCCTGAAAAACGACGCCACGCGAGAAATCTACGACAATTGCGACGTGAAGCAGCTGTTCTATCAGGAGAACGTCGGCCCGGAGGTCGTCGACTACTTCGAGCTCTCCGAAGACGAGGTGCGCGATATTCAGCGCGCCACTCGTGGCGAGGACGCCGATTACTCGGAATGTCTGCTGAGTACGTCCCAGCACGGACGCCGGTGGCTGGATGTCTACTCCGGCGAGTTCGAGCACCACATCCTCGACGACGACCGCGACCCGTGGACGTACCTCCAGAACGAGGGGATGCTCAGCGAACGCGATCGGCGGTGGATGGAGAACAACGGATACCCCAGCTCGGTACAGCCACAGTCGGCCGTCGACGATGATGCGCTGTTGGACGGTATTGATCCAGAGCCGGAGTCACCCGACGAGGCTGACGTGATGCCTGCAAATCTGGAATCGCAGGCCCAAGGGGGTGAGAGCGATGATTGAGACCAGCACGCTGGTGGCCGCCGCCAACTACGTCATTTTGGTCGGGATTCCCGGTCCTGGCGATATCGCTGATGCGATCTTCGGGGCGTTCCAGGGATTCATCAGATCGATCCTCGAGGGATTCTTCCAGCTGACAGGAGTTGCACTCACACCACTGCTGAAGATCGTGAACCCTGCCACGTCCACAAAGGCAGTTGAGGCATGGCAAGCATCGTTCAAACTGGCTGTGGCGCTGTTCCCCCTGATGATCGTTGTCGGCTTGCTGTCGATGCCGTGGGCAGACCGACAGAAGGCACACCTCTGGCGGCAGGGGTTCCGGATTGCCTCCGTCGTGTTGATCATCGCGCTCTCGAAACCGCTGATCGGACTCGGCGTTGATGCGATGAACGCAGTGACGATGCAGATCGCGCCGGAGCAATTCAAGCTGAATTTCAATCCGGGGAGTAACCAATTCAACATCGAATCGACGTTCGGGTCGATGGCGCTGATCGCGGCCTACTTCCAGGCGGCGGTCCTGATGATGATCGCGACCCCGCTGTCGATTTTCGCGCTGGCCCTGCGAACGTACATCGTCTATATCGTGTTCCTTGGAGCGCCGATTTGGGCCGTCATGTGGTACCCCGACTGGGGCTTTGGCGTCCATATCCACAAGTTCGCCGCCAAGGTCGGTCGGATGGGAGTGTATGCACTCTTGGCAGGCCCGCTTCTTGGCGTGGCGCTTCGAGCGATGAAGGTCATCATGGCTGGTGGCGTGGTCCAGGCTGGCGCTGGCGGTGGTGCGACGCGGTATTGGACACAACTGGTGCTAGTCGTTCTGGTCCCGTTCGTACTCGTCGCGATCGTGTTCAAAGCGATCAGTTGGGCCGGCCAGCCGATGGGCGTCGGCAAAGCTGTTGGCATGGCGACGACAGCCGCCATGGCCGCGGGCGGCGCGGCCGCCGGCGCAGCTGCTGGGAAGGGTGCGGTTGCCGGTGCGGACGCTGGTGGCTCTGCTGCCGGCGCTGTGAGCGCCTCTGGCGGTGGTGGCAACGGCGGGAGTGGATCACGTCGCCGCTCCGGATCGAGTAACGGCGGCTCCTCGAGTGGCGGGACACCCCGTGCAGCTATCGACAACGGTAATCTCGGCGATCAGATGGATGGTGACGTCCAGAGTGCCGGGAAAGGTCGGCCGCCGAGTTACTTCGACGGCGCGGCAGCGCAGGCCGCTGGCGTGAAGGAAAGGGCGAAATCAGCGGTGGCCAATAGCCGAGGAGTTCAAGCAGCTAAAAATGAGGTCAGCAATATTCGCAGGGGGGCTCGCAACCGCCGTCCGAGTAACTTTGCACAGTCCTACAGGGAAAACGCGGAGTGGCTGGAAGATCAAGCCGACAGTGGCTCTTTGGATCTTAGTGAGGCCCATGAGCGTGGGATACTTGGAGACGAACCAGTATTCGATGGGGAGGTTGACATCCCAGAGTCGAAGAACGTTCGTTACATGACCAGTAGTGGGGAATGGCAAACCGTCGATCTTGACGATAGGTATCAGACGATGATGAGAAATTCCAAGATTGCGGCTACGGGCAGTCATAGTGCTGAAAAGGCAGCAGCGGCGACAGCGGTGTCCATGAAAGCCGGAAAGAAAGGCGGAAAGGCAACCGCCAAAACTGGGGCCGCTACGCTCCGAGCAGGCGCCTACGGAATGGGTGGCTATGCACCCGTAATGGCACATGACCGGGCGAAGCAGAAGCACAGTGGTGATGGGCGCGCCGCCTCTCGGGGCGATGTCGAGAAAGCAGCGACCGCTAAGAACACCCGCAAAGAAACCCAACAAAGTGGAGCTGGTGCCAGTTCCCCTCAAAATAGCGGGAGTCAAAGCACTACGAACGACACTGGCGCAGGAGATGCCGGCGGACCCGATGGAGCCTAATACTTAATTGGGCCTCACAAAATTATTCGATCAAGAACAGCACTAAACGATTCTTATGACACTGTCTCCTAAACTAGGAATTCTTGGCATCCCGATCACATGGGATGAACTCATCGGCTTTGTTTGGTTTGCGATTTGGTTCTGTGTTCTATCGTTTATCTGGATCCAAGGCTACAGAGATCTCTGGAGAGTGGACCAGTGGGCGGCTCCTAGTATCCCTTCCACGGCGAGGGATTGCTTGGAGAGTATAGCCGATATTACGAAATTTGTCGGTTTCTATGCAATTTCGTATCCGATGGCAGGACTCCTGGTATCGGGGGCTGAGAGCATTTGGATGGAAGGCAGTGTGATCATTGAGGCTGTTGTAGTACTGTCTGTCCTTTTTATAACTCTGGCTTTCAATCTTAACGAAGCAAGCGAAGTTTGGAACCCGTTCCACGTGGGGGTGCTTACGTCATTGCTCACTCTTTTCACCTTCATCGGTGGCCTCTATGCAGGTATCGCAAGTCTGCCAATGATCGGCCAGCTTTCCCATCAAAAAATCCTCCAACTGAGTTACTACCCTGGTGGAGTGATGTGGCTGATCGCTGCATATCCGCCGGAGTTCTTACAGCGATCACAGACTGCTGAGGCCGTCCAAGACAAAGAGCGAGTTCCAGCTTCAGCCGGCGTTGAAACGTCCTCGGCCCGCCCGGATTCGTCGCCGACCCGAACTACAGAGTCCACACAGGGACCTCAGTCACCACAGATGCACGACGGCGGATTTGAGAATCCGCACCCGGACGAATCGACCGCTACCCACGAACAGAAGACCCAGATGATCCCTGAAAACCTCGAATTCGATTGGCAGGAGCCACCCGAAACCACCTTCGACGACGTCGGCGGTTACGAGTCCGTCAAAGAAGAACTTCGAGAGGACGTGGTTTCCCCATACGTCAACGACAGCGCGGGCTACGACCGCTTTGGTGTCACGCCCGATCAGGGCGTCCTGTTCCACGGTCCGCCAGGGACGGGGAAGACACTGTTCGCACGAGCGCTCGCGAACGCTCTCCAGCGGCCCTACGTCGAACTGAGCCAGTCCCAGCTGACGAGCAAGTGGATCAACGAGGGACCCGACCTCGTCAATCGGCTGTTCGAGGAAGCCCAGCAACTCGAAGGCGTCGTGTTCATCGACGAGGCCGAGTCGCTATTGGGGAGTCGCGACGATGGCCTCTCCACGAATCGTGAGGATGCGAAGACGACCAACACGTTCCTGAACAAGCTCTCTCAGGACGACCAGCAGTTCTTCGTCGTGCTCACGACGAATCGGAAGGAGCAGATGGACGAGGCGGTCCTGCGGCCCGGCCGGATCGACAAGCACGTCGAGATTCCGCTGCCCGATGCGGAGGCCCGCTTCCAGATCCTCAGAACCCAGCTGGAAGACGTGCCGACTGCCCTTCGTGACTCAGAATTACAGGAGATGGTCGAGGAGCTTGAGGGCGCGTCTGGCGCGGATCTCGAGCAGTTAGTGGCCGATGCACGGCGGAGTGCGGCCAAGGAGAATGCCGAGGCACTCAAACGCGAGCACTTCGATCTGAGCGTAGTTGTTGCTTAAACAGAGGGACAGAGACAATCTAAACCATCTCCTGCATTTCTCCTCAAACCGAAAACAGCATTAGAAGCGCTTTTTTGACTTCTTGTTCGCCGTCTGCTGTGAGTTGCCCGATAGCCCGATTCGTTCTGAGTGATCCAGGGGCGATGGTGCGGAGTGCCCATGGCAGCAAATGCGGCGTCTTGTTAAATGAGATATCCTCGTAATGATGGGACTCTAACGGGGGCGTCGGATGCTGAAACTGGGAGACGCTCGTTCCTAGGCACATCACGGCGCATTCGGTTGCACCATAGGGATGTGTCTCGTGGGAGAGGACAACAACAGGCCGCTCGGGATGCACACCAGTTGGATCGACAGCCCAGCAGATTGAGCCCGCAGAAAATCGATTAGACATCGAATTCGTCCTCTAGTTCGTCAACTTCAGACTCGAAATCACCGTCTTCAATTGCATCAGTATCTGCCTCTCGGCCAGGGTCTGGTTCCGGAGCATCGTCATTGTCAGGATGGGCAGAGAACATCGCTTCAGTCTCAGCAACACTGTGTGGGTACCGACGCAGATCCTCACGGTCGTTCAGTCCGTGATAGTATCCTTCTTCCATCCGACCGACGTATCCCTGCTCATGAAGGCGACGCAGTGTCGTCGTTGCAGTTCCCTTCGGGATATCTAACTCCTCAGCAATTTCGCTTGGAGCATATGCGAGTTCGAGATTCTGATACAGGAAGACAACGATTTCTGATTTCGTTGTCCCTGGTTTGAGGTCAACATCTTCAGGGTGAGATTCACGATGGATCGGCATGTACGTAGATGTAATCGCCTGTATCTAAAAGTAGCTTGGGGTGGTAAATCGGGACGAGCCCCTTTTGTGGAGCCTTGACAGAGTGTTGGCACTCAAAAAGAGAATAGCCGGAAGTCAATAATGCTCGTATAAAGTTGTTTCAAACTGGGTAGCGAGATGGATCTTCCGCACTACCGGAGTTGGAGCGTTGACTATTCGTCACAATCACAGGGTGGTGTTGGTGTAGGACCCACACATCTTTGTAACTCCTAACAGTATGGAAATCTAACACCTATATCACCTCATGATGGGGAACCCTGAGAACGTCCCCGCAGAACTCCGCCAGACCGATCAGTGGATCTGCTGGCGGACGAAAACGCGGGACGGCAAAACGACGAAAATTCCAGTCGAACCAGGAACCGGGGGCCATGCATCGACGGACGACCCCACGACCTGGACTAGTTTTCGAGAAGCTCTGCAGTTCTCAATGCAGGGTGACGCCGTCGACGGTATCGGCTTTGTCTTTACCGACGAGGATCCGTACGTTGGCGTCGACCTCGATAACTGTCGGGAGCCCGACTCAGGAGAGATGGATGCGTGGGCGACGGACGTGATCCAGACACTCGACAGCTATACTGAGGTCAGCCCGTCTGGGACTGGGGCGCATGTTCTGATCATAGCTGACAAACCCGGTGACCGCAATCGGAAAGACGATATCGAGATCTACGAGACGGGCCGGTACTTCACCGTCTCCGGCGCTCCATTCTCAGATCGAAACGGCGGCATCGAGGAACGTTACCGGGCGCTCGAATCGGTCTATGACGAGTACCTCGGTGAGAAAACCACGATGGACACGAGCTGGCTCGAGGACGAAGCCAGTACCAACGGTACCGACCAGTCGGCGGCGGGTGGCGCAGTCCTCTCGTCCAACAGTGACACCCCAACGGGACCCAGTAGAAACGGGAAGACGTCTGCACAAAACGGCAAAACTCCCTCAACAGCGGATAGCAGCGACGAATTAGCATCAGTGCCAGGGCTTTCCGGGACAAACGCGGCTCTCGTCGAGCGCGCTCTGAACGCAGAGAATGGCGAGAAGTTCCAACATCTCTGGGAGGGAAACTGGAAGGGGCGGTACGAGAGTCAGTCTGAGGCCGACATGGCATTCTGTTCGATGCTCGCGTTCTGGACGGCGAAAGACCCCCACCGGATGGATACGATCTTCCGGCAGTCCGGATTGATGCGGGAGAAGTGGGATGCAGACCGTGGTGAGAAGACCTACGGCCAGATGACGATCAGCAAGGCACTTCGCCATGTGACCGACACCTTCGACCACTCGAATCTCGATCTGGATGACAAACATGATCAGAACGCACAGTCACAGAGACACCGGTCGGACTCTCAACCTGCCAACGGCGGCTCGCCTGTTGGGTCTGGAGGAGAACACCAGGACAGCCCTGGAGAAGACCGGGCCTCGTCGACGACACAATCTGACCAAACGCCACCTACAGAGAGCACTCGTCGCGATCCGGTGGTCCGGGGATCGCACGCAGAGTCACGTAATGACACCCAAAATCGGGACCGCACCGGAACGAACCAATCTACGTCGGAGTCCCGCCGGCGTGACGACACTGGCGCTTCCCGTACGACCACAACCCAGTACTTCGAGGACTGGTACACCCAGATTCTCGACTTCCAGGGGAGTGTTCCACCATGGGTTGAGCAGATCGCGGGCCGGATCCAGGAACTCGAGGGTGAGGTTGATCGCAACGAACAGCTCATGAAGCACTGGAAGAAGAAAGCCGAACAGCAAGAAGAGGAGATTACGCGCCTGCAGCAACGGATCGACCGGCTGGAGGCTGCCCTCGATATCGAGGACACCGATCAGGAGCAACCGTTCAGTGAGTCCGAGCCACCTAGTGATGGTGATGATGATTCCGGACGGTTTGGCTTCCTCGGGTTATAGTGGAGAGTCGAGTTAGAATATATTTGCTTGAAAGGACAATAATTAAGACACTTCAGACAGTTATCTAATCTGCCGATGTCACTCGGTAAGAAAGCCCTGCTTGTAGTGCTAGCCGTAGCACTACTGAGCGCAACCTTCGTTCAGCCAGTTGCAGCACAGTCTAGCTGTGACCCTAGTAACACGGACAACTGTGATGCGGGCAAGGACGGTCTTTCATCGATGCTCTCGAACGTCCACTCGCTCGCAATGATGGTTCTGAAGTACGTCGGATTTATCGCGATCGTTGCGGGGGCCGTTCTCTGGTGGAGTGCTCGGAAGAGTTCCTCCCGCGCCCAGTACGGAATGTGGCTCTTCGGCGGTGGTGCTGGAATGATCGTTTTCTACTTCGGGTTCGGGATCTTCATCTCCGTCCTGAAGTTCATCACCAACGTCGGTGGCCCCTGAGAGGCAAACTCACCATCCAACTTCCCGCTACACGAAAACAGACTCCTTCACTCTCTCTTTCAGTACCATGATCCCGCCGAGACTTATTTTGATACTCGCGTCCGGAATGAAGGCTATCGAAGACGCCGTCCGATTCCCCGCCCAGCTGGCAGACCTCTTCAAACTGTTCGGATTCACCTGTGTGATTCTGGGTGTGATTGCGTATTTCACCAGTCACCGTGGCAGTCAGAAACGCGGGTGGGGCAAGTGGCTCGCGTTCACCGGGTCGATCATGGCGATCATTGGTCTGGCCCCAGGAACCCTGCTGTCGATAATCCACTACATGATCCCGTGATGGAGCAGTCCGGAGTACAGAGCATGACCCTCCACACGTAGCTAGTCGTTCCCGAGAACACCCTCAATGACACAATATGCTCGTCGATCCGTCGCTCGTAGCGTCGCCATCTTTGCAGTCGTATCGTGTCTCGTCTTACAGACGTTCGTGGCCACTGTGCCGGCAACAGCGCTGACGACGTCCCCACAGCCCGCTATCCATACGGACTCCTCGAATAGTACAACTAACACTGCTGCTTCGGCCAGTTCTTCGGGGCCGTTCAAAATCCTCGCGTCGGCTGACAGTGATCCAGCGCGGAATGAGACGATGATCCCGTTCACCGACTACGGTCCGGATGGGGCCAATACCTACAATGTCTCCGCCGGAATCCCACCGTTCGCGTTCGACACGACGGGGTTGCCGAATGGGAAGATCAACGCGTTTGCGCCCCGGACAGACGGCTTTCGGAAACAGCTCTCGACGGATATCCACATCCCCTACGAAGATAAGTGGGTCAAGCCAGACGAGACGGCCATCGTCTCGGCCGGGAGATTGAGAAACAAGACGGTCACGACAGCCGGTGTGAATCATGAGGTAGTAAACGGCTATTATGCGCTGGGGAAAGCCGAGCCACGGAACGGGTGGCTCCCAACTCGGAATGCCCTGATTACAGGCGGTTCCGATCCGCGGATCGTGAACCCGTGGGCAGTCGAAGTGAACAAGGGGAAGACGGTGTCCTACGAGAGTCGCAATAGTAAGGCCGTTTCCGAGTTCGACACGAAGCCGCGAATCGCCAAACGCCCAGTTGGCAGTTCGATTGGGTCGAATTGGTTCGACGGCGGTGGAAAGATCAAGTTCCACAGTAACTTCTCAGAGCGGAATGTTACCGTCCTGAAAAACCAATGGGCCGGCATCGCCCGAACGTCGCCAGGGGCATTTCTGGACGGACAATTCATCGTCAGCCCAGACGGTGTTACGGTTTTGGCGCCGTCGGATTTCCGACTGATCAAACCATCAAATTGGGAAACGACACTCGAGGACGAATGCAAGGTCACAACGCGTGTTGCTCTCCCAGGAACAAACAACTCCACAACCAAGACCGAGTATTACGATGTCCGCAAATGGGAGCAGCTGTCCATCGTCGACACAAAGGTAACCAAGCGTGTCTCACTGGGTGGCGATGAACGGCGGGGCAGGAGAGCGACGTTCAACTTTGGCAATCCACAGAGCGGTACGTTGCAGGTATCCCACCGGGTCGAAGTGACGCTCCAACGGCGGTGGGGGAAAGAAGGAGAGCACCCGGACTGTGTCTCAGAGAGCCATAGCGAGACGATTGCCACCAAATCGACTGTTGCCGATAGCACTGGAGTCTCGGCCGCACAGCCCGATGAATTGTCGGTGACTGTCCATGCGATTGATCGAGAACCGACGAATGAACTCTACATCACGATCAATGGGACGCAGGATTTGTCCGGACAGCCACTCGGTCAGATTCGGCTCTCACCGAGTGGATCGAAAAAGTCCGAGACGATATATGGTCCCTGGCGATTCTACCCGGTTTCGCTGTACGACTCGATTACGAAGTTTGTCGGAGATCGTAAAAAGACAGTTCCGACGACCTTCGATCATCCGGTGGGAAAGAAAGAGGCAGCGCATCTGTACCGGGACTACGCGGCACTGGGGAACTGGTCGAAACGTGGCCAGCTCCGATACCAGATCGACAAGCGCACGTCGTCGACGACCATCTCAGATCGCTCGCTCCCGCAAGGGATTGTGAACCGGGAGGGGGAGACGCCGCTCTATACCCGCTACGCTGGCAAGACCTACATGACGGATGCCCAGTTGCAGAACCTACAGGCCAGTGCTGAGGACATCTTCGGGAACAGTATCCAGACGACGGTCAAGCATATCACCTACCAGGAGTCCAAGATCAAGATGCAAAATGACGGGAAAACCGTCCATGTCCGGCTGTTCGATCCCGATACATCGGCTGGGATTAGCGGGGCAAAACTCGCCGTCGACGGGGTGAAAACGAATACTGTCACGACGAACGCGAGTGGGTGGGCGACTGTTCACGCGACCGAGGCGCTCGTAACCGTCGGGTTCGAGGGCACTGACCCGATGTCCGGTGCCAGTACGTTCTACGAAAAGGCCTACACGAGCCACTACGTCCGGATTTTCATGTTAGAGCGGTCGGGCGATCTGTATCGCTGGCTGTCGGGGATGATCCATCAGGTCATGTTGGTCGTCGAGTGGGCAGCATTGCTGCTGTTCCTGATGTGGTACAGGCTCGTGTTCAAGCCGAACAGGGAATCTCGATAGGCGTGGTATGAGGAATAGTGGTTTCGTAGGCTCACGGGTGAACCATCCGAAAAAATGAGACTGCTTATTTATCAGCCTGTTCTGTGAATGATAGGATCATTGCAAATGCGCCGATACCCAGTGCTGCGAACATAATTGGTTCACCTGCTCCTCGTATTCCGGACCAGTTGTTAGCGGCCGCTGCGGACGCCTCTAAGAACCCACCAAAAAGCATTAGCAATATTGCAAACCTCTGAATGCTTGAAACAGACATTATATTGTTACTATGAATTCTTCCATGGTAATAATATCACGTTCCATTGACAATCTGTACTGAGCACCCAAACGTAACCGAATCCGCTGGAGAACCTTTCTAGGACCCGCTGTATCTTCCTAGATTTCATTCACACAGTCTACAGTCACAAATAATAACCTGTTGGGACTGTAACTGATAGCTGCAGATGTCCGATAGCGACGACTCTCCAGACAGTAATCCGTCTCGCGATTCTCACACCACTGATCAGCGTCCAGATCCGGTCGATGACACCGATCGAACCGAGTTAGCAGCCTCTCGTCTCTCTCGCCCTGGTAGTTCTCTCAACTCCTCTCCTCTCCAAGACCGCTCACCGTCCGGGTCGGAACCGATCCCGTTTGAGCCGACTGGTGGGTCCCAGTCCGAGGACGAAGACGATAGCACCCCCTCAGACACCAACTCCGGCGACTCACAGACCCAGGACCCGAGCGTCGACACGCAGACAGGAACCGATGCAATTGAAGCCACCGCAGAAACCGAGGCCCGTGAGTATATCGAGATCACACCCGTCCGGAGTGAGCTCTCCCCGCAGACCATCACCAGCCAACTCCGCGGACTGCACTCGATGGGTGACGGTCGCGAACTCCCGCTCGGCCTCGAAAACCATCTCGACTTCGTCGAGCCGGTCAACTCCTTCGAGTTCCTGATTCACAAGCCCGCCGGCCACCAGCGATTCCACTTCTATTTCGGGATCGACCAAGAAGACGACCTCGATCAACTCCACAGCAAGACCACCAGCCAGTACCCGTCGAATTACCGCTTCGACACCGACGACGTTGCCCTCTCAGAGTGCTTTGAAGAGACGCCCCACCTCTGTCGGTGGGTTGGCAAAGAGCAGAAACGTCACGACTGGATGATGCTGCTGTCCGAGTTCGACGACGACAGCGCCGACCGGTCGCCACTGTCGGATCTGCTCGAAACAGCAATCACGACCGAGAAAGAGTGGCTGTTCCAGGCGGTGTTCGAGCCCCGTGTCGACTGGACGCGGAAGGCCGAAAGCCAGAAGCGGAACCTCAAGATGGGTGTTACCTCCGGGTTCGGCTTTTTCGTCCAGACCTTCCTCGACCGGCTGGTCGGCGTCTCTGAACACGAACAGCGGAGCCGTCACCGTAACGACACGCCGGCCGAAGAAGTCGGCTCTGCTGAACAGGGGCCAGAGGATCAGTCTCGGCACAAGGCGACGCGGATGGCCCAGCTCAACAACAAGGACCCACAGACGAGTTTCAACGTCTCTATCCGATGTGCCTCGAGCGACGAGAAGGTGATCCGTGATGCAGAATCTTCCTTCAGCCAGTTGTCTGGGTCGTTCTACCAGCTCGAAGGTGAATACCTGGGGCAGGATGATAGTGAGTACCAGCGCCTGCTCAATCACGAGTTGACCCGGCCAACACCCACTGAGTCGTTCTGGAAGAGCAAGCCCATGCTCGTCGCGAACGCGAACGAACTCGCGAATTTCGTGACTGTCCCGACGATCGACTCACTACCGAAGGCTTCGCGAGGGGCCTCGGGCGGTGGGCCGGCTGCGCACTCTCCGCTGACAACGCCCGACGAGGAGGTCTTCCAGTCGTTCGACGACGGGATGTGTATCGGGAAAGCTGCCACTGTCGTCGACAGTCCCACCGAGTCCACAGGGCAGGAAGCCCTCGAATCCGTGGCTGAATGGCGGAATCAAGTATCTCAACGTGAGGCGATCCACCTTGATGCTGAGACGCTCACCCGGCACTATCTCCGGGCCGGCTCCACCGGGAGTGGGAAAACCGTCGCCGGCATCAACGATCTGTTGACTGCCCACGAGGAGCTCTCTGGTCCGACGTTCCTGCTCGATTCCAAGGGCGGGGATATGTGCGACAACTACCTCCGCACTCATCGCTACATCTTCGACGACCTCGACGACGTCGAGTACATCAAGATCCCCGAAGACAATCAGGAAGTCCCCGGTCTACCATTCTTTGACCTCCGGCCGCTGATTTATCAGGCCGGTCGTTCCCGTGAATCCGCAATCCAGGACACGATCGACCACTTCTACGAAGTCCTTCGGTTCGCCGTTGGTGAGGAAAAGGTCGAACAGGCGTGGGTCGGGAACGATGTTCTGAAAGCGTTCATCCGAACGCTGTTCGAGGAAGAGCGGGCCGAATATCCCGCTCCCGAGCAGGCTCGCCTCGAGGAAACCCGTGTCGGGGGTGATGCGTTCCCTATCTCGGATCTCTACGACATGGCCCTAGAGTACGAGATGCACAAGAGCGTTCCAGAAACGTCCTCGGCCACGGTGGCGGCATCCCTGCAACGCCACACTGAGAAGAACGAGCGGCAGTTCAAGAAGACAGCCGGCGCCGTTACCAACCGGATCTCGAAGCTGAACGACCGGGACTTCATCTGGCGGATGCTCGATTACAAACCCGAGTGGGACCACAATCGTGGCTGGTACGCCGAAGACGAGAACGTCCTCGACCTGCGGGAGATTCTCCACAGCAACAAGGTGGTGGTGATCGACACTGGGGAGCTTCGTGATGACGCGTCCCAGATGTTCAACGTGCTGTTCCTGAGCCACCTGTGGACAGCGATCAAGAGCCTCCACACGCCAAGCCGTGACGACTACGTCGTCAACTGTCTCATCGAGGAGAGCGCGCCACTGACCCGGAGCAACATCGTCCACAACAAGTTACTCCCGGAAGGCCGTGAGTTCGACCTGAGCTTGGGGCTGGTCATGCAGTATCCCGCTCAGGTCCTCGGCGACGATCCGCATAAGAACCGATCTGTCTACACGGAGGTCCTGAACAACATCAACACCAAGATCATCGGCAACGTCTCGACCGACGATGACCTGCCGGACAGCCTCTTCCACGGTGGGCTGGACAGCGACGAGGTCCGTGACTACATCCAGGGGCTTCCCGAGGGACAGTTCATCGCCCAGTTGCCCCCGACGGGCTTCCAGGAGCAACAGCCCGAGATTATGACACTCGAACCGCTCCCGCTGCCACCGGGACATGCTGAAACAGACTCGGCGATTCGTCCGATGGCCGATGCAACCCGGGCCAAGACTCGCCAGAAGTACTGTATCTCCCCCGAGCAGACAGCAAATCGGCTCACGCAGCTGGATACCCTCGGCAACGAGTCGTCATCGGAGGCCGGAAGTGCTGCGCCGTCGACGTCCACCGACCTTGACATTGGAGATGATGTCGATGACTCTCGCCCCGCAGAAGCACTCTCCAACCAGGAGCAGACGTTCCTGCAGGACGTGGTCGACTACTGGAACGGTGATCTGCCATTCTACGAGCGGGGCGATCCAATGGCAACCCGTGAGTTTGACCGGCGTGATCTCGCAGATGGTCTCGTCGACGATGAGTTCTTGCGGGAAGTCAGACTGGCCAACCGCTACACCTACTACTGGCCGACGAACAAGACACTGGCCGCGTTCGATGACCTCGAAATCGTGTGGGGAACGGAGCAAGGTGATCCACGGGAGAGCCCTCGCCACAAAGTGATCGTCTCTCTCCTGAAGCGGATCTACTCGAATCGGGGGTTCACCGTGAAGACCTACATCGGAGGTGACGATACGAGTGGTACCTTCGACCTCGTTGCGACCCATCCTCAGAAAGAACACCGGGTCGTCGAAGTTGAAACGTCTCGCCCAGATCGGGAAGACTCTCCCCTTCGGAAAGACGATGTCCTCGGAGACTACAAAAAGCTCGCAGAGTTCTGTGAAACAAACGAGGCAATGGCACTGTGGGTCGTCGAGAGCCAGAACGCGGCTCACCATCTCTTGGACATCCTCGAGGAGGAAGGCTATGTTGCAGATCACCCTTCACGAAACACTCAGGGGTACGGAAAAATCACAGAACAAACTGATGCTGGTTCTGGTCTTGACAAGGTTACCGGGTTTGGTATTATTCTTGATAGAACAGTAGGCGAGGGTCGCTACGAAGATCCTGACTCCTCCTCGGTTCAATAATCTCTTAGTTTCTTTCTTGCCCGCAGCTTTCCGCTTCAACAGCTGTGCGTATGCTGGTCTAGTGTTTCCAATCATATAGGAAAGTGGTGCGTATACAGCTGTAACCGCAGTACGTGGGCCGGATTTGATAGAAATTTCCACGGATTGAATACACCATTGTATACAGACTCAGACGGGCCTCTTCTTGCGGTTTTACGCAGATATAGGATAATATGAATACAGGATGGATTCCCACTCTAAAATCTTGAATACAGAGGTAACCACCAGACGGCGGCATGACGGCCCCCAATTTTCCCGATCTTGTATATATAGCCGTGTACTGCCAGTTATGGAGTCAGCTTGTTTTAGCGAGATTCTAGAGCAATCTGGTGTCTTGGTGTACCGGGTTGCTCGTGCGAAGGAATAGAGTGATATAGGCGGGGTAGGCGGGCGGGGAACCAGACGAAACAGGGGGTTCAGGGAGTAGGCAGCGATCTGGCATATCAGACAGCTGAGAGGGGGCGGGACATCCACGTTGTCGCGGGGATGGGACTGGGATGAGGGGGAGCAAAACGACAGGGGAGATGGTCGGAGAGGAATTTATTTGGGCCTTGATTGAGATGTTAAGAATGTCGATGGATCAGAGTGACTTCGATCTCGACACCAACGGTGAAAGCGATATAACTCTCGACGATTTGATGGAGGCAGTTGATGCGGTACTAGCTCAATATGACTCTTCGTCTGGGGCAGTCCCTGACACCGATGCGACCGACGAGGTCTATACGGTGCGGGTGGGGTCGCCGGAGAAAGAGTTCATCGATGACCTGGGTGCAGCGCTGACGACGAATAGAGCAGAGACCCTCCGGCTGACGATCAATCTGGCAGCGGCTCATCTCAAGGAGATACAGGCTTCGACAGGGGATTTGGAGGCAATCGATGCAGAACTGACGCAGGTTCGCGAGACGCTCCGGAAGTTCGACGAACAGCTAGCGACTGTCGATGATATCAGTGCCCAGCTGGATCGGATCGAGGACCGACTCGATCGCGACCAGCAAGAAAGAACGACGTCGACGGAGCAGGAACAGACCCCAGCCGAACAGACCGACTGGGATGCCATCGACCCCGACGAGTTCGAGCATCCCGGCGAAGGTGTCGAGGTCGATCTGCCGGATCCGGACGACCTAGACTGACGGGACACTGGGGGACAGTTCTCCAAGGGGGCCCGACGAGGGTGGTCGAACTGGGCAGAATCCTCTCTTCTTTTTCGAGCCGACCGCTGCGCTCGCAAAAAGCGCATGCGGTCCATCGTGCTCGCATTGCAGAGCTCCGCGCGATCGGGGAAAGCACTAGGTAGCACTCACAATCAGGAAGGGGCATGAGGATTATTGCGAGGGCTCCAAAACAATGTTCCAATGGGTGACGATAGCTGGCTACTGGGGATGGTCTGTTTCGACGCGGTGGGGGAGACGACTGTCGAAGATGTTCTCAGGGCCTTCCTCCAGAACGGATTCACGGCGGAAGTCGGCCAGGAAGAATCGATCGAGGCGGTTGCCGACCGTCTCCACGGTGAGTCGTCAGCAGACTCCGCTTCGGGCACCGAACTACTCGGAGCGGATGGCAGTGTCAATGTCTGGTACGATAGGGACGACGAGTACAATCATTCGAGACACACCTACACCATCGACTTCCACCTCAGTGACCCTGTCGACGATATCGCTCCAGTGACGATCAGAGGGCCGGGCGCCTGGATCGACCACACGAGACAGAACCACGACGTGCAAGCACAGGTCGAGGAACTCGTCGACGCCTTCGAAGCCCTCGCCGAAGCTACCGACCCGTGGGTGGCAGTCCTCGCTATCATGCCCGACGGGCGAAAAATCCCGACCGACCGCCTCCCCGAACACGGCATCGAGAAACTACCTTTCGTGACCGTCTTCGGCGCTGCGTTCCTCGAGCGTATCGGCAGTCGTGAGCACGTCCTTGCGACACCAGTCTACGAGACACGGGCACTCGATACTGGGAGTGTTCTTGTGCGGACTCGAGATCTGCCAATCGTGAAATTACCTCTGGATGAAGGGCCATCGGGCTCACCTGAAAAGCATCTCTTCGAGGGATTGTCAGCCGAGGACCACAATCGATTCGTCGACCCGTTTCACGAACTTGCTGAGGGTGAGCTCGCGACGGACCTCGTACTGTGTGAGGCTCACGCACCCTTCGAGTGGGAGGGGATGGACTATTCGACGTTCCCCGAACTACCTGACCGCGACGAGCACTGTCACGTCCTGTGTGTTCGGCGCCATGGACAGAAACTCTGGGAGGCTCATAACGGCGAGTTCATCCGTCGCCTTGTCGCCGAGGACGGCCAGCCTATCGGGGATCTCCCTGCAGGCGTCCCCCCAGATCAGGAGTTCATCTCGACGGCGATTCGCTCGGCCTACGAGGAGGACCCACCAATGCACATGTATCGGATGGACTCACTGGACGATCCAAGCGTCTATGCGAGCATTCAGGGCATGGATGCCATCCCCGAGGGGGAAAGTGTCTGGGCGGACCGGGAGACACCAGTGACGCGGTAGGTGGGCATACGAATTTGGCTCGCTAAGAGCGGAATCGTACGACAACAGCGGCTTATCGAGAAGCGTATGAGTCCTGGTCCGTTCTTCACTCGATTCTATTCCTGCATCCATGCTTACCGGTGTAACAACGGTCGGGCCCGCGGTTGCCGCTCAGTCAAGATCAAATGGCTCCGCCCGTCGATAGCACATCCGCATCGGCCGCCCCGAAGCATCAGTGGGTACCGAGTCGGTGTCTGGGAGGCTGTGGAATGCATCGTGATTCGCTCTGGCCGTCAACGCCAAGCCGAGTGCGTCAACAAGATCGTCGACCCCGATGGCGTGGTCCCCAGCGAGCTCGTCAGCCAGGGTTCGCCAGGTCCCTGGTTCGTACTCGGTACTGGCCGCCAGCGCGTCCAGCCGCGTGGCCAGCCCTTGAGCGCTCGTCTTATTGTACTGGAGGGGCTCGTCAGTGAACGCCCTGAAGCAGACCTCCGGGTGGCTCTCGATAATCGTCTCGTCGGCAGCCTCCTCGGCTAGCACCCTGTCCACCTGGGCAATCCCTGGAATGATGCTCGCGGCCTGTTGGGTGAGCCCTTTGCCAACCGCCTCCCGATTGATCTCGCTCAGCTCGCTGTGGCTCTTGTCGCCATCCAGTGCAGCCTCGACGGCCGCACGGCAGGGGGCCGGGAATACTGACGACGAGCGCGGACCGATCACCTTGCGAGCGAGACGGTCACACCGTCTCGACTGCGACTCATTGTGCTCGTCATGGCCGTCCGCGTCTTTGCTCGGCCCGCGCAATCCGATCGGGATGTCGACGAGGATGCGGTCGGCGGTGTCGCCGTGTTCTGTCCAGATGTCTTTGAACGCCGCGTACGAGTCAACACCCGCCTCTCCGGTGTCGGAATAGCCGACTGCGACCCACTTGCCGGCATCCCAGTCCACGCCGATATGCTGCCACGATGTGGTTGTCATATGGAAGCGTGTTGGTGGCCGATCCATAGCAATTCGGATTCAACTGATTGTATCGACACGGCCCGCCCCGCTCGCCGCGTTCCGCCCTCCGCGTCGCTCGCGACCGACCATTCCGGGCTGTCGCGGCCTCGCTCCGCTCGGCCGCGTTCCGGGCTAAAATGTATGTGCCCTCGGCGCCAGCGGGTATCCCCGTCGGTTGCGCCCCTCGCGGGCGTTTCGCGTTCCAGCGCTTGGTGCCGCCTGCGCTGTCGCGCGCCACTGGGCGGCGCGCGTTCTCGGCGACAGTCGCGCTGGACACGGACCCGCAGTCCGGGCCGGACACGAACGGGCATATCCCGCTGGACGCTCGCTCCGGCCGGGTCGCCGGAAGACTCACTCCGTTCGTCTTCCGAGCCCTGCCTCGCTGCTCGCGGGTCGCGGTGCTCCCCGCTCGCTAGCACGTGGCCTCCCGGCGGTCGGCCACGCATCGCTCGGCAGGACGGCGCGCGGTGCTGGAAAGGGGTCCGCCTCTCAGGCGCGCTCTCGCTCGCGCCCAGGGGGCGCTCGCGAAGGCGCGAGCGAGAGCGCGCAGATGGGTCTGTTGGACGTGACGTCGAGGAAATCCGCGATGTTGGAGCATCGCGGTGTCGGGCGCGTGAGCGCCTTCGTGATCTACAATGTACGGTAACAACCAATCGCAGAAAAAGGCATCGACGACTGAAAAAGGCGCACTGGCAGCAAAGGAGCGCGATCCGCGTGAGGAACAGATGACGGTGTCGCTGGCCGACAAGGTCAGTGGGCCGGAACACATCCTGGAAGACGTCGCCGAAACGCAGGCTGGCGACGAGCTGGACTTCAGACCGAACAAAGGGATCGACTCGCGTGGAAACTACTACGAGCGTCAGAACGACTACGACTGGACGCGTGACCCGGCGGTTGGTCCGGATTGCCGACACGGTGAAACGCTCGCCCAGCAGGAACGGCGGGTCAGCCGGGAAACCGAAATGGTGCGCCATCGCGAGGTCGCTCGTGATGCAGATACGGCCAGCCTCGAGCGGGCGGCGTCCTCCAGAGTGCAGAGTGGGGTTGACACGAACTACCAGCAGACGACGGCCGACGAGCGTCCCGACGTGGATCCCCAGGAGCAGGCCGATCCCCGTGGGTGGCTGCAACAGGACGAACTCGCGGCGGTCAACCAGGTGGCGTCCTCACTGGCGGAGGAGATGGGCGACGACATCCAGCTGGGCCGGGCTGGCCTCGCGAAGCTCATTGCACAGCGCGTCCTCGATGGGGCTGACGCCTTCGACGGAGCACTCGGAGTCAAACGATCGCTCCAGCGGCTGCCCGATGTGGCAGAAACGTTCGATGAAATCGATGTTTTCACCACTTGGAAGACGACGGTCGAAGCCGAGGTCGATCACCTCTTCGAGACGCCGGCGGTTGGGCAGTACCAGGCGGGGTACCTGCAAGACAACGAGGGCGAACGGCGGAAGTTCGTCTACTGGTCGAAGTCCCACCAGTCCAACGGGATGGCGACGCTCCGGGAGGGTGATCAGGTCCGCCTCGAAGGCGTGATGGTCAACGAGTGGAACGGGAAGGCCTGCCTGGCAATTACCGGGAAACACACCGACATCACCATCGAGGAACGCGGTGATGGGCCGATGCACCGGACCGGGCAGGCAGGCGACGATCCATCGAAGGCTCCCTGGGATGTCGAGTCAGACACCCACGCGTGGGTCGAAACGGTGGACGTCGACCGAGCGCTCGAGCGGTTCGACGGCTGACGACCCGCCGCCCTTTTTTGCCGTCACGCGTGGTGGCTGGCCGGCTGGACAGGGTTCTCGCACAGCGCGGGGCGCCACCGACAGACGCAGGCGTCTGTCGAGCCCCCGCTCGCTCCAGGCGTCACTCGCGGGGACGACGGAGCGCTGCGCTCGGCGCATCGCGCGCCTCACGGCGGTCCACCGTGCTCGCGTCGCTGCGCGCGGTCCCTAACGGCACAAGAGGGAGTGCCGTGAAGGCTCTGCGACGAGTGTCCCCGAGTCGTCGCAGCGGTTGTTTGTTCTCCCCATGTGAGGTGGAGGAGTTCTCGATGACGGAAGCTCCCGACAAAACGCGCGTATCGCCCGCCAACCAGTTCGACCCGGCTTGGCCCCAGGACATCGACGACCTCGACGATGTTCCCGTTCGCGATGAGTGTCAGACTGATACCGGTCCGGACGCAACACCGCCGGTCGAGGCAGAAGCCAAGTATGGCTGGTCGCTCGACGAGGCCTTCTGTGACGACACCGCTGTCACCGTCGTCGTGACCCAGGGTACCCGGGAGCTGGTGACGCTCGACATCGTGCCCGTCGAGTACGAAACACCCACCTGGACCGTTCGGACCGATCCGCCCCTGAAGTGCTTCACCGACGAGATCCAGACCGCCGTCGTCGAAGCGCTCTCGCTGTCGATGCAGCCACTCGTCGAGATTGTGTCCCTCGAGTCCTGACCGCCGTGGGTTTGTATTCCCTGAGGGAGTGAGAGGGAATCAATCCCGCTCGGAGCAACAAGGTATGTCCGCTACAGCACCTTCTCGGTCGTGGCACGGCGTCCAGATCACCCAACAAGGCGGCCTGTCGGTCGCCATCGTCGGTTCGCGATCGTTCCCGTTCGAGCAAGCACCCGTCCGCTGTGTCGAAGCCGTCGGCCAAGCACTTCTGGACACTGGCTGGCCAGTCGCTGAAATCGTCTCAGGGGGCGCCGACGGCGTCGACGCCGCCGCCGCAGCACTGGCCGACGTCGGCAGCGTTCCCATCACCGTCCTCGAACCGAACTGGGACACCTACGGCGAGGCTGCTGGCCCCCGGCGGAACACGAAGATCGTTCAGCGTGCCGACGCAGTCCTCGCGTTCTGGAACGGAACGTCTCCCGGAACGCGCGACACTCTCGCGAAAGCCCGAGCAGTCCTCGATGACGATCAGATCGCGATCTGTGGGATCGGTGATGCAGATCCGGACCTGCAGTTAATCGATCCAGTTGATCCAAACCAGTAGCTTTTAACCAACATCCGGCACGCAGAACCGCAGTTTTCGACGTTTCAGGTCGCAGTGTTGGTTAACGGTTTCTGTGAACCGACCCTCTGGAAGCGTTTGTTTTCTCCAGGGGGTGCGAGAGGAGCCATGACTGTCAGCACATCGACGTCAACGGACAAGATTCGGTGTTTCGGGTGTCGAGACCTATACGACACTCTTGAAGAGTACCAGCGCCACAGTAAGTGCGCCGACTGTATGCTCACCGGCGAAACGTGGGTGACAGTCGACGAATAACTGTAATCCAGCAAATCGCAGGCATTCGTTTGTGTCGCCGGACAGGGTAGAGGAGTCGGACCTCGAATTCCGACTTATCAGAATAGTGGTGATAATGTGGTTCTGTACTTTCTCACATTCAGGTGTTCAACGCTAATGGTGTACGAGAACTAACGATTAGCCACAGAGCCATGAAAATCAAATCAGAATGTATCTACGAACACCGGGACCACGGTGAAGTCCTCGTTCTTGGTATTTCCACAGAATATGACTCGTATGATACGACTGAGGCTGACGGTGTAGATATCGGCACATTTGTTCAGTATGCTCGGGAGTGGGATGGCTACGGTGCAATGCCAAGCGCTGCTACGAAGGCCCCGATCAACGAGTTCACTGAGGCTGTTGGAAACCAGATTCGTGATTTTGATCGGGTTTCTGTGAATGAGTGACACCCACTCTGGGGCTTGCTCCTTGTTCTTCGTGACCGCTGTCCAGCAGATCCTGAGCGTTCGTTTGTTGTCCCCGAGCAGGGTGGAGGAGTTCAACCATGCCCAGCGACAACCAGCAGACGGACGTACTGCCCGCCAGTCTCGAGTCGGATCTCGAATTTCGACTGATTCTCACCCTACTTGAACAGCAGGCCGAGCCGCGCGATGCCTCGCGTCACGATGGGGCCGCCTGTCGCACCTGTGGCCGCGGTCAGCTACCCACCGCTGAAGCGGTGGGCTTGTCGGTGGACTCCCGTTCTGTCGACACAGGAGTGTCGGACGCCACGTCAGTCGCGTTCACGGTCATCACCCCCGACTTCAGGGCGTACTGACAGAACGCCCCTCCAGCAGGGGACTTCTGCCCCCGCTGGAGTTTCAACGCCAGTTTTCGAGCAACGTTTTTCGCCGCGTTGTAGTCGGCGTTCACCGAGTACGAACAGTCCAGGCAGGCGAAGCGTTGCCCGTCGCGGTTTTCTTCCAGCGTACAGCCACACTTCGAGCATTGCTGGCTCGTGTAGGATGGGTCGACTGTCTCGACCACGATCCCGTGTTCGTCGGCTTTGTACGCGACTTGTTCCTGTAACGCATGGAATGCCCACTGCTGGAATTTCTTGCTGTCGCTGATGCGCTCTCGGATCTGCGCCAAGTCCTCGAACGCGATGTGCGTACAGCCGTGGCCGTCGGCTTCTGCGACTATCTGCTTGGAACAGCGATGCAGGTAGTCCTCGCTCCAGCGTCCGAACCTGTCACCGATACGGTGGTAGGTCAGGTGGGCACTCCGCGTCCCGGTCCGTTGCAGGCTGGCACGGCGTTTCTCGAACTCGCGGCGCTTGTGGTTGAGGGCGTCGGCGTTGCCGACGAACCGACCCGTGCTGGTCACGGCGATGTGGGCGTCGACGTTGCAGTCCACGCCGAGGACTCTCGAATCCTCGGCTTTCTCAAGACCGCTCGCGTCTATTTCCCGTTCCATCGCGGCGTGGAGGTAGAATTCGTCGGTTTCGCTGTCGTAGTGGACGGTGCTGGTCGAAAAGGAGTAGTCGTCGTTCAGCAGATACTCGCCGTGTGGGGTGCATTCGGGATCGTCGGGCAGGTCGTACTCGCATTCGACCCGCCCGTTGACGGTGGCGAGACTCACTTTGTCACGATAGTAGGTGGCCGCTCGCTTGTCGTAGACGATACTGAACGTATCGTATTCGGGCTTACTGGTGTTCTCGCCCTCGGCTAGCCGGTCAACGCAATTGCCAATATCGTCGGTAGCGCGTTTGATGGCTTTCTGCACGAGGTTCGCGTGGAGGCCGTCCGTCTCGGAGCGGAGTTCGTCGTAGATACCGGCTTCGGCTTCACTCTTGCTGGTTACACAGTCCTCGTCAGGATAGCGCCACGCCCAGTCTGCGGTGCGGTTGGCACAATACTGGAACTTGCTGTTGGTGGCGTGGAGGTCGCTCTTGCGATCGTCGGGAACGTCGAGACGGACGCGAACCGTTCGAGTTACCTCCCACGCCATACATCACGGGACTAGCCACTCTTTATTAATATTTTTCACTACGTTGGGGAGTCAGTACTGCTGATACTGGCAGGTCGTTGCACGGAGCGTACGCGCTACCTCCCACCCCTGAAGGGGTGGGCTTCCGCGCTGGTACCGCTGTGAAGCCTACGGCGCGACGCTGATCCGTGCCCGGCGTGGGCAGCCTGCGCGAGTGCGTTCTCTCGGCGACGTTCAGACGTTTGATCTGGCTGACGATGCCAACGCCCGCTTCCGCGGGACCTTTTAGATCCGATGAACAGTTACTTTGATCCGCTAAATAAATTCAGCGCCCGCAAATTATATTTATTCAGATGCTGTAGACCCTGCTAATGACATCAGATGAACCTCCAGAAGACATCCCAAAGCTTTCCGAAGAGTGGCAATCTCAACGGGAAACAGAATCTACGCGAAGTCGAGTGTATTCGACTGCCCTGCAATTATACGAACCCACTCGTGTCAAAGACATCGCTGAGCAGGCAGATGTTTCGAAGGAAACTGCTCGGGACTATCTCAAGTGGTTCGTAGAGTTGGGGCTTTTGGAACAGACGGCGGAGTCGCCAGATATGTTCCAGCGAAACGAACAGTACTTCACTTGGCGACGGATCCAGCGGCTCCAATCACAGTCAGATGAAGAACTACTAGCCCATCTTGAACAGCTCACTCAGCAAGAGACTGAGTACAAGAAGTATTTCGACGCTGAAAGCCCAGCAGATGTCGATGCGCTCAATCATGCAGAGTATGACGATGTAGAGACGGTCTGGCGTGAACTCCAAGAATGGCGGACCGTTCGACGGCGCATCCGAGAACTAGAACAAGCTCGTCAACACCGTGACGAGGCCGATCAAGCGCCTGCGTGAGCAATGGTTGATGACGACCCCGCTGAGCATATTCTCGACGAAGCATTACTCCGGACGGTTGCGCGACGTCTTGGGGATCTCACACTCGTTGAGACCGTGTCGGTGTTTCCGGCCTCGTATCCGGAATCAGTGGTTGCCCTGTTTGACGATAGCTATTATCCGACCCGAATGGACCAAGTATCGCTAGAGCTGCGAGCCTACGTTGATGGTGCGTTCTACATTACCTATCGGGAGGAATGGAACGGTCAAGCACGGATGTGTCGGTGGGACCGGCACGAGAACCCACACAATACTCGTGACCACTTCCATCAACCTCCCAATGCAGAAACCAAGGATGCTGTTGACCGGGAGTATCCGAACGATTTTATGCGAATGCTTGAGCAGGTCTTGGAATATGTCGACGATCGCGTCGGGGCTGTTTGGGACCAAGATCTGTAAATCGTTATTAGGAAACATACAAGAGAACACGCACCAACGGAGCGCTGGCGCAACCCCTAGACTCCATTGACGGGTCAGAAGCGTTGCCGAACAAAAACATATAGTAAGTAGATATCATCTGCATGGGTATACAGAGGATCCCAGATCAAACACAGGTTCTGAGATGACCTTCTATTGGTATGTTTCTGAGCGAATTTGACCACTGTTCGGGTGAGGATTTTCGAGACGGACTCACTAGTCTCGAGAAGGACGGCAGTGTCATTCTCGTCGTGGGTGACGTCGCAGACAGCTCATATGCACATATGAGTTCGCAGCTCTTCGGCGATCCAGCCCTTGACCGGATTCCGTTTGTTGGGAGACCCGATTCCGAACCCGATTTTGAGGAGCGGCTTGCCGACGCTGGCTTCGATTTGGAGGGCGGTGGGGAATACTATCCACTCGGGTTGACCGATGCCGATTGTGAGACTGTCCGTACCCGACTGCATCAGCTGCTGTGGTTCCACGCTAACCCAGACGATGTGGAACCCGGCATGATCCGAGTCGGCCTCGAAATCACCGCTCTGGTCGACACAGCTGATCCCGACACACTGGTCGACACCATTGCTACGATCCGCGACCTCAGCAAGGAATTTCACGCAATGATCCATCTGATCTATCGCGATTCACTGGAAGGGCTTATCGGGAGACTTGATCAGGGTCAGCTGAACACAGCTCTCGATCTCATTGTTCGGCTTCGCGACGGTGCCACTGAGAACCCAGAGCAGCAATGGGTCCTGCTCGAACAGGGGTGTACCAGCGACTGGGTCGACCCCTCCTCGGTCCTGAACCGGTGAGAGAGTCGGATTTATGCAGTGTGCTGAGCAATAGAACTCTCAAGAGGCAATCTACTGATGCGACACCGATTCTGCTGCAAGACCGGCGAGATGATCTACAACTACGAGTTCGACAAGGAGGAGATGAACAACACGCTCGTTGCGAAATGGCGTGGCGAGGACGGCCACGACGAACTCAGCATCAACGAACTCGAAGATTGGTTCAACAAGCAACTACTCAAACTCGTCTACCAAGAGCACGGCCGCCCCGATCCCGAGTACAAGATCGACGCTGAGTACGAGGTGCTTGCTGACGACGAGATCCCCGAGCATAAGCGCGCAGAACTGGTGAGCGAGCTTGAAGCCGACGGGATTGATGTCGACGCGTTGACCGACGATTTCGTTTCCTACAGCACAATCTATCGCCACTTCAAGGAGTGCATCGACGCCGAGAAAGGCACCGATGAGGATAATACCAACACCGACTGGGAACGGGACGGGATTGACCTCGCGAGAGATAATTTCCGCGATCGAGTGACGAACTCACTTCGGGCGCTTAGTAAGAAGAATCGGCTGGCCGGCTATGATGACGCCGAACTGGAATTCTCAGCCTCCCTCCGCTGTGACTACTGTCCAACGCGTGTTTCTATCGAGACGGCGATCGAACAGGGATTTGTCTGTGCCACCCACAACGACCTGGAGGCTGCCCCCGATGTGAGCCCCACTGAGGTCATCTCCAGTTTCTTAGCCTGACCCACATGCTTCTTTCAGACCGTGGTGCTGTGCAATTGCAGTCCTACACAAGTTAAGAACCTACAGCCTGTTTTACCGTAGCAAATGACGTGGGACCTCGAAATATCGAATATCGCTGGGATTCGCGACGGGACCGCACGGATCCAACCTGGCCCGAACGCGGTGCAGGCCTCGAATTGGCAAGGGAAAACCTCCCTGGTGACGGCTATACGGACAGTTCTGGGCGGTGAAATCTCGACAGGGACACTCACTGACGGAGAATCTGAGGGTTCAGTGTCTCTCCAGACTCCCACTGACGAGTATGAAGTAACGCTGCAGCGGAATGCGGGGGCTGTTTCCCGGTCGGGCACGCCGTATCTCACCGATGAACAGGACCAGATCTGTGCCGAACTATTCGCGTTTCTCGACGAGGACAATGCGATCCGGACTGCCGTTCGCGACGGTGGGGACCTCACACCATACCTGATTCAGCCGCTTGAACAGGAGAATATCAGCGAGCAGATCCAGTCACTGCAGGAAGAACGGCGACGTGTCGAAGCAGACCTCAACGATGCTGAACGTGCGGCCGAGAAACTCACCTCGAAGACCGAGCAAATCAACGCTCTTGAATCCAAACTTGAGGAATTGCAGACCGAACTCGCCGAAATCGACGGCGATACAGCCGAATCCAGTGACCAAGAAGCGCTGCAAGACAAGCTCGCAGACGCCCGTCAGAAACGGGAGCGAGCCGAGCAGCGGGTGTCCCGACTGGAAGCGAAAATCGAGTCGCTCGAATCCCAGATTGAAGAGAACGAGGCGGCACTGGAAGCCATCGACATCCCGTCAGCCCCTGATCTGAAGGCCGAACTCGACGACAAGCAACAGCGTGTTCGCGAACTCTCGGAGGAAATCGAGACACTCGAAACGCTGTATAATACCAACGAGCGAGTGCTCGATGAGGGCCATCTCGACCTCGTGGCAGATGTCGACCGCCAGATCGACACCGACCAGCTCTCCTGCTGGGTCTGTGGCCACGAGACGACACGCGACGATATCCAGGCCCAGATCGACGCGCTGAGTGAGGCCATTGCTGAACGACGGGAGCAACGGTCGACGCTCAAAAGCGATGTGAGCGACCTCAAGGAGCGACAGAACGAGATCCAACAGCAGCGCCGCGAGAAGCAGGCGCTCGAAGATGACCTGTCCTCGCTTCGGTCGACGCTCAGCGAATCCCAAGCCGAACTGGAAGAGGCCCGCGCAGAGCTAGACCGGGTAACCGATCGGGTCGATGAACTGGAATCACAGGTCGAGGAAACGGACGACCGCCGCAGTACGCTGGAACAGGAGATCGCCCGGACGGAGGCGACACTCGAACAGCGTCGCAACGTGAAGTCGGAGCTTGAAGACGAGGCCGCAGAGCGAGAGGACCTGAAGGCCCAAATCGACGAGTTGAGTCAGGAGATCCAGTCGCTGCGTGCCCGTCGCGAGCATGTGATCGCGAACGCTCGCGAGGCCTTCGACGACGCGCTGGAAGACGTCGTCGAGAAATTCGACCCAAGCTTTGAGACCGCACGCCTCGAAAAGCACGTTGACCCCGACACCGGGGAAACAGCCGACCTCGAACTCATCATTGCTCGCGACGGCCGAGAGATCACTGTCGATGCCATGTCGGAAGGCGAGGTCGAACTCGTCGGCTTCATCGCTGCCCTCGCTGGCTACGAAGCCTTCAGCGTCGCCGACCGAGTGCCCTGTCTGTTGCTGGACGATGTGGGTGGGCTCGCCAGTGAACATCTTCAGACGCTCGTGGACTACCTCAGCGATCGGACCGAGTACGTCGTGACGACGGCGTATCCCGAGGCCGGTGACTTTGGGGGGACGGAGCTTTCGCCAGACGACTGGGACGTGGTCTCGGACCACACCGGCGCTGTTGCTTGATTCAGGGATTTTACACCGTAATGTTGACCTCTTCCTTCGCCTGAACGCGAGAGAGAAGTCCAATCCAAGCTGAGCGCCGGAGCTTCGGACCAACAACTCCCTCTCTCCGACGGAACTCCTTGCAATAACCCGAACTACCCTGCGCTAACTAACGCGCTGTCTTGCGTTTTCTGGATGTTCCAAAACCGTTTTGTTGGCAGAAAAGAAAGACTGCGCTGATGGCAACCAGCGACGACCATCTAATCCAGGAACCAAATGTAGACGTCACCCGTGACGGTGATCTCGTCTCTTTTGAGCTGCGGGGGACGAAATACGAGATGGGGTCCTCCGAAGACGAAAAGATCGGAACGAAGTTTCTGGCGATCGGACGCCAAGGTGAAGATCGCGAATCCCTACTTCAGTAATGATACGGCGGTTCCTCTCCGGCGTTCGGAGATCGACTGACTCGTTGAAAACCTTCGGTAGCGAGTTCGTCGACGCTCTCCCCGAGATGGCTGCAAACTTCGTCAGCTACTGGGAAAACCAGCGGTTTATCGCCTATTTCATCATTTATTCGTTTGCTGTCTCGATGCTCCTGGCTGGCCTCGGCGCCTTCTACAGCGACTACTGGCTCATGGTCGGGGTCATGGCCGTCTACGCGCTGACTGCCCTGCCCGTGTTCTATCGTGCTGGCCAGGAGTACCACGACAACGACCTCGATCCCGAGGATCTCGTCTAGCAGCGGTCTCTCCGCTTTCGTTCTCAGCCAGACGGCGTCGTTTGTCCCTCTCAGGAGGCTGAAGATCGACTCGAAAACCAACCAACCGCAGTGCAATTCCTCAAACCGATGTCGACAAAGAATTCTTCAACTGCTGGACCAGCACAATCGACGAATAGTACGCCCACGATCGAACCCTCGGTCGGCGAGTCGCTCTCTCACCGTGAGGCACTTCGAACGGCAGCCCAGTGCGCTTCTGATCCCACCGCCAGCGAACTGAACGATCTCGCTCGGGCGTTCGACGCCGCAGCATCCCTCGCCGAAATCGCCGACAGCGTCGATCCCGAAATCGAGCTTGCTGACCAAGAGCTCGTGCATTTGGCGTTCGCGCACACGGTGACTGCACACTCGCTCCGGCGTAACGGTCGTGACGATGTCGCCGACGAGTTCGCAGACCTGGCGACCAGGACCGTCAGCCTCGTCCTCGAGACTGACGAGTCCTGACCGTCTCGCGCCTTGTTTTTTGTCTCCCAGCGGGTTAGGAGAGCAGATCCTCCCGACACAACCAATGACCGACTCTCGTACGTCTCTGAGCGCGTTCGGAAGTACAGGAGAAGACCTCGATCCCGCCCCGACCAGCGTCGCCCGGTGTGCCCGCCTGACTGCGGCTCCCGATCGATCCGAGTTCCCGGAGTGGGAGTCACCCGACACCGAGTGGGGCCTCCAGACGCGACGACCAGCATCGTCGATCCAGACTAGTGCGGGCCACGTCCAACCCCAGCAAACCCGCTGGATCGTCGATGGCGATGTCGCCGAGTACGTCGAGGAATACGGCAGCGGCGAGATCTGGGGGATCCCAGACACCTACGGTGGCTTCGACGGGATCGACCCGTTCGTGACCCACGTCGATGGGTGCTGCGAGGGATACGGCTATGGCATCGACGGGGCCGCCCTGGAGAAAGCCCTGCGGGTGCTCACTGGCGGCGGCAGGTACTCAGCGACGGAGTACACCGTCATCCTGTGTGGTCCTTACCCGTGGATCCTTACCGGTCCAGAAGGCACGCTGTTATGCAGCTGTATGCCCGTGGATCGTCCAGATCCAGGTGAGGGCCGTCGGAGTAGCAATATCCAGGCCGGCGACACACGGCTCGCTGTCGAAGAGGAAAACGACCAGATCCTCCACGGCCTCGCCCACTTCGTTCGTCTGCTCGAAGAAGCGAAGGATATCGAGATCGAACGAGTCGAGTACGACACTGTCCGCGGCGACGTGAAACACAGTGTCCACTCAGCGGACGGCGATTCTTTCAGCATGGAGGCGGCGGACCTCGCGACGCTGGGCACGCTGGCAAAGACGGTCTCCAAGGTCGAAGTCGCGGATCGAGGTCGGATCAAGCCGCCCAACGGCGACCACACGGTCGCGATCAATTGGGACGGGCCCGAACACGAGGTGGGCGACGTCATCGACGAGCGAATTATCGCTGGCTACGAGTTTGCTTGGGAGAACCCGGACGATTCGCTATAGCGTATTGCGACTGTCAAGACCTACTGGCTCTCCGAAGGCTACAGCAGTTTCCGACTCAACTACTGGTCCGACCGGCTCGTGACCGTTCTCCCCTGAGCGGGGATACAGGGGAAGTTTGTTCGCCCCAGTCGGATGGAGGCCATCGATGTTGACAGATGCAGAATCGACGGACAGAGCCGAACCGACACCAGAACAGGAACCACAGCACGGCCCGCCGAGGAGCCCGAGCAAGACGACGATACTCCTGCCCGCGACTCCCCTCCCGCCGTGTTCAAGCTCACGTCGAAGCTCAGCACACTCCAAAACGGTTGTAAACGCTGTCGATCCAATCGTCGACGAATGTCGAATCGCCGTCAACGATAGCGTCATCAGGATCCGTACGTCGACCCATCACAAGTCGACATGCAGGCCGATGCCCAGTCGTTCAAGCAATTTGAGAGCGCAAGTGGCGCTCTTCGGGTCAATGTTAGTAGCCAGCTGTCCCCGGAGATATGCGTGAGTCGAGAAACAGGGCAGGTATGGGTCTAGATTAGACTTGGGAAACCCTAACAGGTGAATTGATACCCAGAATTGGAGCCTTTTGAGCAGGCTTCTGATAACCAATCTGGTTCCTTCACCGTGACATCCCCTACAGAGTTAACAACATATGCATAAGTAGACTGTTGATCTACTCCTTGTCGACTGAGTGCCACAGTCATATTCCGAATGATTCCTTGCCCGTCAACTACCACTTTACCATCGACTGTAATGTTTCTATCTTGGAACCTATTCTGAATAACCTCACGTGCATTTTCCGAAATCCCGGTTACGTCATAAACTGACATACTTTCACCGTTTATAGTTTGAGTACCTGTTGGCTCAAACGCATAACGGATGAGTGATGTTTTGAGGAATCCTGGCTCCGGGCTAGAGAAGTTCTGGGCAGAACCCTTTCCAGGAGCTAAGAAGGCTTCGTAATATGCCGAGTCACGATACTCTCCCGGAGGAGAATATTTAAATACGACAGTTTCATTCTCTCCCGGTTTTTCAACATATTTGTCAGGTTCCGTGGAGGTAAATGTCACGTCACCAGTTCGGTGAATAACGAATTTGGAAAGGTCCGAATTGATCATAAGCGTCCCATTTTGTTTTATGGTCCCTGGCCCAGAACGCCAAATCTCTGCTTCGAAACCGACAGACTTGCCAGCATTCCTATGGGTGACGAACAGTTCTCTTCCATTAACCGATGAGGTTGCTGAATTCGACGAATCAGCCGAATTATTTAGTTCAGAATCTTCTGCTTCGGTAGTGTTTACTGATGAATTAGTATCTGTTGTTGGGTTATTTTGCGGTCCCCCACTGCAACCCGCTATCGCTATCAGTGCGACAACGATCAAAGTAATTACTGTTGTTCTCATCGAATAGAGATCTAATGGAAGTAAAATAAGTATTGTGGTCTGTCATGAGTTTCAGATCAGCTATTTAACGATGCAAAAAGCCATTACTGCATTAATCGCCTTTCAGCTCAGAACCAGGCATGATTTCTAACTTCTCAGTGTGCGTTTGAACGGAGCGCTGATAGTTATCTCCATCAATAGAGTCGAATGTATTCTCCGACAAATGGAACCTCCGTCTGAACGTTGTCCACATAACATTCGACCGCATCTTGTGCAATAATATTGCGGTCAGCATCTAGTTTCGAGAGTTTATAAGATCCCCACGCAACCTGCGAATCCTCCTCTTGGAGGTGGTTTGTGCCCCCCCTGGCGGGTGGGGGGAGTCCTCCCCCAAGAGAGCATATGTCGAACGAAAATTCCGTCACTGACACCGACCGCGCAGTCGCACAACCAACCCCTGATACAGTGGACTGGGAATCTCAGATCGGCCAGGCGATCCGTGACACTGCCGAGCAGGACAGCCACGTCGAACGGGACGCCGTCACGTTCCATCCCTCGCAGTTGGCCAAGTGCAGGCGGCAGGCAACACTCGCCAAACTCGGCCTCAAAGACTTCGACACCGATACCCTTGGGACCTTCCGGGCGGGAACACTCGTCCACGAGTGGATTCAGTCGGAGCTGGCCGACCAGTTCCCCAGCTGTGAGTTCGAACGCGTGATCGAGAAGATCTACACCAACCCCGTCAGCGGCGAGGAGATCCGCGTGACCGGCCACACCGACTTGTGGGACCCCGAGCAGGGGATCGTGTACGACTTCAAAACCCGGGGTGGGTGGTACAATTTCAACCCGCCGACCGAACGGCATCTGGATCAGCTAACGCTATACATGGACGCGCTGGACGCTGAGGCGGGCCAGATCATCTACGTCAATCGCAAGAACCTCGAAATCCGGCCGTGGCCTGCAGATACGACGTATCCCTTCGATGCCGACCGGCGGGCGAAACTCCTGCAGAAAGCCCGCGAGATCCGCGATGGGATCCGCGAAGCGGGCGAGATCACCAGCAAGGCTGACGTTCCCTTCGAGGATTGTGGCTGCTGGCTCTGTGGACAAGAGTAGTCCAAATCCACCTCACAGCCTCTCCTCGGCGTGTTTGTTTTCCCCGGAGTGTGGTGAGGGAGCGTTCCATCGTGAGCGCTTCCGAACCAGACCAATGTCGACAACACACTCCGAGCAGACCGACGATACGACTGAGCAGAAACCGGCCGTCGCGTTCGACGAGTCCGACTCGCGAGCCGATGATATGCGCGAGCGCCTGGATAGCTGGGTCGAGGACCTTGCCGACCTGACCGACGAAGCCCTCGCCAGCGAGCAGTTCCAGGAGTGGCTGGACGTCCAGAGCAAGTTCCACGACTACTCCCATCGGAACACGCTCCTGATCAAATTGCAGTGCCCCGAAGCGACGAAGGTCGCCGGCTACTGGACGTGGCAAAACGAGTTCGACCGCCACGTCACGGAAGGCGAGAGCGCGATCTGGATCTGGGCACCGATTATCACCAATCGCTGTCCCAAGTGCGAGAACGCGCCGTCGTACCACGACAACATCGACTGCAACTACGACGAGACGGAGCCGGACAACTGGCCAGAGGGACTGGTCGGATTCAAGCCGACCTCCGTCTTCGACGTGAGCCAGACCGAGGGCGAACCACTCCCCGAACTCGATGCTGAGGCTCACGGTGACCCCGACGGCCTCGTCGAGGCGCTGATCGACGCCGGCGAGGAGCTTGGTTTCGAGGTCGATATCGTTGCCCCCGACCAGTGGGAGCACGGGTCGGCAAACGGGATCTGCAAGCGCCGCAGTCCCGTGACGATGCACCCGGTCATCGAAATTCAGGACCGGGACAACAACGCCGACCTTGCGCGAACGCTGATCCACGAGATCGCCCACGCGATTCTCCACTTCGAGCCCGACGAGGACGAGGAAGAAGCCAAGATCGAAGTCGAAGCCGAAGCCGTCGCCTACGTCGTCTGTCGGCACTTCGGTCTCGATGCAGCAAACTCCCGGTTCTACCTCGCCGCCTGGGATGGGGACGCACCAGAAACTGTCCACGACCGATTGAGCCGGATCTCCAACACCGCACAGGAAGTCATCGAGACGGTCGAACCAGCCGACTAGCGTCCGTCGACTAGTTCCGAAACACGCTCCCAGAGATCCGGGTTTGTTTCTATTTCGCCGGGCGGCCGTTCTTGAACGACCCAGATGTGCCCACCAGGGCATCGGTACACATCGCCGTTCATCGCGACTTCGCGATCGTCGTGTGAGTGGTCACAGACCGGGCACACCGCCATACCGAAAAGACGCCTCTTGCCCCTCTTCGAGTTTGTGTTCTCCCGGCTCGGTGAGGAAATGCTGTCGTCAGCAGCTTCCACAGCGGCAGACCCGCTTGAACAGCTGTACCAGACACTCGCCGACCTTCGCGAGCAGACCCACGGCCCCTATTATCTCGACGACGTCGACGGAACGTTGGACTGGCCCGACCGCGGTGTGTATTTCTTTTTTTCGCCCAACAGCGAGCTCAGAACGATGTCGCCCGCAGACTGGCGACTCTCCCGGATCGGCACTGTCGGCGTGAGTGAGGGCTCCAGCAACACGCTCTGGAACCGCCTACGCCAGCATCGGGGCAACGTCCGAGGCAAGTACGCCGATGGCGGCAACCACCGTGGCTCGATCTTCCGACTCCACGTCGGTCGGGCGCTAATCGAGAAGCACGGCTGGCACGATCAGTATCCCCATTGGGGAGAACAGAATCCTGACGCCGAGACGACCGCCGTTCGCGAGCAGGAACACGACCTCGAGCAGCAGGTGTCGACGTATATCCGCGACCTTCCCTTTCTGTGGGTTGACGTCCCCGGCGAACCGGGTCCCGATGTAGATCGAGTGGTAATCGAGCAGAACCTGATCGCGCTCGTCAGCCACTACCGTCGGACTGCCGGCCCCTCCGACCTCGATTGGCTCGGATACCACTCTGAGAAATCGGAGGTGTACCAGTCCGGCCTTTGGAACGTCCGGCACGTCTCGGACCTCTTCGATCCGACGGCGATCGACCTGCTCGACGACCACGTCTCGTCGACGGCGCCGCTGGACCACCAGACTGATTTGCGTTAACCAACACTCAGAGGGAGAGTGGCGCTTTTTCCGCGTATTCTCCCGGCCTGTTGGTTAACCACCTGCACGACGGTCCCGCCGCCACCAAGGTTTGTGCTGCCCCCGCCCAGCTGGGCGCACACTTCCGTGCGGCCGTGGTCCAGATGTCTTCCGAAGCCAGAGCTTCCTGGTCAGCAACGACCATCGACGATGCACAGCGCGCCGACCGGATTGGATTCCTCCACCGGAGCCCCTTCGTTATCGATGCTTTCGCCCTCGGTTTCTCAGTCGGAATCCGCGAGGACTACACGTATCAACAGACGCCCCGGAACGTCGACGTTCCAGTTCAGATCCTCGACAACGACTTCCGGAACCCCGATATCGACCGGTACCTGCGGCGGTTCCAGCAGCTAGAGCCTAACGTTGCGATGCTCGGCGATGCATACACTCGGGACGAGGGGCGCGAATACAGCCGGACGGCCCGAGAGCTGAAAGCCTCGTTTCCCGACGTCGAGATCATTATCGTTCCGAAGTGCCGCGAGGCGATTCCCGCTATCGACGAGGACCTGGTTCTCGGCTATCCGATGGGGTACTCTGACAAGACCGCAGACGAGTACACGAACATCGTCGACTGGCGGGGCCGACGCGTCCACCTGCTCGGTGCGAGTCCGCCGAAACAGTACCAGACGATTCAGGAACTTACGCAACCGCGTGTGACCGGCGAGGAACCGGCGGATATCGTCGGTGTGGACTGGAACGGGATCCACCTCGCCGCACTAAAGGGTGAGTTCTTCCACCCGAACGGCTACCGGTCAGCAGACCACCTCTCGATCCGGGAGACAGTCAAGCGGAGTCTCGAACAGATCCGTCGCTACTGGCGCTCGGTCGGCGTCTGGCCAGACCAGACTACCGGCTCCAGCCCGCTGGCAACTGAGCCGCTAGATCCCGTCTGGGCCGTCGACGGCTCGCACGCTGACGGACGTGCTCTCGAGGACGCCATCGTCGTCGAGTACGAGGATGGCCCGGCGCTGGCCTATCGCGACGAACACGAGCGGGCCCGAATCGAGTACCGAGAGGGCCTGACGCCGGCACCGTAATCCCGTTCAGCACTCTTGCTGAATATAGAGCATGTATCCAGCAGATGGTGCATCACCCATCGGCGTTTTTACGAGGTCGAATTTGAATCCCTCCGCATCTACAGATGACAGCCACTCATAGAGCGTCAGACAGCGAATGGGCCGACCGACACCGACAAGCACTGACCATCCGTCACTCCCACGAGGATGTCCTGGACGACCGTGAGTTCGAACAATTCCGACAGAGTGTCGGTGGTTATCGGTTTATTCGGTCGAATAGCCGTTCAAAAAGCGTCTGCTGCGCATTTCGCAGATGATAGGAGAACGTCGACTGGGTCAGTGAGAGCGCGTCGGCGATCTCGGTTGCCGTACTTCGTCGCGGTGACTGGAAGTACCCCCCGTACATCGCAGCTCGCAGGACCTGTTGTTGACGGTCCGTGAGTTCGGTTTCGAAGATATCACACAGCACCCGCCCGACTGCGTGTGCATCAGTCTTCGCGGCCGGAGTGTATTCACGCTTTGAGACCAACGTCGTTTCCGGGAACGACTCCTGCACACGTGCCACAAGCGACCCGATATCGGTTCCGAGCGGTACTTCGCAAACGACTTCGGCCCGGCCGTCAGTTACTGTGTCCGTCGTGACGACTGCACCCTCTGTGACCAGTGTCTGTGCTAGGGACCGCCGGCGCAGCCCGATTTCGAGTTCTCCGCCAGGCGAATCCTCCGTCTGCCGGATCTGTCGCAACTGGGCGGCCCGGTCCGTGTCCTCCGCGAGATCACTGAGGGCATCCACCGACGCACCCTGAACGGACGCATAGTGGACGAGCATCTCGTCCGAGGCCGGAATCGTGTCCCTGATCTCGATCGTACAGTCTAGTTGTTCAGAAGTGGAGACAAAAAACGACGCCGAGTCAGTACTCTCGAAGGTGAGCTCGGCCATTTTGTCGGCGTGGAGAATGCGCTCTGTCTCGAGTGAGTGAAGGACCTGCCCAACCCGCTCACCGAACGTCGTCAGGAGTGTCTGCTCGCGGCCCCCGAACGCCTCTCCACGGTGTGTGTACAGGACGAGTAGACCGTAGACACGACCTCTGTGCTGAAGCGGAACGATAGCGCCACCCTGGAACCCGTGGTCCAGTGTGTCCGCTCGCCACCGCGCAAACCGTGAGTCGGATTGGGTCCTCGTAACCACCTGTATCTCGCCTGTTTCGACAGCGACCGCTGCCGGAGCGACCTCCGTCTGCGATTGTATCGGGAGCGTTACTGACTCCTTGACAGCGACAGACCCCGACCCTTCCTGGAGATCCGACTCGATCAGTTCTGTGTCCGGGGTGTGCTCACTGATCCGTGCGTACTGGTATTCCCGTGTGTCCGTCAGCAACTCACAGATTGCCTGTCTGGTCTCCTCGCCCGCGGTTGCGTTGTTGAGAATCTCGTCGGCCGGCTGGAACGTCTTGATGAGCTGTTCGAGACGTTTGGGGGCGGTGACGTCTTCCAGCGCGACGATGATCTGCTCGATAGACCCGTCCTCGCGCTTGACGGGAGCGACGTTGCTCGACAGCCACCGTTCGGAGCCGTCCGGGAGTGTGATTCCGTGAGTGAACCCCTGGATGGTCTCACCGGTTTCAAAGACACGCGTGATCGGATGGTCCTCACGCGTGATCGGGTTGCCCGCCTCGTCCCAGATGTCCCAGTCGGGGTGGGTGTACCCCTTTTCATCCATCTTGTGTCTGGACAGGCCAAGTAACTCTTCGGCACGGGAGTTTGTGCGAGTGATATCCCCCTCGGCGTTCAGGAGGATGATTCCAACGGGAATCGTTTCCAGAACGTGATCCAGTTCCCGTTCGGCTACTTTCGAGTCGGTGATGGGGGAGAAGACGATGACGACGCCGTCGTCGCTCGGGTGGACTCTGGCTTCGACCCACTGCTCTTTTTCGGCATTATATCGCTCGAAGGATGTCAATGACTGCGTATCGAGAGCCGTCTGGATTTTCTCTTCGGCGATGGTGTCAACCGCTTCGGGGAAAACGTCCCAGACGTATTCACCGCGTAGTTCCTCGCTGTCTTGACCGAGAAACTGTTCAGCCTGCTGGTTCACGTAAGCGTAGGAGAGGTCGCTGTCGAGTACGGCAACGCCATCGGACACGCGCTTCAGACTGTCTATCTCCCATCGGTTGATGGCTGATTTGATGAGTGCGACGACCGCCTCGACCAGTTCCCGCTCGGGTTCGGTCCACGCCCGCTGGCCCGTGCTGGGTTGCTGGTCCGTGCAGACGGCTGTTATCGAGACAGATGTTCCGATGCGTGTGCAGGCCTTCGCTGTCAGGGTGTCTGTAGTCTGATGGAATCCATCAGTTTCGAACACATCGTCTCCCACCCGGATCCTGGCCTCAATCGTTGGCGAACGCCGGAACCACTGTGGGAGTTCAGCGACGTACGTCCGAATACGGTCGTCAATATCGACAGGCAGGCCAGTAAAGAGTTCACTCGCCCGTTTGAGCGCGTCGAGTGCGTTCGTTCGTTCCTGAAGTTGTCTCTCGGCATTCTCTCCGAACTCGGTGTTTTCGTCTACTACTTCGGCCCGTTCTGACGTGCGCTCTTCAGTCTCGAAAATGTCATGCCACGTGATAGAATCGGCTTCGACAGCGTCGGCGCGATTCGACTGCGTTTCCTCGCCATCTCTATCCTGCCGATTCCGTTCGCCCATTTCACATCACGGTCTTTTACCCAGATATAAATAACATATTACTGATTTCATATTTTTAGAATGGTGGTGATATTTCTTCCAACCAGATATTCATTAGTTTTTTGTATAGAGGTTGGCATTCGGTATGCACTCTCGCATGTGAACTTTAGACGGGAGATGTCAGGTCGTCGGTTCAGGAGTCGTAGGTCTGATTCAGGTGAGCGAGCAGGTGATCAACGAATCCCGGATCGTACGTCAAGATTCCGTAAAATCCGATGTCGTCGCTTTCGCGGGCAACTAAAGCAGTCTTCTGCGTATCGTCGCCACCGCCGTTAAAAACGACAAACCACGTTTCGGCAATCTCGGCCGTCGAAACTGCATGAACGTGCCCGGAACCGAAATCCGGTGGCGTAGCGTCGGGGGCGCTGTAGGCGTGCACGGAGACACCTCGACGAGCGAGATCGGTGTAAACTGATCGTTGTTCTGCCATGACCGAGCACTGCTGAAACCCCGCGTGAATCGTACCTTGGCCGACCCGACGGGCACGGTCCTCGATTTCTCGGGACGCGTATAGCAACTGTTCCGTATCGTACGACGTGAAGGAAGTCTCCTTGAGATGACGGAGGATTTCCTCGTATTTCCCGTCGGCAATACCGAACTGGCTGGCTCCTGTCGGCGCGTCTTCGAGTAACTCCTGGAGGCTCGCGACGTCAACGAGGGCGAGCACTTCGGTCGCGTTGCTGAGGACTGCGACGCCTTCCGGTTTCCCGGATTCGTTCGACCGACAGTAATTCGCACGTTCAATGTCTCGAAATACGCCCTGAGTTCCTCGTCTATCCGCTCTGTCGAGCCAACGTTGAACAGACGGAGTTCCTTCTCGCGGTGTCTGATGTACTCGATACTATCACGGAGACCCATCGACGCATCAGAATATGACTCCATTCAGTATTCCTCCCTCGTTTCTATCTCCGGCGTCTGTTGTCGCTATCGGCACGACCCGTTCTCGGCTGGAAGCCCCTCATCACAGCAGGTCTGTCGGATCACGGTTCCCGATAGCCACCTCTCGCAGTTGCTCCTCGGAGAGCGTTTCGATCACGAAGTCCGGCATGTCGTCGGGGAGGTCTTGTGGAATCGACACCTCCTCGGGGTCAGTCGTGGTGACGGTATCCCGCCCGCCGTCCGTCGCGGAGCGTTCACCGGACAGACGCGTTACTGACTCCTCCACTTCGGAGACCATCGCCGCCTGTTCCTCGTTCGCCGCAGCCAGACTCTCGATCTCCTCTGCGACGCGGTCGGTCCGATCGACCACCTCGTCGACCATCGACGCGATCTCTTCGGCAGCAGCAGCCTGGTCGTCTGTCGCGTCTGCGACCTCGCTGATTCCGTTCGCTGTTTCGGTGACAGCTTCGACGATTTCAGTCAGACTGTCCATAGCGTCCTGAACCTGCTCGATGCCCCGATCAACCTGCTCGGTGGTGTCAGCGAGATTGGCCGCCGTCTCCTCGGCATCGGTCTGAATCTCATCGACCATCGTCTCGATATCACTGGCGTGTGTCTGTGACTCCTTCGCGAGTGACTTGATTTCGTCTGCGACGACGGCAAATCCTTCACCCGCTTTCCCGGCACGGGCGGCCTCGATCGATGCGTTCAGCGCGAGGATGTTCGTCTGTTCGGCGATGCCGTCAATCGCATCGACGAACTCGTCTATCTGCTGGACACGGTTCCGTAACGAGGTGACATCGTCCGCCACTTCGTTTACAGCGTCGCCAATATCGTCCATGACCCCAACAGCAGTGTCGGCGGCTTCCTTGCCGTCTTCGGCGAGGGTTTCGGACCGGTCGCTCGCACTTTCGACCTGATCGGCTGTCGAGGCGACCTCCTCGATTGTCGCCGAGAGGTTCGCTACCTCAGACGAAATCTCGTCCACCCGTTCGGACTGTTGCGTCGCTGCGTCACTGATTGCAGTGGCGCTCTCGGCGACATCCTCGGCGCTCGTCTGGAGGTCACTCACCGGTTGCTTCACATCTTCTTCGACGTCGGCCATCAGTCGTTCGTTGCGCTCGATCTCCTCCTCAAGTTGCTGGCTGTATGAGTGGATGTAGGTGTCGGTGACGACCTGCATGTCGAGATTGATGATTCGGAGAATCGCGAGGATATCCTGTACGGCGTCGTCGACCTCCGTTTCGACCGCTGTTTCGATCGCGCGACGCGAGAGATCAGGTCCGGGATTCAGCGCGTCCTCTCCCCCGCCAGAGGCAGGTTCGGTCCCACCGTCTGCGACAGCGTCGGTCAGGCGCTCTGTGAGTGATTCGACGAGGCGGTCGCCCACCAGCGGGAGAATGAGATCGTAGTAGACGCCATACTGGCCGAGGTAGTGTTTCATCGGCATATCCAGTATATCGTGGAGTTTGCCGATACGGGCCCGGTCCCGGAAGTAGTCCGTGCCGTACTCGCCATCGGCAAGCGTCACGAGATACGCCGATTGCGTCCGCTTAAGTTGCTCGACGTTCTTGGGCGACCGCCCGATAACCTCGACTGTCTCTTCGTGGTCGGTCAGGTTGTCGTAGAAGTCCTCGGCCACCTGGTCGGCGTTGTCCGCGAAGTCATCTCGATACGTCCGAAGACGACGGACATCGTCGTCGGTGAAACCGACGAAATCCTTCCGCCACCGGATTTCGGACCTATCCAGGCCGATCTCGCCAACAAGCGAGTCCGCGTCCAGCTGATCGTTGAGGCCGCCACGTCCAAAATCGTCTCGGCCGTACTGCGGCGAATCGGACATAGACGTGTGTGGATCGAACGCGAGCATAAGTCCCGCCTCTAGATACCGGCACACTACCAGGAGCACGACTCAGTCGGTGTTCTCGGCTGGGACTTCTAGGAACGCTTCGAACGGAGAAGTTGCCGATCGAGACGATGGGTGGTTCTCAGCCGTGATACTCATCCTGTTATCTAGAGTCACTAACTATTGGGTTGGTCGTGAGAGGATGTCGCATGCTGGAGAAGGTAAAAATCGATCGGTTCGACTTGCGGCCGAAACTCATCCTGGCGTTCGTGCTCGTAGCGTTGCTGGTCGGTGTGACAGGATTGGTCGGGTACCAGGCCGTGGGCGCCGTCGATGGCGAAGCCCACGTCATCTCCGAGGACGCTGATGACATCGACGCGTCCATGGAGATGCTGGTCGCCGTCGAGGAACAACAGATAGCGGTTCAAGCGGCGCTGCTCGACGAGGACGGGGCCAGAGCCGACTTCGAGGAGGCCAATTCCCACTTCGAAGAGTGGGCACAGCAGCTGGATGAAAGCGACCTGAGCGAGGAAGAACAACAGGCCTTCGCCGACTTGCAGTCCAGACACCAGGAGTACACGGCCGTCGCCCAGGAGGTGTTCGACGCAGCAGAAGCCGGTGAGACGGAGCGTGCCAGACAGCAAATGGCAGAACTGGACCCGATACTGACGGACATGCGTGAGGACGCACACACGCTCGAAGAGCTCGCTGTCGAGGACAAAGAAGCAGCAGTCGCGTCGGCAGACAGCACCACAGCGACGGTTCAGTGGTTACTTTTCGGACTGACTCTCGTGTCGTTCGTTCTCGCGATTGCCGTCGGCCTGTTCGTGGCCGGACGGATCATCCCGCCGATCACCACGCTGGAGGAGACTGCACAGGCTGTCAGTGACGGCGACCTCGACAACGATCTCGACGACCACGTCGAAGACGACGAACTCGGCCGGATGATCGAGGCGTTCAGTGAGATGCAGTCGAACCTTCGAGGCGTGTTCTCGCAGATCGGAACCGCCAGCCGTGGCCTACGACAGGGCGATCTCGGCTGGGAGTTCGAGGCGGACTATCCGGGCCAGTACGGGGAGACTGTCGCCGATCTCGAGGCGGGTGCCGACGAACTCGCCGGGAGTTTCGAGGAGATCCGGGGTGTGAGTGACGACCTCCAGCAGGGTGTCATCGATCAAAATATCGACACCGACCGACCCGGGCAGTACGGCGACGTGCTGGAAGATCTTGCGACCGGGACCACCCAGTTGTCGGAGAGTTTCACACAGATTTCGACTGCGAGCCGGGAGCTGAAGGACGGACAACTCGATCAGGACATCGACACGGACTACCCGGGAACGTTTGGATCCACACTGAGTGACTTCGAAGACGGAATCGACCAACTGAATACGAGCGTCGAGCGCGTCCAGTCCATCGCGGACGATGTCGCAACCTCGAGCGAAGAAGTGACGAGCAGTTCGGAGGAGATCGAACAGGCCAGCGAACAGGTTGCGGAATCGGTCGAAGAAATCTCACGCGGTGCGGACACGCAGAGCGAGAGCCTCCAGGAGGTGGCCAGCGAAATGAACGACATGTCGGCGACCGTCGAGGAGATTGCTTCTTCGGCTGAGGAGGTGGCTACAACTGCCAGCACGGCCGTCGAACGCGGCGAGACCGGCCGGCAGTACGCATCTGAGGCGACCGAGGAGATCCAGTCGATCGAAACTCGTGCAGAGGAGGCAGCCACGCAGGTCGAAACGCTCGACGAGAAAATGAATCAGATCGGTGAAATCGTCGAAATGATCAACGAGATCGCCGAGCAGACGAATATGCTCGCACTCAATGCCTCGATCGAGGCCGCGCGGGCCGGGGAAGCAGGCGAGGGGTTCGGTGTCGTCGCAAACGAAATCAAGTCTCTGGCAGAGGAAGCAGCCGAGGCGACTGCCGACATCGAGCAGCGAATCGACGAAGTCCAGGCGACGACGGACGATACCGTTGAGGGGATGCAGCAGATGAGCGAGCGCGTCGAGCGCGGGGCCGACACGGTCGAGGACGCCATCGAGATGTTCGACGAGATCGCAAACGCCGTTCAGGAGGCCGAAAGCGGGATCCGGGAGATCAGCGAGGCGACCGACGACCAGGCGGCCTCGTCGGAGGAAGTGGTCTCGATGGTTGACGAGGTCTCCAGCGTCAGTCAGCAGACTGCGGCCGAGGCGAGCAACGTCTCTGCTGCGACCGAAGAACAGACCGCGTCCCTGTCCGAGGCCTCGGAGAACATCCAGCAACTGTCTGCGCTCGCTGAAGAACTGCACGAGCAGGTGTCGGATTTCGACACCGAGTCAGGCTCCGGGCCTGGCATCGAGGCGACGCCGGAGTCGGCGGCCGCACCCGACGGCGGGCACCACACATCCGAGACTGAGGGACGGACGCCGGATCGCGATGGAGAGGTGTGAATCCATGCCCTCACACCATGTCCTCACGTTCACACTTGGGGGGGAACAGTACTGCATTGACATCGAGTATGTCGCCGAGGTCGTCAGCAGCTTGCGGGAAGACGTGACTTCGATCCCAGATTCGCCTCCCCACGTCGAAGGGAAACTCGATTTCCGCGGCGAGACCACGAGGATCATCGATCCGAGAGCCAGTCTCTTGCCAGAGGAGTACGAAGCCAACGGGATCCGCCAGGACAGGATGATCGTCTTCGATACAGAAATGATGACAGGCGAGCGTTCTGGCTGGATGGTAACGGACGTGGTCCGGATCGTGACGATCGATCTCGAATCTGTCGAAGCAGTCAACAAGGAGATGATCAACGGCATCGTCGCCCTGGGGGACGAACAGGTCGTCTGGATAAATCCTGAAACCATCCTGGCTAAAACATGAGTGAGGCGGAAGTCCAGAGTGAGACAGTCGAACTGATAGAGGTTCTTCACGTCGATGACGAACCATCCCTCACGGACCTGACTGCGACGTTCCTCGAGCAGGAGGACGACCAGTTTAGTGTCGAGACAGCGACGAGCGCCGACGAGGGGTTAGAGAAAATCGATGATCGTCGGCCCGATTGTGTCGTCTCGGATTACAACATGCCCGGAATGAACGGGCTCGAGTTTTTGCAGGCTGTCCGAGACCGGTATCCCGACCTCCCGTTTATCCTTTTTACTGGGAAGGGCAGCGAGGCCATCGCCAGCGACGCCATCTCTGCCGGCGTCACCGACTATCTCCAGAAGGGGTCCGGCACCGAACGGTACGAACTCTTGGCCAACCGGATCCACAATGCCGTGCAGGCACGACGCGAGGCACAGCGGGTCGACAGACAGCAGCAACTGGCGCGACTGACGGAGTTCGCCGGCGACACCGGTGGGTGGGAACTGGATAGAGAGAGCGGGATTGTCCTGCTGACGGCTGGCACCCGGCGAATTATCGGTCGCCCTGACCAGGCTAAAATCTCTCTGGAGGAAGCGATTGCACTGTTCCACCCGGACGACCGCGAAGAGATTCGGCAAACACTCACCAGGGCCTTCGAGACGGGCGAGGAACTGCACAACACGTGGCGACTTCAGCCAGGGGACGGCGACGAGCGTCTGATAGAAATGACGATCACTCCGGTCGTAGAATCCGGTGGGAGGGTACCGAAACTGCGTGGAGCAGGTCACGATATCACCGACCGCACGGAGCGTCGACAGGAACTCGAAAGGTACGAGACGATCATCGAGTCGCTGACAGACGCGGTGTACGTGCTCGACGACGAGGGGCGGTTTACCTACGTCAGCGACGAACTCGTCGAGTTGGTCGGCTACGATCGGGAAACCATTCTCGGGAACACACCATCGCTAATCAAAGACGAGGATGCCGTCGAACGGGCGGAACACCAGTTGGCGCGGTTGCTGTCGAGTGACGGCCCGGAGACAGTCTCGTTCGAAGTGACACTGCAACCGCGTGACGGCGATCCGATCATATGTGAAGACCACATGGGTGTCCTTCCCTACGAAAGTGACGAGTTCGAGGGGTCTGTCGGTACGCTCCGGGACGTTACTCAGGCCAAACAGCGTGAGCGACAACTGGAACGGCAAAACGACCTGTTCAAAAAAGCCCAGGCCATCGCCGATGTCGGGGCCTGGAGTTACGACGTGCGGAGCGACGAGGCGTTTTTCACGGAGAAAACCTACGAGATTCACGGCCTCTCACCGGATGACGAACTGGAGCCCGAGAAGAGCCTCAGCTTCTACCATCCCGACGATCGACCCGTCATTCGCGACGCGTTCGACCGAGCAGTCGAGACCGGCGAATCCTACGATCTCGAACTCCGACTGATCGACGCAGCTGACAACCGTCGCTGGGTGCGAACCCGCGGCGATCCCGAAATTGAAGACGGCAGCGTCGTCGGCGTTCGTGGCACACTACAAGATATTACCGAACGCAAACAACAGGAACGGGAACTCGAAGACCGGACAGAGGAACTGGAAACGTTGACCACGAAACTGGAAGCGCAGTACCGGCATCTATTCGAGGAAGCACCGGTCATGGCGGTCGTTACACGCGCCGACGACGGCAGACCGATCGTCGAAGACTGCAACGACCTGTTCGTGGAGACTCTGAGCTACGAGAAATCAGAAGTCATCGGCGCACAACTCGAACGGTTTTACACTACCGAGTCACAGCATAAATTGCTTGAGGAAGGCGGTTACGAGCGTGCACTGAGTGGCGAGTTCGTCCGCGAAAACAGGGAGTTGGTGACTTCGGACGGCGAGACTGTCGACACGCTCTTGCGGGCGGTCCCACGGAAAGCAGCGGGAGATGAGTCACCTGGGACGCTCGCGTTTTATATCGACATTAGCGAGCGCAAACGGGTGAAACGGCAGCGGGACCGCCTGGAGGAGTTCACGAGTATCGTCAGCCACGACCTCCGGAGTCCACTCACCGTGGCCGACGGGCACATCGAGTTCGCTCAACAAGAGTGCGACAGCGACCACCTGGCCCGGGCAGCCGACGCGATCGACCGGAGTCAGGCGCTCATCGACGACCTGCTGACACTGGCGCGTGAGGGCGAAGCGGTGACCGGGACCGAGCCTGTCGGACTTGCAGACGTGGCCCAGCGCAGTTGGGAAACCGTCGATACGGACCAGGCGACGCTGGAAACTGACGCGACACACGTCATCAGGGCCGACGAGAGTCGCCTCCAGCAACTCCTCGAGAACTTCTATCGGAACGCGGTCGAACACGGAGGTGATGCGGTGACTGTTCACGTCGGTGACCTGAACGGTGGCTTCTACGTGGCGGATACGGGGGCCGGGATTCTCGAGAGCGAGCGAGACGAAATCTTCGAGGCTGGCTATTCGACCGCAGAGCATGGAACGGGGTTTGGCCTGCGGATCGTCGAGCAGATTGTCGAGGCACACGGCTGGGAAATCCGGGTCACCGACAGCGAAACGGGCGGCGCACGCTTCGAAATTACTGGCGTCGAAACCGAACGCTGACTGGAATTATTTTCAAAAATATCTCACATGTCCCGTTATCTAGACCGGCGGTTTATTTGCCTCTGGGCCTGCTCCCGAGACATAATAAGCAATGTCTGATAATACCAGCGACACGGCGACCGAGGAGATCGAGCTGGTAGCATCGGGCATCCCTGAATTGGACGAACTGCTCAACGGAGGGTACATCCGGGGCCGTACGTACCTCGTTCAGGGCGCCTCGGGAACCGGGAAGTCGCTACTCGGCCAGCACTTCCTGCGAGCAGGGCTCGATGCCGACGAGACGGTCGTCTACATCCACGGGGAGGAGTCCAAAGACGACATTCTCGTCAACGCAGCACGACTCGATATCGACATTCGGGACGCCGAGTTTCTGGACATCGGGCCCGGGACGGACTTTTTTGCCGAGGACAAGTCCTACAACCTGGTCGAGGCAACCGAAGTGGAATCCGAGCAATTCACACAGGACATCAAACACGTAATCGAGGATGTCGACCCGGCCCGAATTCTCATCGACCCGATAACACAACTCCAGTACGTGGAACGGGACCAATACCAGTACCGGAAGCGATTGCAATCGCTCATCCGGTTTCTTCGGGACCGGCAGGTGACGACAGTCGCAACGCGCACACTCGACAGGGAGCGGACTCGCGAGACCACGCACGACGATTTCGAATCGCTCAGCGACGGCGTCATCAACCTGTATCTCGACGAGCACGAACGCCGGATCGCGGTCCCGAAACATCGTGGCCTCGGACAGGTCGACGGCACCCACGGGCTCGAAATCCGCGAGCACGGGATCGAAGTCTACCCACAGACCATCCCGAAACACGACAACCGAACGTTCGATCCGGAACTCATCTCCACCGGACAGGGACCCCTCGACGGACTCCTCGGTGGCGGAATCGAACGCGGGACTGTCTCGTTCATCAGCGGTCCGACCGGCATCGGAAAATCCACCACCGGTGCACAGATACTGTCGGGCATCGTCGAAGACGGTGGGACAGCACTCGGCTACCTCTTCGAGGAGTCTATCGACCAGTTCGTCCATCGCTCGGAAACCCTCGGACTCCCGATTTCAGAGATGCGGGCGCAGGAATCACTGTGGCTGACAGAGACGGAACCGCTCGTGCGGTCGGCCGAAGAGTTCGATCAGCACGTCCTCAACCAGGTCGACGAGCACGCGCCGGACGCGGTGTTCATCGACGGACTCTCGGGCTACAAGATCTCGCTCCAGGGCGACGACCAGCGGCTCATCCGCCGTCTCCACGGTCTCACTCGGGTGCTCAAGAATCGCGGTATCGCAGTCATCATCACGGACGAGGCGGACCGTCTCACCGGTATCCCGGAAGCTACGAGTACGAATACCAGCTACATCGCGGACAATATCGTGTTTCTCTCCTATGTGGAGGTCGACGGCGAGCTGGACCGAGCGATCGGCGTTGTCAAAAAACGACTGGGGGATTTCGACAGTAGATTCCACCGGTTCGCTATCGAATCCGGCGAGGGACTGGTTATCGAAGGCCCGTTCGATACTGTTCGAGGAATCATGCAGGGGAGTTCAACACATCCCGTTCCAGACGAATCCCACCGGACGACCGATCAATCATGACCGGCCGGTCCAGTCGCGAAGTGAGTGAGAAACACACCATACAACTCCTGATACACGGCGATAACGACCGGGAAGCCCTCGAAGAATTTCTCGACCAGCGGTACGACATCATCGCCGACGACACCCTCCGACCCGTCGATTGTTACCTCCTCGGTGAACAGATGGTGCCAACGTATCGAGACGCGTTACGGGAGCACAAAACAGAGGTCCATCCGACTTTCACTCCCGTACTGTTGATCCAACAGGAGGGGTCGAGAGGAACTGTCCCGCTGCCGTCCGAGCAGGACGGCGACGGACCCCCGCTCATTGACGAGGTGGTGGCAGCACCCGTCGACCGAACGACCCTGTTTCGCCGGGTGGGGAACCTGTTGGCCAGGCGCGAGCAGTCGGTGGAGTTGTCCGAGCGCTACGAGGACGTGCAGACTCGATTTCAGCGGCTGTTCGATTCGACGAACGACGCGATCTTCGTGGTTGCCCCTTCTGGCGACGAGATCACCGAGTGTAATCCGGCAGCGTGCGACCTCGTGGGATATTCGCGTGACGAATTGCTCGCCGTATCGCCAACGGAGACGATCCATGCCGATGATCACAAGCGGTTCAGGTCCTTTCTCCAGGAGGTACAGGAGGCCGGGCAGGGATCGACAGACGACCTCACGTGTCAAACAAAAGGGGGACAAAAGCGACAGTTGGAGATGTCGGCTGCGACGCTCGAGGATTCCAAACAGTCACCGGTAATCCTCTCTGCACGCGACGTGACTGAACGGAAAGCGTACGAACGAGAACTCGAGCTGAAGTCTCAGGCGATGGACAAAGCACCCGTCGGGATCACCATCACCGATCCCGACCGGGAGGACAACCCGATGGTCTACGTAAACGAGGGATTCGAAGCGCTGACGGGATATTCTGAGGAGGAGGCCCTCGGACGCAACTGTCGATTCCTCCAGGGAGAGGCGACGCGTGATGAACCAGTCGCTAAAATGCGAACGGCGGTTGAAAACGACGAGCCGGTGTCCGTGGAACTCCGGAACTACCGGAAGGACGGCAGCCAGTTCTGGAATCGCGTCAGTATCGCGCCGGTGAGAGACGACGCCGGAACCGTCAAGAACTACGTCGGATTTCAGGAGGACGTCTCCGAGCGCAAAGAGCGCGAGATGGACCTCCAACTGTTCAAAAAAGCTGTCGAAAATGCAGGGCATGCAGTCTTCATCACTGACAGGGACGGGACTATCGAGTACGTGAATCCGAAATTCGAAGCCCGGTCCGGCTATACCCGTGCGGAAGCCGTCGGTCGGACGCCCCGCATTATCAAGTCAGGGAAACAGGACGAGGAGTTCTACGATCGGATGTGGCAGACGATTCTCTCGGGCGAGCAGTGGAATGCGAATCTCATCAATCAGCGCAAAAACGGGGAGTTGTACCACGTCGACCAGACGATCTCGCCCATAGCGAACGACGACGGAGAAATCACACACTTCGTCACGATCGAAGCCGACGTGACGAATCGTCGGCTGCGAAAACAGCAACTCGACGTGCTCAATCGCGTCTTGCGCCACAATCTCAAGAACGGAATGACCGTTATTCGGGGTCGGGCTGAACTACTCCATGAATCACTGAGCAATGACGAAGCCCGGGCGCACGTGAGCGCGATCGAAGAACGAGTGGACGCTCTGGCGACGCTGAGTGACAAAGCCGGCACTGTCCGCTCACTGTTCGAGGACGAGGTATCAGCCGAGACCGCTACCAACGTGACGGAGTTAGTTGGTGACGTCGTCACCACCTTTTCCGAGGAGCATCCGACCGCTTCATTCGATTTCAATGATCCCGATCCACTCCACGCTCGAGCGGATCGACGGTTGCGACTGGTACTGGAGGAACTACTGGACAACGCTGTCGTCCACAACGATAAACAGATTCCCGAGGTGACGGTTACCGCCAGGCCATCCAGTGAAAGACGGTCTGAAGAGTGGATCGACATCGAAATTATCGATAACGGACCAGAGATTCCAGCTCACGAACTGGAAACGATCAAACGGGGCGAGGAAACGCCGCTCCAGCACGGCACTGGACTCGGGCTCTGGATCGTCTACTGGACCGTCTCGCTGTACGGTGGCGAAGTCACCTTTGTGGATGACGAATCGCGTGGAACAGGTATCGTAATAAGTCTCCCCCGGATGTCCGCCGACTCATCCCATCGGGGAACACCCGCCGAAAACCACTGACCAATGGAAGACACTGAGCCTTCAGAAACTCGGAACCAGAAGCAGACGGACCGATATCGGACGCTCGTCGAAGAGTCGAGCGACGTCGCAACGATCATCGACACTGACGGAATGATGACGTACGTGAGCCCCGCCGTCACACGAGTCCTCGGCTACGATCCCGAGGAATTGGTCGGGAACACTGGATACGAGTTCGTCCATCCGGACGACCGGGAACGAAATGCCGACGCGGTCGAAGCCGTTCTGGAAACCCCGGACGAACCCCAGACCGTCGAAGTCCGATTCAAACACGCCGACGGGTCGTGGTGCTGGATCGAGGCCACGATGCGGAACCGACTTGAAGACGATGTCATCGACGGTATTCTCCTCAACAGTCGTGAGATTACCGAACGCAAAAAACGTGAACGCGAACTCCGTGAACTCGCCGGGGAGTACGAGGCCCTCCTGAACAATGCAGAGGACGCAATCTTCTTCATTGATGTCGACGCGTCAGATACCGATATCACGTTCGAGTTCGACCGGCTCAGTCCGGCATACGAGCGTCAAACCGGGATCACGACCGAAGAGGTCCGGGGAGAAACGCCTCGAGACGTGTTTGGTGAGCAAGCGGGAGCGGAACTCGAAGCAAACTATCACCGGTGTGTCAAAGCTCGTGAGCCGATCTCGTATCAGGAAGAACTGCGAGTCAACGAGGAGGCACGCATCTGGCAGACGAACCTCGCACCGGTACTCACTGACGGCGACGTAACCCGTCTCGTGGGAATCACCCGAAACGTCACTGACCGTGTCGAACGGGAACGAAAGCTTCGTCGTCAAAAGGAGCGGCTCGACGAGTTTGCGAGTGTCATCTCCCACGACCTTCGGAATCCGCTCAACGTCGCACAGGCCCGCGCAACACTTCTTGATGAACAAACGGAGAGCGAACATTTGAATCCACTCGTACAAGCGCTCGACCGGATGGAGGCAATCGTCATGGACACGTTGACACTCGCTCGACAGGGTGAGACGATAGACGAAACGGAGACGGTCAGTCTGACCGACCTCGTCGGGAAGTGCTGGGGAACGGTGGATACCGACGCGGCGACCCTCGATATAGCTGACGAGATGACGTTCCAGGGCGATCGTGATCGGTTACGACACGTATTCGAGAATCTGTTCCGAAACGCTATCGAACACGGTGGCACGGACGTGACTGTTCGTGTCGGACGCGTCGATGAGGACACTATATACGTCGAAGACGATGGGTCTGGGATTCCCGCAGCGAGGCGCCAAGAGATTTTCGAGCCAGGCCATTCTTCGACGAGTGGGGGCACCGGATTCGGACTGACCATCGTAAAACGGATCGTGGAGGCTCACGGGTGGACGGTGTCTGTGACAGACGGGCCCGATGGCGGAGCGCGGTTCGAGATTGAGATTGCACCCTGAGAGTGACCTGTCTCGAGGTCACGGCATTCGAGAATCGAAGATTCTCGTGCTCACAGAAATCGGAGGTTTCCGGACATTCCCGAGCCACTCGCCCGATCTTTTTGAGAGCGACTCCCGGCAGCGGTTGCAAACGTGCCCGTTAGCACAGACGGAGGTCCTCACTATACTAGTCCGCAGAAATGTTCACGGCCACGAACGTCAGCAGGCCGGTTTCCCGCACGAACCGCCACGTCTGAACAGACAGCGAGCAACGACTTCTGGTGACTACTATAGCGGGTTTCTGTTTTCTTGTTAAGCAGCGTCAGGGTGTCGCCAGCTGTGACCACGGCACGAACGACCCGAACCCCACACCGGTTACATCTCCTTGCTGGTTTTTCGAAAATACACGACTCCATGCTGGAGCCCAGTTCGCGATACGGATAACAATCGCTCGTAGTTTGATGGATATAGTTTGGATTAACGGAATTAACTAATTGTGGTTACTAAATCTGTTTTGAGTTACCTAGACTTTTTACCCAGCAGTCTCAACTCAAGTATATGAGTTCAGAGCAAGACCATCTCAAGGAAACCGATACGGAAGCCCGGTTCGAGTTCAAGAAGAAGGAGAAATCCGCTTTCAAGGCCGACAAGGGCCTCACGGAGGAGACGATTCGCGTCATCTCCGAGGACAAGGACGAACCCGAGTGGATGCTCGAGCGCCGGCTTCGTGCGCTGGAGCAGTGGAAGCAGATGCCGATGCCCGACGACTGGCCGGGTGCGCCCGACCTGAGCGAGGTCGACGTGGACGAGATCGTCCCGTACATCCGCCCGGACATCGAGACACGCGGCGGGGCCGAGAACTGGGAGGACCTGCCCGAGGAGATCCGGGACACCTTCGACAAGCTCGGCATCCCCGAAGCCGAAAAGAACGCCCTCTCCGGCGTCGGCGCGCAGTACGAGTCGGAGATCGTCTACCAGAACATGCAGGAGCGCTGGGAGGAGAAGGGCGTCATCTTCTGTGACATGGACAAGGCGGTCCAGGAACACGAAGAGATCGTCAAGGAGTACTTCATGACGAAGGCCGTGCCGCCGAGCGACAACAAGTTCGCGGCGCTGCACGGCGCCATCTGGTCCGGCGGGTCGTTCGTCTACGTCCCCGAGGACACCACCGTCGACATGCCGGTGCAGGCGTACTTCCGGATGAACTCCGACGGCATGGGCCAGTTCGAGCACACGCTCATCATCGCCGAGGAGAACTCCGAGGTCCACTACATCGAGGGCTGTTCCGCGCCGAAGTACTCGGCGTTCAACCTCCACTCCGGCGGCGTCGAGGTGTTCGTCAAGGAGAACGCCCACGTCCAGTACTCGACGGTGCAGAACTGGTCGAAGAACACCTACAACCTCAACACCAAGCGAGCGATCGCCGAGGCCGACGCCACGATGGAGTGGGTGTCGGGGTCGATGGGCTCGAAGGCCACGATGCTGTACCCCTCGACCATCCTCAAGGGCCCGGGCGCGACGGACAACCACATTACCATCGCGTTCGCGGGCGAGGGCCAGGACATCGACACCGGCGCGAAGGTCTACCACAACGCGCCGAACACCAAATCGACCATCGAGTCGAAGTCCATCTCCAAGGACGGCGGCCGCACGAACTACCGCGGGCTGGTCCACATGGCCGACGGGGCGGAGAACGCCTCCACGTCGGTCGAGTGTGACGCGCTGATGTTCGACAACGAGTCGACGTCGGACACGATGCCGTACATGGAGATCCAGGAGAACAAGGTCGACGTTGCCCACGAGGCGACCGTCGGGAAGATCGGCGACGAGGACGTGTTCTACCTCCAGAGCCGTGGCCTGGACGACGACGACGCCAAGCAGATGATCGTCGCCGGCTTCATCGAGCCGATCACCGAGGAACTGCCCATCGAGTACGCGGTCGAACTCAACCGCCTCATCGAACTCGAGATGGAGGGAAGCCTCGGGTAGTAGGCAAGAGAGCAGATCATACAGGAGACAATCTCAATGGGAATCGATCCGACGTTCGAGACCAGCCGCGATGTCGCCGACGAGCACGAGGGCCACACGGTCTGGGGACCCGTCGACGAACCAGAAACGTTGGGCATTCACGGCACCCACGTGGCCGTCGATTTCGACATCTGCATCGCCGATGGAGCGTGTCTGGAGGACTGTCCAGTCGACGTGTTCGAGTGGACAGACACGCCAGACCACCCGGAGAGCGAGATCAAGGCTGATCCGGCCAACGAAGCCCAGTGCATCGACTGTATGCTCTGTGTCGATGTCTGTCCGGTCGATGCGATCGATGTCGATCCCGGACGAGCGGGGCGACTCTAATGACGGGTGACCACCGATGAGTACGGTCGCATTACAGTGTTACCAGTGCGATGCCGAGTACGACTACGTCGGGACAGCGCCGCACCTGGCTCGCTGTCCCGCGTGTGGCTCCTCGTGTGTCCCGCCTGCCGGCAGCCTCACCGTCGTCGACAGCGTCCACTGGGAGAGCGCGAACGGACTCGCAAAAGTCTGGGTCAAAGCCGTCGACGACCGAGACCGTCCATTCGAGTTCGAGGTCGCTGCCCACGGGAGCCGTGGGAAACTGGTGGCTCTCAAAATCGACGGTGTGTCGATCAATCCACAGCGTGTCGATACGATCGAAACACTGCCACCGCCGATAACTGCCGAAATCGCCGAACTTGGAGTGAGCGAGATCGAGACGGCCTCGCTCAGGCACTCAAAATGAGTGCCCCGTACAGCCCTCTCGTTCGGGAGAACCGACCCAAGCAACAGTATAGAGAACACAGAACCTCGAGACTGAACCAATGAGCTCAGACATTCGATTCACGGACTTCAAATCCGACAAGCAACCGACCTGGTGTCCCGGCTGCGGTGACTTCGGGACGATGAACGGCATGATGAAGGCGCTGGCGAACACGGGCAACGACCCCGACAACACGTTCGTCGTCGCCGGCATCGGCTGTTCCGGGAAGATCGGCACCTACATGCACAGCTACGCGCTCCACGGCGTCCACGGCCGCGCCCTGCCCGTGGGCATCGGCGTGAAACTGGCCAACCCCGAACTCGAAGTGATGGTCGCCGGCGGCGACGGCGACGGGTACTCCATCGGGGCCGGCCACTTCATCCACGCCGTCCGCCGCAACGTCGACATGACCTACGTCGTCATGGACAACCGCATCTACGGCCTCACGAAGGGGCAGGCCTCGCCCACCTCGCGGGAGGACTTCGAGACCTCGACCTCCCCCGACGGGCCCAAACAGCCCCCGGTCAACCCGCTCGCGCTCGCGCTCGCCGCCGGCGGCACCTTCATCGCCCAGTCGTTCAGTTCTGACTCCCAGCGCCACACCGAGATCGTACAGAAAGCAGTTGAACACGATGGCTTCGGGTTCGTAAACGTCTACTCGCCGTGTGTCACCTTCAACGACGTGGACACCTACGACTACTTCCGCGACACCATCGTTGATCTCGGCGAAACCGGCCACGACCCGACCGATTACGGCGACGCCAAACAGGCCATCCTCGACGCCGACAAGGAGTACCAGGGCGTCATCTACCAGAACGACCAGTCCGTGCCGTGGGAAGAGCGTGAAGGCCTCACCGAGCCCATGTCCGACATCCCCGACGGCGCCCCCGACGACGCAATGAACCTCGTTCGAGAGTTCTACTGAGTATCGGGAGAGCATACAATGTCCGTACAACAATCTATTTCAATCGAGAACGTCGTCGCATCGACCAGTATCGGTCAGGAACTAGATCTCGACAGCGTCGCGTTCGATCTGGACGGGGCAGACTACGATCCCGAACAGTTTCCCGGACTAGTCTACCGGACGAACGACCCCGAAGCAGCGGCACTCATTTTCCGGTCTGGTAAAATAGTCTGTACCGGTGCTGAGAGTGTGGACGCTGTACACGGGAGCATGGATGTCGTCTTCGATGCGTTCAGCGATCTTGATATCGACGTGCCAGACGAACCAGACGTTACTGTGCAAAATATCGTCTCGTCTGGCGATCTGGGTACGAATCTAAATCTCAACGCGATGGCTATCGGACTTGGCCTCGAACAGGTCGAATACGAACCAGAACAGTTCCCTGGGTTAGTCTACAGACTCGAAAATCACGATGTCGTCTTGTTGCTGTTCGGATCAGGCAAGGTCGTCATCACCGGTGGCAAAGATCCCGGCGATGCGCATCGGGCTCTGGATGCTGTCCGTGAGGAATTGGATGCACTCGGATTGCTGGGCTGAAAAAACTCCTCCCGGTAGTCTCTTGTGACGTTTCGAGAGCCCATCGACGGCGTCGACAGGTTGTAATCGTGGAACGCTACCGACTGCGTGGACAGGGCTGACGAACCGGAGAGGCCGACTCCATATCACCCATCGGGACAGTCGGGGCGACGGTCACTCGTGCCCGACGAGAAACTGTTCGAGAACGCGGGCAGTCCCGCGGCGGATGGTCTCGCTCGCCGTCGATTTATCCACGTCTAGCACGTCGGCCAGTTCCGCCAGCGTACAGTCCCGTGGCACGTCGAAGTAGCCGCGGCGCTGGGCGACGGTCAGACACTCGCGCTGGCGCTCGGTCAAAAGCGACTCCTCGTCGTCGGTGTGGACGACCGTCAGGAGTTCGTACTGGAGGCCGGTGGCGTCGAGTACCTCGCCGAACGCCTCGAACTGTGCCTGTGTCGCGGTCAGGTCGAACTCCATCGCGCCGTTCTCGACATCCAGCGGGAACTCCGGGGGCAGCGACGACTCCCAGAGGAACTGATAGAGGCGCTGTTCTTCGGCCTCGTACTGGGTGATGGCTCGCTGGTCGTCGACGAGCAGTCGGTCGTAGGCGACGATGTCGGGATGGTCCCGGAGTGCAGCGGCCGCGAGTTCGGGATCGTCGGCCAGGATTTCGCCCAGTTCGATCGCCCGGTCACCTTTCGGGACGCCAGTGAGCAGTCGGAACGTCGCATCCGGAAACGATGTGGACACCTCTGCAACCCAGATGTCCTCGGGCAGCGTCATCCGGAAGCGTGCGCGAAGCAAGGCTCTCTCCCTGTCGGGACTGGTTTCTGCTGAACCCACAACAGGTTGTGGGTCAGTCCCGGTCCAGGGGTCGGGCCAGTCAGTCTCGGGTCTCATCCGTGGGGGCCGCCGAGAAAGAGGACCCAGTGTGGGACAGTTTAGTCACTTCCCGGATTCGGAGTGGCGGTCGACGTCCGGACGGCCGTCGTGACACGGACCACGCAGTAGCCGAGGAACCCGACTGGTCCCAGCAACAGTGTCACGACCAGCAGCGGGGAAGCGACGAGCCACGGGAGTCCTCGGCGGCGTGCGTCGCGGTAGATCCACCGGCCCACGAAGAGGTCGAACGCGAGGAAGTGGACCCACGCGAGGGTAGTACCGGCGGCCGTCGCGAGGAGTGACTGCATCCCGGCGAGTGACGGCGAGAGGACGCCACTCACGACCGAGCCGAACTGGGGCACGATGACGAGCAGGTACAGGAGGGCGGCGGGAACGGCGAGCAGCGGCGAGGCGACGACTCGCTCGGTCACGCGCCAGGTCGGCGCGAGGATCATCAGTCCCCAGAACGGCGCGACCAGCAGGAAACTCCCGCCGAAGATGCCCGTCATCGACGGGAGGGGAAGCGACGTCACGAGCGGGTTGCCGAGTAGCGCCCAGACGAAGGCCCCACCCACGAGACTGCTGTACCCGGCTGCGACGACGCCGACGACGCCGAGCGACTGGCGGGTCGACAGGTCGTCCCAGCGTGCTGCGACGTAGCCAGTCAGCGGGAGGACCTGCAACGCGTGGAGGCCGACGAAGTGTGCGATACGGAGGTCACCGCCGGTGAGACTCCAGTTCAACAGCGGCAGTCCGGATCCGTCGGCGGGTGCGCCGACACTGTGAGAGCCGTTGGCGATCATCAGCCCGCCCTCGAAACTCGCGAGGACGAACAGGAAGAATCCGGTCCAGATACCCCACAGGTACGCGGGTGCGAGGTCTGGCGGGTCACGGACGGTGCGCCACAGGACGTAGGCCACGACGAGCGTGCTGATGGTAATCGTCGTGCCCATGACGGCGAAGATACCGGTGTCGAGAGCGGTCGCCTTGTTGAAGTGCGACTGCACGCCGCGGGCGGCCTGGGTCGAGATGAGGGTGATCTCGACGAGCATGGCCCCGCCGATGGTTCTGGTCGCGAGCCACTCGACGCGGTCGGCCAGCGACAGCGAGGGGAGCAGCCAGCCCACCGTCGCAGTGAAGATGGCGATAGATGTGGCGAACTTCCAGGGTTTGGTCCAGACGTTCCGTCCGAGGATGGTGCGACCGTCCAGTTGCAGCAGCGCGGTGAACACCACTGCGAGGACGAGATTGACGAGCGCGACGGCGAACAGCACGCGACTCCGGCGCCGAAGTTCCGCCGCCAGTTCCGATCCAGTTCTGATCGGTGATCCGAGATGTGCGTTCATTCTCGACACCTCCGGTTTCTCGGTTCCGTCGAGTCGGTCCTGTACTTCAGTCGGGGACACAGTTTCCGTCGCATCACATACTGATGTGGGCGTGATCCCGAGGAATCGGTTTGTCCAACATGTTGGGCAAAGTCGTACCCTGAACTCTCCCCTCTAGTTACTTGGCATGTCACACCAGTACACTTCAGCGACGGATTGGACCGGCACGACAGCCAGCGTGCGTGCGAATCTGCTGGGCTGACACGACGTATCCCGAGTCAGCGACCCCGACAGTGTGGCGGTGATCGGTCATGAGTGCAGTTGAGGTCTACCAACAGGTTCTCGATGCCGTCGATTTCTACGAGTATCTGGGACTGACGTTCGTGGAAGCGAAAACCGACGAGGACATCTGTCGGATGCAGATTCCGGACGCGGAGACGCTACGGACGCCAGTGGGGCACGTCCACGGTGGCGTGCTCACGAGTGTGATGGATATGGCGGGCCTCTTTGCCGTCTGGCGGGAGTACGGCACGCCTGGTGGGAAGGCGTACACCACAGCGATGGACGTGTCCTTCGAGAAGAGTGCGACACAGGGTGTCACCGCTCATGCAGTGGTTCGGGACCGAACGACGAGCAGTGAGCGGGACGAACTAGCGATCGAAGTCGAACTGTTCGAGTTACCGGACACCCACGAGTTCGGAATGCCGTACGACCCGGAAAACGACCCGGAGAGTACGCTGGTCGCACGGTCACGTGTTGAGTTCGTCATGCTGGACGACCGCGCAGTTGCATCCACGGCGTGACCCGACACGTACGCTGGCGTCGATGTTACTCCCGAACCACCCGAATCGAGTCATCTCACAGTCGACTGTGTCACCAAGATGTTGGGCAAATCCATACTCGGTTGTAACTGGTAGATCATGTCGAGGAGATTCACTGTGTTCGCCGATCATAGCCTTCGGAAGCGGGCGGCTGGACTATCGTACGGCATCACGGCCATCGTAAGCCTGGTCCTCGGCGGCATCTACGCCGTCAGGCAATCGTTCATGCCGTATCACGCCGACGCACTCTCGATGGGTTGGGGCGAAGTCGAGGCAGCGAATCAGGTGTTAATTTCGGCGTTGATGACCGTCGCCGGCGGCGGCTGGTTCACTGTCGGCGTGGTAATTCTGGTGCTGCTGGTCTTTCCGTTCCGGAGCGACCGCCGATGGGCACTGTACGCGCTGCCAGCAGTCATTCTGCTGTTCTATCTCCCCAATCTGTGGGCGACGCTGTCGGTGCTCCAGAACACACCCGGGAATCCTCCCTGGCAGGGAAACGCTATCGCGTGTCTATCTGCGGTCGTTGGGTTCGCACTCTATCATAAGCCGTTGAAGGGGAGGACCTGACGATCAGGAGGTGCTATCCACAGGAATGCTGCATACGCGCGTTGTATTCAGCACAGGGGCTCCAATGCCCGGATGAGTCTCACAGCAACCTGAGTTTGTCTCCCCCTGCTGGCTGGAGGCTTTTTCACCATGAGTACCGACGAGCAACGCGGTGACGCATCGCCAGACCATACCGACAACATAGAACGTGACATTGAAACCGAACATCAAAACGCCCAACAGTCCGGCGCGATTTTCGACGGACAGCAGTGGCCCGAAACTCGCCCAGTCATGCAGGAGGGGGAACAGCGATGACCGCTGCCGAGACATCGTATGGAGCCGAGAAGCAGACCGATCTCGCCCGCCGAGCCGCCCGTGAGTTCGATTCGATCCCGCTCCGGAAGCAAGTCCGAGACGACATTCAGGATGACTCCCAGCTGGGACACCTGCTGGACGCCGTCGCACACCTTCGCTGTGCCGTCCACGAGCGTGAGCAGGAGACCGGCACCGAGTCGATGCTGTACCGCGAACTGGAAACCGCCCAGAACGGAGTCACCGGCTACGCCGAGGACTCCCGGGTCAGCGAGGTCATCGCGCGAGCCTGCGCGACCGTGGTCGAAGACGGCGCCGAATGGGGCCGGAGCGATTCGCTCGATCAGGAGCATATCGACGACGCCATCGCGGAAGCCCGCCAGTGGCTCAGCCAGCACACCGACATCGCCGGACGGTTGGACCTGCTCGATCTGGTTCCAGATCCACCAGAGTGTGACGGGTCCAGCCGGGTACGCGTGACCTTCATCCCACAGACCTGGCACAAGGGCCGTCTCGTACCGGCCGAGAAGCGCGAACACTTCGTCGTCCCAGCCGAGGATGCGACCGACGAGAATGGGAACTTGTACGACGACGGCTCCTGCAAAGCCAAACAGCTCTGGGCCCACGATAACGCGCCCGAGCAGGCCAGAGAGTGGGAGGGACCGTTCACCGTCACGCTCGATTGGGTTTAGCGGTTGCGCCGCAGTCTGTTTGTTCTCCCCGAGGTGGGTGGAGGAATTTGTTCATGTCCACCCACGACTCGGCAGAGGCAACCGACGAACAGATCGATATCAATCCGGTCGAGTGTGAGTTTTACCGGGCCTGTACCGAACCGGCTCAGTACAAGTTCGAGGCGCTGGTCTTCCACGTCGGCGTCACGCAGGTCCGGGCTTGTCCCGGCTGTACCGCCGAGTTCCTCGCCCCCGAGCGGAATCGCCGCGTCGCCGAGGTTCGGAAGCTTGATCCCGCCGAACGGTGGGAAGCCGATGGCGCCTGAGCGGACGCGAGGACGGTTCGTGCTGGTCGGCTGTGGCGATGCGAAAACCGACGAACCTGCCGAAGCTCGTGACCTGTATACATCGTCGTACTTTGTACTCAAGCGCCGCTACGCCGAGGCCGCCGTCCAGTGGGCCAGAACAGCCGACAGGCGGGCGAACGCCTGGGCCGTCCTCTCGGCCGAACACGGGATTTTGCCGGCCCGGATGGAGATCGAGCCCTACAACACGACGATCAATGACCTCCGCGACGTGCCAATCGACGGCGAACCGCGATTCGAACTGCCGTCGGGTGATCCCGTCACAACGAAACTGGACCGTTGGGCCCGCCGTGTCCACTCTGGGCTGGCAGACTGGCTTCGCCGACCGTTCCACGCCGATCAGCCGGAGTCTCCCTGCCGGGAGTTGGTCGTCCTCGCCGGGAGTGACTACGTCGACGCCCTTCGCGAGCGGGGGATCTTCGAGGGCCGGCCGACGGCCTTGGAAACTGGGCAGGAAACGCATACAGCACTCCCGCCGAAAGCATCCGTGCGGTTCCCGTTCCAAGAACGGGACTTCGACGGGATGTTCGAGCAGATGGATTGGTTGAGCGAGCGGGCTGAAGAACTGGAAGCCATCGCCACGCCGGCCCGGACTCGCGAACTCTCCGTGTTCGATGCCGGTTATGACCGCGATCAAGCGCGTTGGCAGCTCGATAGATCAAGCGTCGACGTCGAAGCAACTGAGCAGGCTGGTCTCGACGCCTTCGAGGAGGTTTCTGACCAGTACATCGCGACCGAGCAACAGCAGTTGTGCAGTTCCAGAGACTCTGAGAACCGGAAAAACCAGAACGAACGGCGGTAACGGAGGTTTGTTGATCCCCAGCAGGTGCGGGGCCAGATACGATGGTCTCGCTGGTCAAAGATGGCAACGAGAGAACTCGCCCGAACAAGCAGAGACGACGTATCGACTGACGAAGGAGCAATCAATACCTGTCCAGAGTGCGGCGGAAAACTCCTGACCGAAGGGGGGGAAACGCGCTGTTGCTCTTGTGGGTTGGTCGTTGATACATCACGGCTTGACCGCCGTGGACCACGAATCTATCTGGACGACGAAAGCAATCGTGGACGTACTGGCGACCCGGTCACTAACGCACGGCATGATCGTGGACTGTCGACAGAAATCGGGTACAAGCGGGACGCCAACGGGAACGAACTCTGTTCCAAGACGCGTCGTCGGATATCACGTCTTCGGCGCGAACACAACAGAGCCAAATGGCAGTCGAAAGCTGACCGAAACCTCGGCCACGGCTGTACCGAAATCGCACGGATGGTGTCAGCGCTCGGTCTCGGACAGGACCTCCGTGAACAGGCCGCGACTCTATTCCGGTCCGCACAGGATGCCTCACTACTGCCAGGGCGTTCGATCGAAGCGATGGCGACCGCCTGTGTCTATGCGGCCTGTCGGTGTGCAAAACAACCTCTTACCCTCGATGAGGTCAGTCGCATCTCGCGTGTCCAATCACATCGCATTCGGAATGCATACTCCGTCCTGAACCGTGAACTGGGGCTTCCCGTTCCACCACAGCAACCCGCCGCCTTCGTTCCAAAACTCGCGTCTGAGGTCAGTGTCTCGGCTGAGACCAGACACAAAGCATCCGAATTCGCCGAACAAGCAGCAAACACAGGACGGGCCACTGGACGAAATCCAGCTGGAGTAGCAGCAGCCTGCCTCGAGATAGCGGCTACTGAGACCGACGATGAAATTACGCAAGAGGAGCTTGCGGCAGCAGCTGATGTATGTTCCGCAACTGTCCGTTCTAATCGGGACATGCTAAAAAAACACATCAACACCTGACCTCCTAAATCACTGAAGTCCGAAAATTGTCGGGTTTCGTTGGGGTGCTCATATCCCTGACTGATCGCCTCGAGGATCATTTCAGCCATATTCTACGCATCGACAGTAGGCTCAGGGGAGATCAGGCGCCTTGAGACAGCCACCATCCATCGTCAAGTCGCCAAACGCTTTCACGACACAAAGGGCTCAAGACCAGCTGATTTTTCGATAAAAAAATTATTTCCGTTGTTGCATCAAACGTATCAATCGCATGTCGATACTAATACGAGTCTTCGTCTTTCTTCTTTTGGCTTGGCTCGTCGTATATTGGGTCCGTCGATACAGTTTCGGTGCTATCGATCGACTGCGGATCGGATTCGGGCTTGCACGGACATCGCTGGAAACGATCGGTCAGGCGTCGGGACCGCGTATCAAACTCGAAGGGACGGTTGTCCAACCCGCAACAAAGGTCACCGACCCGGTCACACGGACAGACTGCGTTGCCTACCAGTACAAACTCACGGGGGTGGATCTCATACGTAATCGATTCGATCAGGATCAGTTCCTCGTCCACGGAAGTATGTCGTCGTTCGTTATCGAAGACGGAACGGGTAGAGTGACCGTAACTCCCACCGGGAAGACGAGATTGTCAGCCTCTCGATACAACAGGCAGACGGTTCGAGCATACCGGGCAGGCGCTGTCCCTGACTCGCTTACAGCGGAACTCGACGAGTTGCCACAACGGCTGTTCGAGAATTCAGACCGACTGGACTGGCTCGAGGAAACGGAGACGGACGAAGAATCCGTGGTCGAGACGTATCGGTCGATGAACGGACCTGACCCCCATGAGCGAGTCGAGCATTACACCACCGGACTTACAGCCTTCACTCGCTGGCTGAAATGTGAGGTACAGTATCTACAATCGGACGATACAATTCGTGTATACGGCCCCGTGAGTGCCGTCAACGAGAGTGAGGCTTCAGCGGCGCTCGACGAAGGAGCGGTCCTGCTCTCGAATCGGCCCTGGCCAATTCTCACCATCTCGTTCATCGGCCGCGGGGTGTACATGTCACTCATGGCTATCGCGTTCGTCGCGCTCTATAGCTTCGGAGTCTACCTGAATTTTCTCGCCTGAGATGACAGCAGATGACGGGCTTAATGATCGCGCACCGATGACCCTTGCCCAGTGTCCAATGTGAAAAAAAGAGACCCGGCAGCAGTGAGTGAGATCCGATTTCAATCAGGGATTCGGATCAGGGTTTTCGACCCAGGCGGTGCCATTCCACTCGTAGACGTTCGGTCCGCTCTGAGCGTATAGGCCCAGTATCCAGCCCCGGTCGTGATTGGCGACGAGTCGAAGTTGATCTATTCCGTATTCACCACTCGGTTCGTATGTGGTGATTGCTCCGTCGCGGTTTCCATTTTCAATCGCGTTTTTGATGAGTTCTTTCAGTTCAGAAGTCGACATCTCATTTGGGAGTGTCTTCGAGGATCGGGAGCTTCCAGCCGGAACGGTTTCGCCGGATGGGAAGAACTTCGTTATCCCGTCTGGCTGTCGTTCTCCGGTGTAGTGGCGCTCTTTTATATGAGTCCAACGAGAGTCGAGGAGTAGGTACACCTCGTCGGAGAGTGCTCCATCTGGCCAGATGTACGCTCGCTCTATCTCACCGGTTTCCATACCGCGTGGTAACGAGTTCTTGAGCTTGACTAACTGACCCCCACGCTCTGTGATACGGGCAAGGTTTTTGAAGTCCTCAGCACCCTGTCCGGCTCTGATAATCCGTCTGAGCATTATTTTGTTGAATTCGTCAGACCGTTTCGGGCCGATTATTTCGTACTTCTGCATGGTTTCGAGCAACCAATCAACGGTCCGACGGTCCGCTCGCTTGGCCCAGCCTGCGAACGTATCTGCGGTTTTGACCGTATCCCCACCAGCTGGGACCGCACCTGCGATGTCGAATATGATTGCGTTCCAATCGTCCTGGCGGGCGTGGCCAATAGCGTCTCGGACATCGGCGAGGGGGAGCGCCCCACCACCGACTTCACCGATAACGAAGTACGGCGTGTCATAATAGTCACTGGACACTGCTCCGTCAGCCTCACCGAAAGCGCCCAGAATTGCACCGTCAAGCATCGCACGTCCTTTATCCGCGTTACTCAGCCTCTCGATCTCGTACGGGTCATGCGGATTGAAGTCCTCGTGGTCGTCAAGTCCGTCCCCATCAGTGTCACTCCGCATGGGGTTTGTATCCATCTGACGCTCGGTATAGTCAGTCAGTTGGTCGTCGTCACTGTTCCTGGTCGTCGGATCGCTCTGGAGCCTGAAGTACCGCTGTCCCGGATTGTTCGGGTTCTGAACGAACTGTCCAATCGCTACTTCCTGGCCGTCGGTGAGTCCGTCGCCATCAGTGTCGGGATTCGATTTATTAGTTTGAACGCGCCCCCATCCCGTGGGTATCCCTCGTTCTTCGATGAAGTCAGGTAATCCATCACCGTCGGTGTCGGTAATGTTGTTATTCGTGAATGTGACCTTGGTGATAACTCGGTGGATTTTGAGGTCAGTCTTATCAAGCGACCCAAGGTTACACGAAGTCGCATCCCGGAACTGTAGTCGCGGTTCGTTGATGAATCCGAAATTGAAACTTCCGTTTTCGATGCCAGCCTGGACTGTCACTGAACCACTAGCGGGGTCTGGTGTTGTGGTTGCCGGTAGCACCTTTTCACTCCCGTAGGTTGGTCCATTGACAACATCATAATCTAGTTTCGAGCCATTTTCACGGATATAGAAGTTAGTTTCGTGGACGCCGTAGTCTTCGGATTGTGTCCTGGTATAATCGAAGCTGATTGTCGTCTGCGATCCGTTACTGAAGCCGTAATTCCAATCCGCCTGCGTACGATAACAGCCGAATGAACTCAGCTGTAGGCTTCCGCCGGACACGCCGACGGAACCACGGTCATTGATTGGATCGCCGAAACCATCACCATCCGGATCGGTCGAACGGCCAGAGAAAGACCAATTGCTGTTGAGACTGCCGCTCTCGAAGGAACTAACGTAAACTGGGATCGTCCACGTCTCACCATTGTCTTTTGTTTCAGCGGTTGGTCCGGTAACCCTCTCGTTCCACCTTCGACTGTCCATTGCCGTATAAGTCGAGAAATGTGAAACGTTCGCTGACACAGTGTTGTTGACTTTGTCAACGTTGGATTCCACGGCGACGAAAGTCTGGAGCGTCTCGTTATACCGATATATCGAGACATCCGCCTCGCTCCCGGACACGGCTAATTCGTTGTACGGGAGCGTGATAGTGGCGTTGTCGAACCTACTTTGATTCTCGAACTTGATAGGCGACGTGACCATCGAGTCTCCGGCTGCCCCGAGATCAAGCATCGGCCGCGAGCCGTTCTTGATGGTTACGTTCCCGGCGACAGTTCCTGGCCCTCGTACCGTTGCGGTCGCATTGAGTGTGGTGTTCGTAGTTTTTGTCGAGACTTCTTCCTCGCCATCGGGTATTCCGTCACCATCGGTATCGGAATTCGTTGGGTTGGTCGGGAACGTATTTGAAGCTTCAATGCCATCTTTGATGCCGTCATTGTCGGTATCCGGATCGGAAACATTCGTTCCGATTGCCAACTCACGGTCGTCATCAAGACCATCATCGTCGGTATCTCGCCTCTGTGGGTCTGAACCAATGTTCAATTCCTTCGCTGTCGTCAGTGAGTCACCGTCATGATCCTCACTTCCATCTGAGACACCATTGTCATTAGAGTCAGCCTGTGTTGGGTCTGTGTACGATTGAGTCGCCTCATATCCGCTGGGGAGGCCGTCGTCGTCTTCGTCAGCGTCGAAGGGATCCAATCCGAGTCGCATCTCCCGCCCGACGGGAATCCCGTCACCATCGATATCCTCCAGTCCGTCCTCGACACCGTCACCAGCCTCGTTCGACTGTGTCGAGGAGGCGTCACTGTCGTTGTCGAGCGGATCGAACCCGAGTTCGGTCTCGTTGCCGTCCCACAACCCGTCACCGTCCGTGTCCACGAGCGTCGCGTTCGTCCCGAGGTCGCGTTCCCGGGCGTCGGTCAGTCCGTCACCGTCCGTGTCCACATCCGAATTCAGCGATGCGTTCCGGACTGTGATGGAATACTGGAAGGTCTGGTTCGCCCCACCGAGCACGATAACCGTGTAGGGAGCCGTCTTCGGTGCGGTGACGTTGACCAGCGAGGCGTTCCCAGGGGTGTATGTGCTCTCGATCAGGCCAATGTCATCCTCAGTGCTCCCGAGGAACAGCCGAATATTCGAGTCACTGGTCGCGTTGGCGACGACATCGATCCGATCACCCGCGGAGAGCCCGAAGTTGATCGGTTCCGCGTATCCGTCGAACCCCTGTGGTTCGATATCGCTGGCATCGATCTTGCTCCGGCGTGTTTCGCCGACCTCGATCGTCCTGAGATCGGTTGTCCCGTTTACTTCCTCGCCACCCTGGATAGCTGCCGAGACATTGACTGGGTAAGACTCTTTGTCCGTAAAGTGCGTTTCAGTCGTTACTTCTGCAACGATGTTTCCAAATTCTGCTTTCTCTGTCGTCTGTATTGATACGCCTGTCGCGGCTGCGGGTTGTACCGCCACTATTCCGGTCATCAAAATAGTAACTAGTAGTGCTGCCAACCCGGTTGAGTACAGTAACTTGCGATATATATCTAAAGCCTTCATTGTACCTTCCTAAGTTTCTATAATTTTGACTGTTTATATAATATTACTGGTTTAGTTAATTAATTCTAACTACGAAGTAACGAGACAGGGCTTGGCGACGGGAGCGGGGGCTCCCATACTTACTGCGGGTATAGCGGATTTACGATGGCTGCTTTCGCCTGATCGACAAGCAATAGTTGCGTGAGATTGCGTTCTGGTACGACGATGACTCTTACACAGCCAAACCGCCCTGGGCTCTCGAGAACGCGCCAGAACAAGCACGAGAATCGGACGCCCCCTTCACTGTGACGCTAGATCGGGTCTGACAGTCGTCCAGCGCCTGTTTGTCCACACCTGTTGGGTCGGAAATTTTGTCAATTTCCAGTTACGATTCAGCAGAGACCTAATAAGCCAGAATTGTACTCTGTCTTCGCTTGTTCGTCGCTATCACCAACTACGAATGCAGAAATAATCCAGAAAGCACCATCACGATTTGAGAATTTTCATGATATAATTTGGATAAAAAATAAAACCAATATCTTTAAGTTACAAACAATATGGGATTAATTTGAAGTTACAATGCCAAGAGAACTTGCGGTTGGAGAAACTGTTCGTCTGGATCAAACCACTCGACGCCGGTTTCTCAAAATGTTGGGGATCGGGTCAGTTGGTATCACAGGGCTTCAAGCTGCTCTAGAAAATGCTTATGGCGAAGAGCCAGAAGGTGTTCCACTGGTCTTGACCAAGGATAGACAAGGCCAACCAGAAAAAGTGAAAATAATCGAAGAAGAACGTCATAATAAAATTCAAAAATACAAAAGATTCTCAAATAAAGTACGCAGTGAGAAGATCGGTAGAATGAGCCTCAAATCCAGATCCGACAGCAGAGGTGATCTGAAAATAAAGGTGACGATGTCCAAACGCAAAAATCCAGATAAAGGGAAAAACCCGTCAATCAATTCATTGGAGAAATCTATTCAGAATAATAAGCCAGACCAGATTCCGGTAGAAATTAACAAGAAAGTAATTGATGGAAAAAAACATGCTTGCGGGAGTCGAGGTGACGACCGCTCTACTATGGAGGGTGGGATTGGAATTAGTACCTACCCTTCCTCAACAAGTGGCACACTCGGTCTAGTTTGTTATGGAGATGGGACAAATACGCTCGATAATGTTCTGATCACTGCCGATCACGTAATGGAGGGTGATTCAGATATGTATCAAGTAGATTCGACTTCTGTAGGGTCATTTTCTGCAAGAGATCAAAGTGAGGATATTACTGCGTACGAATTTAATTGGGACTCCGATGTTACACTGGATAATGGGGGTGTTCTGGGTGCCCCGGATGTTACGGGTACTTGGACTTGGGACGGACTATTGGAGTACACGATTACAGGAACTATTGATGTTACCCTATCTGGGAGGTCAAGTTGTACTGAAGATAATATGGTAACAGATGTGGCCACTAATGGGTATCACGCTGAACACCAAGTCAATATGAATTCTGCAGTGGGCCAATCGGGTGATTCAGGCGGGCCTTGGGTTGATGATGATGGAAAATTGGTAGCCTTCCACAGTGGGGTTGTTCATATTAAGGAATCAATCTTTGGAACTATATTAGATAAATGGGATGCTGGTCCTGCCGCTGAAAAGGCGCTTGAGGCAGTTGGTGCTCAATTGCAACAACCAATATAAGGACAATAAGTTCACTGAACCAAAATATATATATATATCCGATCATAAATTATCATAAACAAGCCCAGTCTTGTACCAGTTTGTAAATTTAATTAGAAATATAGGAACAAAAGAATTAACTGAACTGTGTAACTCGATTTAATCGAGTGAAGAGTGATCAAGAGTATATCTGCTCTGGGAAATATGTGTCAAAAGATCATAACTGCAAAACGTAGTGTTCTCCTTCTAATAATTGTCGTACTTCTATCAAGTATTGGGTTTTGGTTCTATTCCGGATTAGACCAAGATCATTCAGACAGTTTACCGAGTGGAGTGAATTCTGTTGATTTTGACGAAGGTCAGAATAGCACAACTCGAATTGGTGAAAATACTCCCCCCAATAGACCTCCAATTGTTAATTTTCAAGAAAAAAATGAAACCATATATGTAGAGGGGGTTTTAACGTATGGTTCAAGCACTTGCAACAATATATCTATTAAAGATATCAGGTACGATAAGAAGAGTGGCATGTTAAACCTCGACATTGGTTGGACAAAAGAGGAAGATGATTCTGGTGGATTTACTAGCTCTTGCACTGATGATCTAGCTAGTAAGCCATATTCAGTGTCCATACAATTTGAATCCAAAGTTCCCAGTGTCGTCGAAATCACGGAATTCCATTATGAGCCGGTCAAAAATGACAACACTCGTACCGTCTCCACAAGAGTAAAAAATAGTGACTTGAGAAACAGCACCCGTGAGTGAAGATTTTTAGCTAGCACGGTGGTAACGACTACTGAGAAACAATTGCCGGTCCTCATCTCTCCTTGAGGAAAATTATTCATTGTGACGACCGGCCTCATCTGCTGGAGCAAGATCTGCAACTCATTCAGATCGCACAAATGTAGAAAAACACGTAGTATAAAAATATTACAAATTTCTTTATATTATTTAGTGTTCATATCTCATCAAACCATAACGTTATAAATCCTGCAGCTAAGTACAAATTCTGCATTTAGCACGCCAGTAGGTACCTATCACCAGTTTAGCGGATAATGATCACAAGAAATCGACTGAATCCAGTAGCCGCGACAGTACGGCGAGTTTGTCTCCCTCTGCAGGCTGGAAGGATGTCAGACCGATCCGACACACCACCATGTCCGCAATGTTTTGCACCGATGGAACTGTGCAATCCGAGCCACGAGAAAACGTTCTGGACCTGCCCAGTGGATCACGACCCACCAGCCGTGGCCCTACCGAGTGAGAACATCGACTACGCAGCCACGCTGGCCCGCGTCCGCCTGCTCGATACTTTCGACACCCAGGGGTCGATCCGTTCAGCGGGCCGCTGAGCGAGACACCAGCCCCGCCGATACTGTTCAGTTCGATGGTCCTCGAGCGGCTCCAGTATATCTTCGAGCACAAACAGCTCCGGGAACGCAAGGACCACCACGGCGAGGACGCATATCAGTCCTCGCGAACGCCAAGCGATCAGCGACACCTTGGACAGTTTACCGATGTCTAAGGAAATATCCAAGACCGCAGACGCCGACCACTGCCAATTCTGTGGGACCGTCGACGCTCGGTTCTTCGGCAGCGCCTACACCTACGTGCGCTGGCCTGCCGACGTCGCCCACGAAGAGGGGGTGTATGACTTCGCGATCTGCGACGACTGTGCGCTGTCGACGCGCGACAACGAGTCGGTCGCCGCCGACCAGTTCCGGCCCGGTGATCGTGACTACCTCCGGACCTGTGATATCTGTGGCGCTGTTGGCTGCCGCTCCGCCAGCATCCGCGGCTGGGCCAACGGGAAACCAGACGGCGCTCGCGACGACCGAACCTACCGGATCCAGAGCGTCCTCGGCTGGACCGTCGAGATCGCCAGCTTCGAAGGAGGAACCTGCTCCTGTATCGAATGCAGCCCAATCCAGCCAGTGGACTGTGTCCGCCGGCCCGACCGCAAGTACGACGACGACGCGACCGTCCTCGTTACCCCGCCGTTCGAGCAGGACGGCTCTGTCTCAAGCAAGGACTTGGACAACGAACACCGACAGGCCCAGATCGATACTTGGACACCTCCATAGCGACTCCAGTAGGAACTGATGGTCCGCAGTCTTAACCAACAGTCGAGCTACTGTCTCCGTAAAATCGGGGATACCGCCAGATGTGTTGGTTAAAAACTCTGCCCCCCGCTCGCTCGCCAGCGTCAGTTTGTGTCCTCCGGGGCGGGTGAGAGCATGTCTTTCCAGATCGAAGCACCCAGCAGCCAGCTGCGTGCGCTCGAACAGTTCATGGCCACCGGCTCCCAGCCCGACAGCCACCAGATCCACCGCTCAGTCATGGAGCAGGTCAGCGCTGACAATTCGGTGGAGACGATCCGTGACCACGTCCTCAAGACGCTTTGCCGGCAGGTCCCCAGCCTCGGCGTAGCCGACCTCCACGACCTCCGGGTGAGTCTCGACGTGGACGTTGACGCCGACAGGCCCGTCGACGCGCAGATCACGGCTGTCCTCCAGGCGGCCGTCGAGATGCTCGACGAGTGGGACCATCTCTGAGGAGGCAACCGATGTCTGAGAACTTCACCCTCGGCGATTTCGGGGCTGGCGGTCAGCGCTCGCGAGCCGGCGACACTCGGATCGATATCGAACAGCGGGCCAAAGAGGCCACCGCCGGCGAGTGGGAATATCTCGTCCACACCGAGAACCGGATCGGCTGGCATATTCCGGATGACACGGCAACACTCGCACTTCACCGAGGCGAGACTGGGACGACCCTGAAGCGAGGCTCCCGAATCGTCGGCACCGAAGACACGCTCGTTGCCGGCTTTAAGTTGGCCGCCGCGTACATGCGGGACCATCCGGAGGGAGAATCGCGATGGTCCTGATCGAACGCGACGAGTGGCCGGTGATCGAGCGCCAGCGCGTCGACGATGCCCTCCGGCGAGCGCGCTGGTGGCAGACCGTCGAGCCGCACAAGTCCGCTTTCTGGCGCGTGTTCGACAGCACACTCCTCGCGCATTATCCAGAGTGTCGTTTCAAACAGGGCCAGCAAGTCACACTCGAGGACTTCGGGGAGAACGGAGGTGCCTCAGCGTGACCGACGACGAAGATCGCGATGCAATCCTTGACCAGCTCCCTCCGGAGAAACTGTTGTCGGCGACAAATCCGGGATTGATCCGGGCAGGGATCCAGTGTATGTATTCTTTAACAACGGTGAAGCAGTACGTAGCCTACGAAAATACCCATCAGAATCGGGCGGCGATTCTCGGACAGCTCCGGCTACGGGCGAGCGAACTCCGGCAACAAGACTGAATTCACGGTCTCGCCCTCAGTTTGTTCCGCCAAGGGGGTGCGGCGAATCAGAATTATGTCTCAGGAATCCACGACACGGACCGAACAGTCGTCCCCAACGGACACCCTCGGTACCGAGATAGAGGAGAATAGAGCCCGGATCGTGTTCGATCCCGAAGCACCCCCTTGGTTTCGAACGCTTCTGCAAGAACAACTCGACAGGGCGGATCTGCTAACGACGAGCCGCCGATCCACCGACGGAGAGATAGTCGAGGTCCGACTCGATCTCGATACCTAGCGAGTGTTTGTCCTCCCCGCAACAGCGAGGGTGCCCCAAAGGCACCCGACAGACCAACTATGATGTTACTAATCGAACACCCGAGTGCAACGTGTCCCGAGTGTAACGAGCCACTGCTGTACGGAACCAAAAAAGAAGCCAGCGGCTGGAAAGTGTACTACGAGTGTAGCGCCCAGTGTGGGTTCGAGGAGACGGTCGGGCGGATCCCAATGTCCGACGTTGACCATCACGACGAAGTCGACCGGAAAGCCGAGGAGATGGGAGAGCGCTACACAGACGATTGAGTCCGCCGTCGCCGACAGTTTTTGTACCCCAGATGGGGTGAGGGTCGTGCCCGAGAGCGCGGCCCGCTCGTACCCATGTCCGTCGATGAATCCACATCCGCAAGTCCAGAAACCGACCAGCAGCCCACCCAGCAGTGCGCCCTCTGCGACGCATCGCTCGAGCGCAGTTCCCAACACCTCGCGGACAATCGCGAGACGCTTGTCTACACCTGTCCCGACTGCCGGATCGGCGCAAAGGCCGTCGTCCAGCAGTCCGGCGCGCCCAGTGAACGCTGTCAGCGCCGTCTCGACAGTCTTCAGGGGAACGCGATGGACGGCCTGTCCGTGTATCGACTGGCCGCCTTCGTGACTGACGAGTTCCCTGCAGGTCAGTACACAGTCACCCGGACCGGCGAACACACATTCGAGATTGCCCTGCCCGAACCAGCCACCCAGTGGGACATCCTCCGCCTCGTGGATCGGCTGTCAGTCGGGCCTCTCGACGCCGAGGCCGACAACCACCGCGTTATCGTCCGGGATACGCGCTGGACTGACGCGCCGTCGGAGGCAGTCACTGATGGGGGCGTGGTCCAGGCTCGGATTGCAGATGGGACTGTTCCCGATCCCGCCGACGATCCATTCGCCGTCGCCGACGACGACGATCCACGCACCAAGCGGGCCAAGCGCGAGGAGATCGACGTCTCGTTTCAGAAGAAACCCGGTGTGTACGAAGTCCACTCTGCCTCGGGAAGCTACTACGACGTCGACGTGGTGAAGAAACAGTGTACCTGCCCCGACTTCGAGCAGACCTGCAGCGATCCAGACACGCCCGTCGACAAGTGCAAGCACCTCCGGCGGGTCGCCATCGAGATCGAGGCCGGCACTGTGCCTCGGCCTGACGGGACACTCCCCGACAGATAGGGTGTCCGAGGAAGTACGAATAGGAGAGAAGAGCGCGCCCTCCTGTGTTGGATCTCCCCGCAGCGTGTGCGGGAGTCGTCCTCTCGAGAGAGTCAACCAATGTCAATCGACGATTCAACCAGTCGCGAGGACCACGTACAGCTCCACTTCGATCAGCACGGCGCCCCTGTCTGTCCCACGGTCACCGATCCGGATCGGACGGCACCCTGGACGGATCTGAGGTGCGACATTCCGAACAGCCTTTCAGAAACGCGCCAAGTATCCCTCGCTGAGTGCATCCTCGTCGAACTTAAGCATGAACCGGTCGCCGTTCGGCTGGCATTCAGGGACGAGTGGACGCTGTTCTTCCACTCAGAGTTCGCCAGTGGCGACCACAGTGAGGAGTTCGTCCGGCACCGGCTGACCTCGGCGACGGGCCAGCAGACTGTCGCGATGCTACGGGCAGACGTTCGTGATCAACTGCTCACCTACCTGAGCCGCTCGGAATCCGCTGGGTGGGGGTCGATGACTGTCCGGCCACTATCGAGGCTATAGTTCTCTGTCGACGGGGATTTATGAGCTCAATGCCGCACGATCTGAATCACCAATTATGAGATGATTCTCTTATTACTTGCTGCATACAGAGGTTTAGTTCAGCATCTCGTTTATTCCTCCAGTTCCGGTCGAACAAATCAGTTGCTCAGTGTAAGATTCCAATCTACCAATCGGTAAAATGTCAAAATACCCTGCTACATCTCACCCGATCTTTATTCCGCACTCTACCTTATAAGAATGATAATGCCGCTATTGGAAACGGCTGGTGCAGCGCTCGCAGGTGGGATTGGTGGGGGACTCATAACCGTAGTGGCACAGCAAATCCTCCGACGACGCAACGCACCACAACTTACTCTTGACTGGTACAGCAATCAAGGCGACTCACCCGCTATCATATCTCGCACCTTAGATAAACAAGAGACCCGATTAGACAACGTTCAGGATACCGAGACACGACACGAAGTAAAGGACATACATCTGCTTCTTGGGAACGCCGGAAGGACCCCAGCACGAGAGTGTCAGGTCAAAGCCGAGATCTACGAAGGCGGCTCCAGAAACCCCCAACCAGTTAGACTTGGAACTAGAATCAATCCACCTATTCTGTACAAAGGTCTTCCCAAGGGTGAGCGAATTCGTGAACGCACCACTCCATTTCAGGTGAACCGTAACGACCACGTGCTTGTAGACCTTCTCCGTCTCTCCTACCAAGAGGTAGCGGACGAAAGTGCCAGCAGAACAGAGGTAAGAGATACGTCGCTACACACTTTGGCATCTTTCAGAAAGATTGAGTTTTCTCCCGGCACGAAATATACTGTCCAAGTTACGGTCACGGCCGCCAATGCCAAACCGGCCCGGTTTGGCTTTACTCTCCAGTGGGACGGTGGTGCTTCCGAGCAAGCCCTCCGTGATGGAATTACTGAAATAGAACCAGATACCGTATATCTCTAATCGATATCGCTTCGAGTTACATTGCTTTCAAAAGCGCAGGGAGTAGAGTTTAATGGGTATGTAGGATAGGAAGGTGGCTAAGATAATCCAAATGACAACTACGGGGTTAAACTAGCGATCAACTCGTAATTTTGGCCGTGCAAGACATGCGCCCTCTATTCAGCAGGCCGATTCTGTCAGGTAGTGTTCATTGACCTTCCAAGTACGTTGCCAACATTCGGAGAGATTAGCGTTCGCTCTCAGTCAGTTTGTCTCGCTCTCCGGGTGCGAGCATGGCGTCACCACAAGTTGACACCGACCCGATTGTCTCGGTTCTCAACCAGATCCAGCAGCGCGGCCACAGCGCCTACACTGTCTTCAAGGACTGGGTCGACCTCATACTGTTGGCCCTCCAGCGCCGCGACGATCCGTACCTAGAGATCGTCGACGACTACAACGAGCCCCGGGATATGGACCACCCCCGGGGTGAACGGACGGTCGACCTCTTCGCCAACGCCTTCGGCCAGCTCCAGAAGCAGATGTCCGAGACCAACGCCGACGTGCTTGGCGCTGTGTACGAGGAGTACGGCATGAGCAGCAACAATTTCGGCCAGCACTTCACGCCGCATTCGGTCTGTGAGGCGATGTTCGAGATCACTCACACCGTCGACGGCCAGCCCCGAGACGACGGCACCCAGCAGGCTGTCACCGACCCGGCCTGTGGGAGCGGGCGGATGCTGTTGTGCGGTGGCCGGAGACTTCCAGAGGCAGTCTTCGTCGGCCAGGACAAAGACCCGCTGTGCGCGAAAATGACCGCATTGAACCTCTGCTTCTTCAATCTCAACGGGTATGCGATCCTCGGGGACTCACTCACACTCGAGTATCGTCGCGTCTGGCAGACGACCCACTCCCCTCGGGGCGGCGCTGTTCGCGAACTCGACGACGAACAGATTCAGACTCTCCGAGACAACCTCGCTCCGGAGGACGACACCGACGCGTCCGAGGAGAGGTCAGGACCCGCAAAACCGGTCGCTAAAACAGGCTCGGTCCCCGACGACACTGCGACCGAACAGCAGTCGCTCACCGTGTTCCAGACGGACGATATCTAATCATACAACCACATATCCTAAACACCCCACGTTTCTGCTGTAAATATCCGAATTTCAGCCGTTAGAGAAGTAAATAGCATCTTTTACAAATCGACAACGGAGTGTCTCAACCCCTCGTTTGTGTCCCCCATCTGACTGGAGGACTCAAAGAAAATGAGCTCCGAAGCATCCGACCCTTCGACCGATGCGACAGCACAGCAGTCCAAACCGACGACCGCGGACCCGACACTGACGGTCGTCGCGACCGGGCCAGCGACGTTCACCCGACAGGTCAGTGGCGACGACAATGCAGATATTCTCGCCGAACACGACACCATTGAACTCACCATCGAGCGGAAACTGCAATCGGCCAACGACTTCCAGACAGTGATCGATCCGATGTTCGACGGGAACGGCCCGACCGTCTGCAAACTCCGCGTCATCGAGGACCTAATCTATGACCATGCGATGGACGGATACGAACGCGCCGGGTGCAAAGACGACTTGTCGCTGGAGATCACCGGGACCACCGCCGACTGGAAACAGCTGAGTCTCGATCTCGTTCCCGACCTCCACCGAAGTAGCACTGACGAGGGTGCAGCAGTCAGGCGACTCTGGAACCTCGCTGCCGACGGTGTGACCAACGACGGTGCCGTCCTCGCTGCGCTCGATCTCGTCGACCAGCACGACATCGACACCCGTCGCGAGAAACTGACCGATCTGCTGACCGACGGGGGTGACGGCACGTGATCGATCCCATTGCCCTTGTTGTTCTCAAGAACAACGCAGTCGTAACCACGCCGGACGGAGACATCGAGGCAGAGCAGGTCGCCGTCCACGAGTTCAGCCGTGCGGATGCCCGCAATCTCCGCGTTCAGACTGATGAGGGTGACGTGTATATCCGGCGCGTCGATATCGACCACGTCGTCGACCTTCGCACTGACGAGTATCGCCCGCGACAACTCGAATCCTTCTTCGACTGAGCCCGCCGTTCGTACTGGGCAGATTTTCTCTCCCTCTCGAGCAAACGGAATGTATCCTGACACTCAACAAAAACTAAGAGTCCCGTCGACGTACTCTCTTTTCGACTCGATGTCTGATAAGAATCCTCTCTACGACGAAGACGAACCTCGCGGAACGATCTACTCTGACTCGACTGGCGACCCACATGCAGAGCCGGACGAACACGATCCAGCTAGCGGCTACTATCCCGATCGGAAAGACCAACGCAAGCGGTACAACCGCCACACCTGCCAAGACTGCGATCGGGAGATCCCGGATACCCACGACCGCTGTGGGCTCTGTGCCCGGAAAGCGGGTGAGATGATGGATCGCCCGTGGTCCCAGGATGATAAGACCAAGACTGCGAGTGACCAGGCGACTCCTGACTGGACGTTCGGCCGGGTGGTCTTTGCGGTCGTTCAGGCATCAACGCGCTACGAAGCGCTCGCGCTTGGCACCTCGGCATTCAGCCTCGCAGATGCTGATGCACTGGTTGGTGATGCGAACGCTGGGTACGCCGATGTGAAGCCAGTGGCCGACTTCGAGAGTTCGCCGGCGAGGCACCTCACAGCTGGCTGGGGCGATGTCGTCGACGTCGCGCCCCTCGACAGCGATGATGGGCAGCGACTCTTCGAGGCGGCTCTCAAGCGGACAGTCCAGGACTTGGGAGCAAACACCCATCTCTATCTGACCGAGGGTGACCCGCTCGGGACTCAGGACGACGTCGAAGAACTTCGAGCGCAGAATGCAGACGGTGATGAGCAGTACTGGCTTGTGCCGGGCATTGTTCGCCGCTACAATTCAGGCCCCGATCGAGCAATCCCTGAGTCCGAGCCAGAGATCCTCCACTGTCGACAATGTGAGGAGGATACGGATCATCGGTACACCGGAAAGTCAACGTTGGAGGGAGTACGCGGACGGCCGGTGTGGGTCTGTGCAAAGTGTAACACGCCACGGTTCGGGCACGAACCAGGCGATTCCAAACCGGACGAGGTGATCGAGGACTTCCTTGACGGCTGGCAGGACGGTCGAGCCGAGCTTCACGATCGGATGATGCGTTCCTACTACGACGACCACGGAAGATATCCTTGGAAGAAGGGATCAAGCCCCGAGGCCTCCCGTTTCTACGACATAAAATGTCCTCGAGATGTCGAGTAAGGTTCTGTGGTAGTATACCTGTTTGTTGGAACACACACACCCAGTTTGGAGTTATAGTCATTCCATAGGAGTGTGACCAGCAACGCCGGGATCACGGTTTAGGCGTCTGGGTTCCACACATCTCTCTTTCTAGAAAGACTAGACTAGAAGAGACACACCCAGTTTGGAGTTATACACCCTGAAGTTTGGCTGTTTTGAGACCCCTCCCTCCCTCTCAGAACCCTATAACTCCAAACTGGGTGTCTGTCTGGGTGGCGTATCCATCTTGTTCCTGATATATTCTGGTACGTGATGTCTTGATCCGTCTTCTTAACTCCTGGGTTGAACGCTAATCTCATTATAACTTCAAACCAGGTGTCTGTGCCGGTTTTCTCACTCTATAAGTACAACTTCGGTGTACTGTCCACTCGCTCCTTCAGCTGATCGGTCCTACATCGGTTGGTGTGCGGATGGGAAGTCGGTACAGTCCTTCAGCTGATCCCACTCTCCTGTCTGTTTCCGAAGCAGCAACGCCCATCGCTACTGCCCCTCTTTTACTAGTGATGGTAGATTCAGGAGACTGGCTGACTCGTTCTCTGATCGTTGCTCTTAATCATCGATATCTCCCTTGGTGACTCTGCAGTATAACTCCAAATAGGGTGTCTCGTGGGTATCGAACAAGTTGGTCTATAACTCCAAACTGGGTGTTGCCGCGGTTAATAATCGGGTCTGCCTATAACTCCAAACTGGGTGTCTCTTGGTAAGCGGACAAGTCCGTCTATAAGTCCAAATAGGGTGTCCCCGATTTTCAGCCGTTCCGGTGGCTTAACTCCAAATTACGTGTCTTCGGGCAGGGTTGGAGTTATCACCAACTCCGGGATTTTCCAGGAATTACAGCATTTAACGGGTGTTATAACTCCAAGTCCGGTGTGTACTTTTATGTGCTTGGCGTTTGGAGAGGGGAGTATGACCTCCGACTCGGGCGGGGATTACGACCCCGAGACACTCTTCGATACATCCCGGAACAATCGCCAGCAGATATACAACAATCGGGAACTGGTAGATACGAATCACGTCCCCGCTGCTGACAAGATTGTCGGCCGGAAGGAGGAAATCCAGCGCCTAGCAAACGTAGTTAGTCCACTCATCGACGGGCAGCCCACGAACTCCGTCCTCATATACGGAAAGACCGGGACCGGGAAATCGCTCGTCGCTAAACACATCATGCAACGGTTGGAGATCGAGGCTGAACAGAGGCCGACTGATATCGGGACTGCTTATGTCAACTGTGGTTCTGCCAATGGTACCACTCGCGCGGTGCGGAATATCGGCGCATCATTGGCTCCAGAGGTGAGTTCGGTATCGTTCCCAACCCGTGGCCTCTCGACTGATGAATACTTCGAGCGAATATGGGAGGTCGTTAATACCCACTACGACAGCGTCATCATCACTGTCGACGAAGTCGATATGCTTCGTGACGATAGTCCGTTGATGGTACTTTCTCGAGCTGGCGAGACAGGTGTCGCTGACGTGCCTATCTCAATTATTGCCATCTCAAACAAGATCAATTATCGCGACCAGATGGACGAACGGACAAAGAGTTCCTTCGGTCATCGGGAGTTCGTGTTCGACCCTTACGACGCTGCCCAGCTTCGAGAAATACTTGAACACCGCCGAGAGGCCTTCCAGGAGAATGTTCTTGGAGATGCAGTAATTCCGCGGATCGCCGCGTTGGCTGCGAAAGAACACGGAGATGCACGTAAAGGCGTGAATCTCCTGTTCTACCTCGGGGAACATGCCGTTGAGGAGGGATACGACAAGATCACGGAGGAAATGATCGACGACGTGCGCGAACTCGCTGACGCCGAACGTCTCAATAGCCTCATCAGTGGCCTCCCGAGTCACGCTCGACTGATCATTGTCGCTTTGGCGGCGCTCACCAAAGGCGATGAGGGCACTGACCAGTGGTTCCGCACCTCAGATATTTTCGACACATATGAAATCTATTGTGAGCGCGAAGGGGCAGACCCGCTCTCGGGCGAACGACGTCGACAGATACTCGATGAGCTTTCCTTTCTAGAAATCACTGAGGCGAAGACTAATCACGGTGGCAAGAACGTCGGCACCTACAAGGAACACCGACTAATGTACGATCCCGATGTTGTCGAACACGTGTATGAAGCTACTGACCCGACGATGCTGTGAGAAGTGAGGATCGTACGGAAGAACGCCTGCGAGGTACTCGGCTATCTCTGCAACCGGGCATATATCGTGTTGCCCCTGCTGCAAAATCACCGGGTCGAGTCGTGAGTGGGAGCCGGTATTCGTTTCGGGTTAACTATATCAGCGAGCGGACAGTGGATGGAGGGGAACGATGACGAAGATCCTCCACACGGCCGACGTCCATCTCAGGTCGAATCGTCCCGAGCGACGGGACGCACTCGCGGCGGTGCTCTCCCTAGCTGCCGACGAGGCCGTCGACGTGGTCACAATCGGTGGCGACCTCTTCGATCGGCCGGAAGATGTTGAGGAGCTGCGGACCGACCTCCGGAACGATCTGTTTCGGGACCGTTCATTCGAAGTCCTGCTGATACCCGGTAACCACGATGTGGCCGCCTATCGTGAGAACATCCTGTTCGGCGACTCGTGTATCGTCATGCTCGACGAACCGTTCGAACACTGGACGAGTCCCGAGGGCGATGTCCGCGTTACCGGCGTCCCATACCGCGAACGACCGGACGACAAGTTCCTCCTGGCCCTGAAGGACCGTGAGCCGTTCGATGGAACCGAGGTCCTCCTGCTGCACTGCAGTCTGGATGCGCCGTTTGAGGACATCGAGACCGGCGCCGAGGAGACGGGCCGATACTTCCCGGTGACCGAGACGCTGCTCGCCGATCTCGGCTTCGACTACTATCTGGCCGGCCACTACCATGGCCCAAACGTTGTCTCGGTCGGTGACGACGCGACGTTCACGTACCCAGGAACCCCGGCATCGACCAGCGAGTCCGAGACCGGCCGGCGGATCGTGAGCCTGCTCGATCCGACCGACGGAATCCGGACCATACCGCTGGACACGTTCCACTACGCCCTGAAATCGGTGACGGTCACGCCGGGGTCAGAGCAGACTATTATCGAGACCCTCGAGAAGTGGGCCGACAGACACGCCGTCGATTCGACCGATGCAACGGTAACCGTCGACGGGTTCATCGCGATGGACGAAACAACGTTCGATGAGCGGCTGTCAGAAGCCGTCAAGCCAGCGACAGTCCGCAACGAGACCCGTAATGTCGGCCAGCTCCAGTCACACCCGCTCTACCAGTCGTTTGAAACCGAACTCGCAGAAATGGAGTGGGACGATGAAACCAGGGATGCCGTCCGCCAGCGCACGCTCGAAGTCTTCAGCACGCTGGACGCAGGGGGTGCCATCTAAGAATGCGGCTGCAGGAAGCGACCTTAGACCGGTACGGCCCAATTTCCGGCTGGGAGCCACCCTGCCAAGACGGGCTAACCGTCGTCTCGGGCCCGAACGAAGCCGGAAAGACCCTCTACCTGGAAGGGCTGGTGCAACTGCTCTCGACTGATGTCGGCGATATCCTTGACCCACCACCGCGCGTCGACAACGAACCGGTTGGTCGGGTGGTCGTCGAGTACGACGGCGACCGAATCGAGTGCGGGAACGGGCAGTCAATCTGTGACGTTACGCTGATCGAACCGCAGCATCTCCAGAGCATCTTCGTCGTCCGCGACACCGACCTCCACCTGCCAAGCAACCAGCAATACTACACCTCCCTGATCGAGACGCTCGGCGACATCCATACTTCGGAAATCGACGCAATCAAAGCCGAACTCAAAGAAAGGGGGCGGCTGACCAAGAAGACCCTCAACGTCTCCAGCAATCAGCAGTACGACGACGCTGGTGACGTCCGAGACGGCGCGCAGAAACTCGCCGACGAGATTCGGGAGTTCGTCGAGGAGATAGAGGATAAGGGACTGGACGAACTGGAGTCGAGGCGGTTGCAAAAGAAGCGAGAATTCCAAGAAGCGCAGGAGGAACTCGCCACTCAACAAAAGGCAGAACTCGCCAGTGAGTATGACCGTCTCGCGAGTGAACTAGAAACCTATCGAACCACCAGCGAGCAGCTGGAGAAACTGTCCGCGTTCGACAGCACAACACTCGACGAACTCCAGGAACTAAAGGAGAATCTCGATCGGAACCGAGACCGGACCGACAACCTGACCGACGACATCGAGGATACAGAAGCCGAGCTCGAACGGCGAGAAGACGAACTAGTAGACGCGCAGGAGCGTCGGGATAGACTGGCACGACGAGAGAACGCTGTTTCCGACGCGGACACGGCGCTGGATCGCTACCGGGAGCGGGAGCGCGACGCGTCCGGTGCCGAGCGGAATCGGGCGCTCGCCAAACCGATCGCAGTCGCGGGCTTGCTCAGTGCTGGCGTCGCTAGTCTCAGTGGTGCGATCTTCAGCGCGCCTGCCGCGATCGCACTTGGTGCGCTGCTATTCGTCGCCGGGGCCGTCAGCGGCTACGTCGCCTATCGAGCGAACGAACAGGTAGCAAGTCTCGACGCCGAGCGCGAGGAGGTTCTGCAGACGGCGCGCGATGCAGGCCTAAGCGTTGAATCGATCGAAGATGTCGCACCGGCGATCGAATCGTATAGAGACGATCTGGAAGCGGCGAAGAAGCAAGTGACGAGAGCGGAAGCCGCCCTCGATACCGCGCAGGAGGAGCTCGAGGAAGCACGTGACGAGAAAGCCGAGTTAGAGGACGAGATCGCCAAACAGGAGACGGAACTCGACGATCGTCTCGACGGCGTCGGCGTCGCCACAGTCGGTGAATTCGCCGAGAAGGTCGACGAGCGAGTGGAACTGGAAAATAAACGAGCCCTGGCCAAGCGGAGTCTCGTCGACGAGTTCGGGGATCTGAACGTCGAGAGCTGGAGGAAGAAGACGACGACCTGGAACCGGCAACTCAAGGGCTTAGTCGCGGATGTCGACCTGAATGGAGTCGACGCCGATACGTACGACGAAGACGAACTAGCACGACTCGAGGAGGAGGTCGCTGAACTGGGAGAGAAGATCGCTGAGATGGATGCCCAACTCGACGAGTACCACACTCAACTCGACGAGTTTGCCGACCGGGCCCGGAACCTCGGAACCCAACCGTTCGTAGGCGAGAGTGTCACCCTCAAAGCCCGGACGAAGACCGGGCTGGAGGCGCTCGCCGCAGATCTGGATCGCGTGGTCGAGACGATCGAACGGGATGCCGATTTCTCGCGGAAGGCCCTGGAGGTGTTCGAACGGATCGAAGCGCAGGAAGAGCAGAAGCTGGCGACGCTGTTTGATCCGGAAGGCCCGGCTTCGGAGACATTCTCGCGGTTGACCGGCGGCCGCTACACCGAAGTCGCATATGACGCTGACGACCACGGCCTTACCGTCGAACATGCCGATGGTCGCGGGTTCGGCCCGGAGGTCTTGAGTCAGGGGACGACAGATCAATTGTACTTCGCAACCCGTGTGTCGCTGGCCCAGCAGTTGCTCGGTCAGGAGCCTGGCTTCCTTTTGCTAGACGATCCGTTTCTCGCAGCGGATTCCGACCGGCTACAGCAGGGCTTCGAGAGTCTGTTGGATCTCGCTGATGACGGGTGGCAGATCCTGTATCTGACCGCGAAGGAGGAGGTCAGTCAGGGAATGGTCCAAAAGCACGGTCTGGACCATGCCGAGATGGCCGGAACGTGGAACGGGAAGTAGGGTCGAAAGGATACCTGGACTCAGTGAATTTGGACGAGGGGAGATGTTTTATCGGTCTTAATATGGAACGATCGGGGGCTTACCAGTGAATATGGTAGACTTGTATTAGCTATCGGTAACAGATGTTTGTGACACGGTACCCCAACTAACGTGTAGCCAGACCAAGAGAAATTTAGAATCCATCTGGAGAGCTCCCTCACTCACCTTTATCACCGTCTGTTGTCTCTCCCCAGCAATGTCGGACAGCCAATCGAAAGACGAGGTCTGGGCAGAGTGGGTGCAGAAGACGATTCTCTCGGATATTCAGTCGGCTGCAACCCCGGATCCGGTGCCAATGGTCGACGACAGCGACTCGGAATTAACGCGAACCGACGCATACGATTCGTATCGTCTGGGCCGGGGAAGTGGTGACTATCTGTATATGCTGTATCTGCTGGATGAACCCGCAGACGCCCCCTTCGATGTGATTCCGGTATACATCGGTGAAACAAGCAACGTTGCGAATCGACTGCTCGACCACTTCAGAAAGCTCCGGGATGCCCTCCCAATTTCGGAGTGGGAAGACGATGGGTCCTGGGGCAGCTACGGGAAGTACGACCATATCGCGACCGTCTATGAACACTCAGATTTACAGCTCTGCGCGTGGGTGGTCGACGTCGACGATCTCGATACAGGTCCGTACGGATACCCAACCTACCGGCAGGAACTAGAGGGGAAGATGGTCGGTCTTGTCCACTCGCTCCCCCAGTTCAATCGCGTCTTCGCCAACCGTGACTTCGTTCCGAACCGGGTACCTCATGAGATGGGAAAAGTGGGGCCCAACTGGGTTGCGGGCGACACAGAATCATCGAATGACGAGGCAACCCGTCTCGCTCCGCTCTCTGGTGAGCCGGCGACTTCCGAAAGCAAAGCCAGTCTGTGGCACGAATGGGTCGAGAAAACCATCTGTCGAGATATCAATGACCCAGCGGAGGCGGATCCGATCCCACTCTTCGAAACGGACGATAATCTCGTCGTCGAGACAAAGACGCTGGGCTCCTCGACAGTCCTCAAGCGAAGCGATGCCATTGACGAGCGAATTCGTCGAGAGGGCACCCGCTGTGTGCACAGTGACGGCGTGAGAGACGGAGAGAGCGGACTGCTCTATGTCATGTTTCAACTCAACGCGGAGAATCCGTCGCCCAGGGATGTCGTCCCACGGTACATCGGGAAGGGAGAGGCCTACGGGAAAAAGAACGAACTGAGTGCGAACTTCGAGGAGATCGCCAAGGACCACAGCGGGACACGGAGTTTCGCTCGGTGGGGCGACGGGAGTTACTGGCATGTGGGGGAACTTTCGGAGACAGTGTTTGGCGAGACGTCGAAGAAGCTCAGTTGGGCGAGCGAACTCTTTGAACAGGGCACGCGCCAGCTCAAACAGCAGACGTATCTGTGGATTCGTGCGTGGGACCCCGACAGGTATCCCGGGCCGTACGGCTACCCCGCGTACCTCGCAGAAGTTGAGCCACTACTGGTCGGGCTTGCATATGGAGCGTGGCCTGATCATCTGCTCAACCACAACGAAATTCCCGGTGACGCACCGGCCAACAGCCGCGAGTTCGAGTTTCGCCCGGTCGAGAGCGGTCATTGAGAGACTTCCCTGTATCGTCCGCCTGGTCGTATATTTCTTAGTCCCTCTCTGAAGATCGTTGTAGATCGCCCAGAATTCGTAACAATATGCAATACGGCTGTCACCGGCCAGGATTAAATTTTAGACACGAATCTTAAAATGCAAAAACTAAGTGTATAGAAAGAATCATATGGGTCTATTCGTGATTGGTCAGTATGCTCAAAGGTCTGGAAACTGGAAATGTCAGCGTATTAGTTATCCTCTGTTTATTGTTGATCGCTCCTCTGTCAGGGATCGGCGTGGCACAGGCACAGCCAAGTACGGCGGCCTCGACACAGGCTGGCAGTATTAGTGCAGCAACTGAATCAGTACAGGACCAGTTGGAGAATGAATCTGGAGTCAGAGAGAACGCCTCTGTTATTATCGAAAATGCCTCTACCACGTACGGATTCTTCTATGAACGCCGCTTGAATGCGGAATGGTGGGATGATCGAGGAGAAAAGAAAGCCCAGGAAGTGGCGAATATAGATTTCACTGAAGTATTCCTCGGCGAAGTCGAGGGTGAGCTCGCGACGAGAGCAGTGAGTGCTGCTTCGACAGGCGGCGGGAAAGTCGTCAGTGGACTGGGGACGGCGCAATCGTTATACGATCTCGGGAAGCGAACGAACAAGCTCTATACTGCCGTCCAATCCGATGTGGTCGCATCCCAGATGCGGCTCCCCGAGTCTTATGAGTCGCTCCGTCCAAATATCAAGCGTCTCCGTGAAAATGCGGAACAATTCGACCAGAAGACAACTGTTTCCGAGCGTAAGAAGCTTCTACAAGAGCGACGGAGCCTATTGAAGGAAACCTATCGGCTGTTACCGACCTATCTGTCACAGACCTACTCAACGACCGTTGAAAACCCAGCTTATTCGATCGAGCTCCTCCCCGGGACAGACTGGCGGTACGGCACGACCACCTACACGAATATCCGAACTGGCATCGAAGAATTCCGTCTGCTTCTGGCGCTTGATTACCGGGCTACTGAGGCCTATTTGACTGATGAAAAATCGAAAACACACCTCGCCAACGCTGCAGGCGGTTCGCAACCGGTTACGATGCCAACTCATAACCTCCATTTCTCTCAACAGACAGCCCGCGTTTACGATACCATCGACACGCCGAACGAATACTCGCTGTATCGGGTCGAGGTAGGTGAGTCGATGAGCGGCCCCGGAAAAGAGTTACAGGTCCGGCTGCGAACGAACACAGATCGAAATTTCACCGGGTATCTGAGTGAATCCCGAATCGATCCAACTGACCCGGCTGGGAAGAAGTTCACCGCTGCAGGGGACACCCAAGCGACCATTCCGAACGTCGATGCAGGCTCGTATTACGTCCTGATCAACACGAGCAATCGGTCATTGCCGTACACGCTACTGGCGTCAGTATACGATCCCGCGTTTTTCGACCTCGTCAAACTCGACCGTCGGGCACCGCAACTAACGGTGACTGAAAAAGGCTTCGGGCAGGTAGAGGAAAGTGAACAGCCTGAACGCCCCAAACCGCAGCTCTCCTGTGCTTGTATCACCCCGACCGAGTCAGGATTTCTCGTCAACATCCAAGCTACGAACAAAGGAGCACCGTCCGATTGGCAGTCTATCGCCGCAGGTGTCCCGGAACTCGAGAATAAATCAGCGGTCGAAATTGTTGATCACAATTTGGACAGTGCCTCGAAATTTGATGTCGGAAGCAAACTCGGTGCGACGTACGGGACTCGTGTATTGAATAACAGTACCTACCCGCTTATAGAGGGATATGTGGAGGACTGGGATACGAACGAAGATCACTACCTCAGGCTCCGAATTACACCGCCGGAAGACGGTAATTATACGATCCAGACAAAATCGGTCGGTCAATCCAACGGCGTCTGGTGGTCCGACCCCGCCGTCGGGGCCACGAATACGACAGACCAGCAGTCGGAGTACGTCGTCGAAAAGACCTACACGTATCAATCAACCCAAACTGAGCCAAACAACTCCTGGACCAGCAAACATGATGGGCTGACAAACAACCGAAACCAGCCGAATCTGCCAGTCGCGACTCACAACGTCTCTGAGCGTTGGCGATCAATCGTCGATGGGCGTCTCGCCAGTTCGCCACTCGTGGTGAACGACAGCGTGTTCGCGACGACCCGAAATGGACGAGTTATCGGCATAGATCGATCCGACGGTACAGTCTCTTGGACCTTCGACACCGGATCAGGAATCAGGAGTGCACCCACATACGCAAATGGAGCGCTCTACGTCTCGACCAGCAACCGGGTGTACGTGCTGAATTCGAAGACTGGAGACTCGCTCTGTGACTGTAGCTTTACGTTGAACGACAATCGAGCTAGCTCTCCTGTCGTCGTGAACGACACACTGTTCGTCACGACGCGGGACAATAACGGGAATGGACATGTCTACGCGTTCGATGTCCCGAGTCGTGAGCGACTGTGGCGCAATGGCTTTGGTAATGAACCGATCCATTCTCCACCTACAGTCACGGAATCAACTATCTACATTACCACGACGGATGGCAATGTGCACGCCCTAGACCGAGCCACGGGGAGCGTCCGATGGACTAGTAACGTCGGGAACAAGATTGTTCACGCACCCCTCCTACATGACGGTCGGATTTATGTGGGCACAACTGGCGGGACGGTCAACTCACTATCGAGACAGACCGGTGAGATCCGCTGGTCGTATCACGTCGGTCGTTCGATCGATCATGTTCCCGTGGTGGATGCCGACAGAGTGTATGTAGCTGCCAGTGATCACCTCTACGCGCTGAATGAGGATGGTACTTGGCAGTGGACCAGCGCGGTCGGCGGCGACATCAACACCGCACCGGTGAAGTCACGCGACACAATTATGGTCGGAAGCCGCGAGGCAAAACGCCTCTACGGGATCGACCCATCCGATGGATCACGCCGGTTCAGTCATCTTACGAGCGGTATCCGTGGCGAACTGGCAGTGACAGCTGGCCAACTCTACTACGGCGCGGCCCAGTCCGTTTACGCGGTGACAGGTGCCACTGGTGCTCCAACCGCCCATGGAGAGGTGGCGACGGCAGCGCCAAAGATCAACGAGACAGTCCAATTCGATGGGGCTGCATCATCCGATCCAGATGGATCCATTACAGTGTACGAATGGGATCTGGACGACGACGGTAATTTCGAGGAGACCGGCGAGAGCATTTCGACTGCGTTCTCAAGCCCAGGAGCACACACCGTGAAGCTGCGTGTGACAGACGATTCCGGGGGGACCGATACTACACGGATATCAGTGGTCGTTGACGGCTCCCAATCCTCCTGGAAGAGCGCCAGGGCAACGAGCCAACAAACGGGAAGTAATATAGGAACATACGGACCGACACACGATGTAAACGAGCTGTGGGAGAACCGAATTGAGGGGACTGTCAGCGGTACTCCGGCCATTGTGGATGGGACGGTATACGTTGGAACGACAGCGAACAAAGTGTATGCGCTGAGCCGAACGACTGGTGAAAAACGTTGGTCAATGGATGTCGGTGGTACTCCTACTAGCCCCGTCGTTGAAAACGAGACAGTATACGTAAGCGCGGAAGACGAACGCGTGTACGCGATAGACAAACTGAGCGGTGAGGTGCGATGGTCGCGCGGAGCAGGTCTGCGACACACTGAGCGTGTGATTGTTCGCGATTCGACGGTGTATGTGGTGACTTGGCAGAGCGAGGGCTATAGGCGCAACGACAAAACCCATGTCCGTGCTATCAACACGAGTGATGGGTCCCTCCGATGGACGCGTACCTACGGAAATAACAAGTTCAGATCCTCACCCACGGTTACCGAGGAAACAGTCTATCTGACTGACCAGAACGGAAACGTCCGCGGCCTCGATCGGGAAACTGGTGACAGGCGATGGGTAACGAACGTCGGCGCTGGTGTGAGAACACCTGCAGTAATTTCCAATGACCGGTTGTTCATCGGTGACACCAGTGGTGATATACACGCCCTCAACGCTCAGACCGGTGCGAAACAGTGGGAGTATCACGCCGGAACCGGTATTCGGAAAGAACTGGCGGTTACTGACAAGCGATTATTCGCGGTTGGTAACGACCGACTCTACGCGTTTGATCGGGACGGAAATTGGAAGTGGAGCCACCGTGTCAGAGCGGATATCTCGACGGCGCCCGTAGCCGTCAACGGGACAATATATATCGGCAGTGCGAATGCGAAACGGTTGTTCGCTCTCGATTCGACTGATGGGTCTCAGCGGTGGAAGGCATACACTGGAACAGTCCAGTCCCAGCCGGCAGTGACGAACACGCGGATATATCTTGGCGCTCGCGATTCTATCTACGCCTACAAGGGTAATACGACTGCGCCGAGAGCGTTTGGTACCGTCCGGCCTGTGCGACCTGATCCCGGACAGCCAGTTACGCTCAATGCTTCGGATTCGTTCGATCCTGATGGTTCGATCGTGTCCTATGCATGGGACCTTGATGACGACGGGAAATTTGAGGACGCCGGTGAGACAACGACAACGATATTCACCTCGCCGGGCGACCATCCAGTGACGCTTCGGGTAACCGGGGGTGACGGAGCAGCTGATACGACTCAACTGATGGTCGAGACGACACAGTCTGGCCTGTCTTGGAATTCTAGTAGGGGTGATCCCCAGCAGACCGGTGCGGTTGAAGAAATCCACGGCCCGACTTCCGAGTTCACGCAAGCCTGGGATTTCAAGACGGATGGTCAGGTGAACACAGCTCCGACGTTTTCGAACGGCACTCTCTATGTTGGAACGACAGCAAACAGCGTTTATGCACTGAATCGCACGTCGGGTGAGCAGCGGTGGGAAATCAGCGTTGGCGGCACCGTTGAGAACACAGTGATTGTAGGTGATACGGTGTACGCGAGCGCGGAAAACGAGCGCGTGTACGCGATAGACAAACTGAGCGGTGAGGTGCGATGGTCGCGCGGAGCAGGTCTGCGACACACGGAACGCGTGACTGTCCACAATTCGACGGTGTATGTGGTGACTTGGCAGAGCGAGGGCTATAGGCGCAACGACAAAACCCATGTCCGTGCTATCAACACGAGTGATGGGTCCCTCCGATGGACGCGTACCTACGGAAATAACAAGTTCAGATCCTCACCCACGGTGACAGCTGATACGGTCTATTTGACTGACCGGAACGGAAACGTCCGCGCCCTCGATCGGGAAACTGGCGACAGACGATGGGTAACGAACGTCGGCGCTGGTGTGAGAACACCTGCAGTAATATCAGAGGGGCAGCTATTCGTGGGTGACACCAGTGGCAACGTGCATGCCCTAAACGCACAAACCGGCTCGAAACAGTGGCGATATCACGGTGGGGGCGGAATCCAAACTCCTCTAGCAGTTACCCAAACACAGATATTTGCAGTGGATGGCGACCGACTGTACGCACTTGACCGGGACGGAAACTGGAAGTGGAGCCACCGTGTCGCGGCGGACATCTCGACGGCACCTGTAGCCGTCAACGGGACGGTATATATCGGCAGTTCGAACGCAAAGCAGGTGTACGCAATCGATGCCAGTGACGGAACGAAACAGGGCGAATTCTATACAGGTACTGTCCATTCCCAGCTGACAGTGAAGGATACAGCACTATATCTGGGTGCCCGACAATCCATCTACGCTTATACTGGAAAATTCAACCCACTCACTGCCCGCTTGGAATATCAACCAAACGACCCTACTCTCGGCCAGTCAGTGAAATTTGAAGCTTCGGCATCGGTCAATCCCACCGGTTCGATCACATCATACGAATGGGACCTTGATGACGATGGGACGTTTGAGCGAAGCGGTGAGACAATAACGACGTCATTCACCACACCAGGTGACCACCCACTAACACTCCGGGTGGCCAACCAGAACGGGTCCACAGATACCACCAGCGTGCTTCTTGAGGTTACAAACACCACTGGTGGGGAAACCAAGCGAACCGGGATGGTCCGACGACAGTATCGGCCAACCTCGGGACCCACACACAATATTACCGAGGGTTGGACCTTTGATATAGGTGAAAGCGCTGTGGCATCATCTACAATTACACCTGAAACCGTCTATGTGGCGGCCATTGATAATACGATTCACGCGTTGAACCGAACGTCGGGTGAGCAGCGGTGGGAACTCAAGGTGGGTAGTACCCCTGAGAACTCCGTGGTCGCAGGCGACACTGTGTACGTGAGCGCAGAGAACGAACGCGTATACGCAGTCGACAAATTAGCTGGTGAGGTGCGATGGTCGCGCGGAGCAGGTCTGCGACACACTGAGCGTGTGATTGTTCGCGATTCGACGGTGTATGTGGTGACTTGGCAGAGCGAGGGCTATAGGCGCAACGACAAAACCCATGTCCGTGCTATCAACACGAGTGATGGGTCCCTCCGATGGACGCGTACCTACGGAAATAACAAGTTCAGATCCTCACCCACGGTTACCGAGGAAACAGTCTATCTGACTGACCAGAACGGAAACATTCGCGCTCTCGATCGGGAAACAGGTGACAGATGGTGGGTGACGAATGTTGGGTCGGGAATAAAAACGCCACCGGTCGTTGTGGGTAAGGGAGTATTCGTTGGGGATACCGCTGGAAACGTTTACCGTATCGACGCGGAAACAGGACGAGAGACCTGGGAGACTAACGTCGGGTTTGGAATCGATCACCATCTCGCAGTTGGTCCCGATCGCGTGTATGTGACCAGCGGCGATCATGTGACCGGCCTGGCGACGGACACAGGAGAGATTGTCTGGAACTCGTCATCGGTTCGTACTTCGATCAGCACGCATCCAACGGTAACGAACACGACGGTATACGCTGGCAGTGCCAGCAGTCACCAAGTCTACGCATTCGATATCATCGGCGGATCCTTGAGATGGGATCATGTGACCCGCCCCCTCAAATCAGATATTCAAGTCGATTCGAATAGCGTCTACTTCGGTGCCGGCCACTCAATGTACCGACTCACGGGCGACACCGGCGCGCCGTCGGCTCAATTCGAGTACTCGCCACACAGTCCCGCCTCTAATGAAACTGTACGATTCACCGCGAACGACTCAGTTGACGTCGATGGGAACGTGACGAGGTTCGCCTGGGACTTCGACGGTGACGGGTCGGCCGACGCTCGTGGCAGCAACGTAACCCACCAGTTCAGTTCAGCTGGAACACAGAGAGTCACGTTGACTGTCATCGACGATGACGGGAATCCCGATACTCGGACCCGATCTATTACTATCCCCGATACCAAAGCTCCGACGGCGGAACTGTTGGCCAACACGACTGTTGTTGAGGCAAGTCAACCAGTTCGCTTCGACGCCTCAGAGAGTTCCGACAATGTCGGTGTCACGGACTACCAGTGGCGCTTCGAGAACGAGACCTATGTCAACGCCTCATCGACGGTCGTCCGCTCGTTCGACAAGCCCGGCGATTACACGGTCGTGGTCCGGGCACGTGACGCAGCGAACAACACCAACACGACCTTTGCTACGGTTTCGGTGGTATCTTCGTTCAGTCAGAACCTCTCGGCGAGCCGAACGATGCAAAACGCCACCAGGCCTGGTGAACCGGTCGCTGTGAACGTGACCATCTCTCCCAACGTGACCGTGGACGGGTTGACCTTCTCTGAGGATCTGCCGACAGGATTCCAGATCATCTCGGAGTCAACGTCGCCAGGGGCCACTTACAACGAGGCGGAGACCGATTGGTTCTGGGAATCCGGACAGCCTGGGGAGACCTACCACGTGAACTACACGGTCAACGTCCCAACAAACGCGACCTTCGGCGAATCATTCCGGTTCAAGGGGGTCGCATCGGCGTATAACCAGACCCCCACGCCGACCACTGGCACCAACACGCTCCGAATAACTGCATGTCCCGACCGGGTCGTGGCTGGCTCGGATCGACGGATCTCCCTCAGTGAGTTACAGCGAGCGGCTCACTGGTGGCAGACCCAGACCATCGTCCCTGACACTGGTGACGAGCGACTTTCGTTGTCACAACTCCAGCGACTCGTCCACAAGTGGAAACGGAACGAAACTGTCAGCTGCGACTCGCCATCCGGGCAAGGGGTGACGACCGTGGATGGCGCGGCGCTATCCACCGAGCAGACACAGACAGGCTCTGAAAGCCTCTTGGTCACCCAACAGCTTTCGGACACAACAGTCTCTCCTGGCGAGGCAATTACAGTGACGCTGTCCATCGATCCAGCGGGTTCGGATGGGCCGGCCATGGTGACTGAGATCCCACCAAACTGGAGTATTCGAAACCAGACTGTCGATGGTGGAACCTACAGTGATGGGGCATGGATCTGGCTCTCGACCGAGACCCACGAGGTGACATATACCCTTGAAATAGCGGAATCGGCATCCACCGGAAACTATTCGCTCGGCGTGACGGGATCTGGCATTGATCCTGTGACCGACCAGTTCCGGAACGACACGGTAGACACCACGATTACCGTCGACGATGGCGACACCAAGACGCCCAGTTTCGTCGAGACACGAATCGTCGATCAGTCAGATGGTGATGGGGCGGTAACATCCGGTGATACTGTCCGTATTGCCGCAAGGGTGAAACACGACGATACCATTCGATCAGTGACTGCAAACGCGACTCAGTTTGGCACCGAGGCTCCACTACCCTTGCGTGATGAGAATGACAACGGAACCTACCAGGCCACATTCACTGTCGGTGGGAACGTGGACAACGGCACGGCGAACGTCTCTGTGACTGCCGCGGATGCTACTGGCAGCAACGCAACGACGGTGACCTCGGAACTCCAAATCTCGACCCAGCGACACCCATTGGACCCCTTCGCATCGAGTGATGGCACCATCGATATAGAGGGACTTCTCGACGGGATCGATGCATTCCGAGCGGATGAGATTACCGTCAATCAATTGCTTGAATTGATCAAGATTTGGCGGAGCGGTGGTACCGTGCCCTGATACATTCCACTCAGGCTCCTGTATCGCTTTGTTGTAGCGTCGTTCTGTGGCAGATACTTTGCTCGTGTTCAAATTGGATTCCAAGACCCTCGTCCGTCTTGAGGGAGTAAGAGCATCACGTGCCCGACAGAAGCACAATGGCTTGAAATCCGCGAATAGGACTTTGGATTCGGGACTGACTCCAGCTCCTACCGTCACAGTTCATAACCCATCGAGTATCCCCGACATTTAAATTGAAAACAACTTGGGTAATAGGTAGAACATGAGAACGGATGCTCAAGACGACTTGCTCATCATTGCAGCACTTGCTCGGTTCAGTTACCAATTTGAAGACGCCGAACCTGGCCTGTCTGACCGGGCATGGGAGCTTGCAGTCGAAATGGCTGACGAACAGGGAATCAGACCCGCGGAAGCGATCGACCAATTAGAGTGAAAGACGGTCGATAAGAATCTTGAGAGGCTTTCCGGTGGTCCCAACTTAATGGGAGGTAGTGGGCGTGGTGGAGAGAGTTCGACCGGAGTGTTTACTGAACCGGATCGCCCGACCGGAACGCATCGATGGTGTCGAGCAACAGGTTGACGTCAATTTCATCGCTCCGGAAGTCATCGATCGCTGCGAGCAACCCGTTGACATCGACTACACCGTTGTTGTTCGCATATTCTGCCAGCGGCGACTGATCCTTGCCTAGAGTCACATTGACTGTCTCGACCCCGTTGCCTGGAACCGTGACATTCCGCGTGATCTCTGCGTAGCCGCTCGCATTGACACGGAGTGTCGCGTTCCCAGCCTGTGCAGTCAGTGTCACCGTTCCATTCGCGTCGGATCGGCTGCCGACCGCATCGAGGAATACCGATGCATTCTCGACTGGCCCTCCGCTGGGCTTGTTGAGTGTAACCGTTACGGTGCCGGTGACCGGCGCGAACGGCCCAACGGTATCTCTCACGACCGTCGATCCCGGTCGTTCATCCCGAGCAGCTGTCTCAGCCGAAATCTGTATATTTCGGTTGTTCTCGTCTGCGGCAGTCACATCGGGCATTGTGACGGTGACCGACTCTGAGTGCTGCCCTGTGTCGACCGCTGCTGGGAGCGTCACGTTCGTCCGCGCGAGTTGCGTTCCACTGCTGACATCCGTCACGTTTAGTGTAACGTCTGCAGCGGCATCACCGCTGTTGGCCACTTGGAACGTAGCGACGGTGCCGTTCGGTCCGAGACGATACGATGTCGGCTCGAAGACTTGGACGTTGGGTTGGAGCAGCCAAGCCGGAAGTGAATCGAATTTGATCCAGTCGCTTGGCATTGTCCCATTGGGGTTGAGGCTGACCGAGTCACGGGTTGTCGTGTTGAGTGTATCAGGATCAAGGATTGCGGTCACGTTGTCAGTTCCGTTGTAGGGGACCCGATCGGCCGTGACAGTCTTTCGCCGAGTTGACCCATCCACGACCGCCACCGGTACGTTGGTTGCATCAGCTGTGCCATTATTATTGATGGTCGCCGTCACTTCCAGTTTGTCTGCACCGAGACGCTCGCTCCTAATCTGGGTTACACTCAGCACTGGTTCAGCAAACCGTAGCGTCTCGTTTGTTGGTAACCAGCTTGCCTGCTCTGGGTCAACTGCACTGGACTCGAGTTTGACTTCGACCTGCCCGTCGTCGGGAACAGTCGTCGTGAACTGCCCAGTCGTAGTACCGTTTGCGTCAAGCGGCCCGATGCTCTGAGCCTTCACGATTTGGGATCCACTCCAGAGCTGGACGTTTACCGTGTCAGTGTCGGCCACCTCACCCACGTTCCGGACAGTGTAATTGATGGAGACTGTCTCGCCTGCCGTAGCGTTGTCGGGACCCGAAGCCTCCAGCGTGTACGTCTGGTCGAACTCGCTTTTGGAGACGAAAACGTCTGAGGATCCCCCCTGTGAATTGTTTTCGACGGAGTATACCACAGAGAAGGTCCCGTCCTGCACATCCAGGATACTGTTAGGATCGAACAGTGACAGGTTCTCGTTTTCGACACCTGTCAGCCGCCGATCAGTGATCCACTGGCCGTCTTTGGCCACCCGGTAGACGATGTCATGTGGAGATGCAGATTCGGACTGCCCTCTGTAGGTCAGCAACGTGGTATCGCCATCGACATCCAGAGTCACTTCGTCGAGTTGGCTCAGGTTTCCGGACGGATCGATCTGCTCGGTAGCTGAGCCGTCATAATATCCGATGTAGGACTGGCCGTTCGCTCGCCCGGTCCATGCTGCCTGCCCACCGTCGGTCACTACTGTGCCAAATCCAGTGACACTCGTCCGGAACTGTTCCGTGAATTGGCCACTCGCTGTGACGGTTCCGCTAATGATATCACCGCTTGCTGTTCCGTTCGGCCCGGGCTCAACGTATATGAGCTCGAATTCATCGTTGGGTGACAGTCCAACGTCGGGCCTTGCTGCATCATCGATCTCGCCACGCTCGATCACGCTGCTTCCATCGAGCAGTGCGTATCGGACCGACCGCTCGCCGAATTTAGTTCGATTGCCGCCGTTTTGCTCCCATGCGACCAGGGCCTTTTCACCGTGTTTCGCGACTGTCGGCTGGTGTTCGAGCTTACTGCTGTTGGTCAAGAGTGTCTTCTGTGACACACCGCTCCCGTTGGAAGATACGACAGCAATCTCTTGATGGGGAGCGGCACCGCCAGGTGTGGTATAGTCCACACCGTATTCAGCATCGACGCGTGACCACGCCGCGATGAAACCGTCATCGCTACCGCCGACAACTGGTTGACCATCGTGCTTCGTATCGTTAGTGATCCTGATCGGATCATCCCACGTGCCATTGTTTTTGACACGGGCAACGATATCGCGTCCGTCGGTGACAGCCCGAGTCTGGCCTTGACGGCTCCAGACGGCCACGGGATGATCGCCAAATTTGCCAATCGAGGGTTGCGTATCAGTGAGCTTGCGATCTGATAGCCGCGCGTGCGATGTGGTGGCAGCCGAGCCGAGTGGGCTTGTGGTTTGTGTCCGAACCCTGGGTTCACCGACTGCAGGGACCGACTTTAGCGGTTGGGAGTCGCCTCTCGACTGAACATTCCATCCAGTCGTTTGTGTCTGTACCGTCCGTGCCGGGATTGTCGCCCCGCTAAAGTCACCCGGCTTGAGTGATGCATCGACGATAACGACCTTCTTTTCGTTGGAGAAAAACAGAGCCTGAACTCGTGCTAAAGCCTCAAGCTTGGCATTAATTTCGGAGCCATCATTCTTGACGAACGGGACTGGGTATGTCGCCGTGGCTGGATACTCAACCCCGACGAGACCGTTAACCTCACCGCGAGCTTCACCATGAATCTTGGCTCCGTCCACTCCAAGATCAGCTTCACCGGTCAAAGCTAGACCAGGACCGGCAGATCCACCAGCCCGGAATTGATTATCGGTGAACCCTGCCTCATCGATTTTGAGATTGATGTACCCGGATCCTGTGACCTCTAGATCGGTTATCGAGTAGCCCAATATGGAGGGATTAAACGTGAAGAGATCACGCCGGATCCCGGCTTTTGCCTCTAATTCCGCATTTGTGATCTCCCCGTCCGAGCCAACTTCGATTTTCCCCTTTCCGTTCGCGAAGACACTAATGCCTGCAGCGCCCACTTCGCCATCAAGTTCGCCGTACGTAACGAGGACACCTTTTGGAATTTTTGGTCCAGCTTGGAACGCGACTTCACCCCCCGCCTCGAATGTTTTGTCCCAAGGGGCGACGCTACTGAGCGTGTCCACTTCGAATGGTCCGACCTCGTACCGGACGCCGACAGTGTTTTGGAATTGGAGCGATTTTCCAGTGTCGATCTGAATACCCGTAGGCGATCGGCCGACGTTTTTAATCAACCACCCCAGCCAACTGAGTTCCGTATATTCAACTTGAACCGTTTCCCGGACAATATCACCGTTTGATGCCTCAACGCGGAATGTAAGGGCCCGTGGCTTCGAGACTGCACCGATATTAACCTCGCCCCGCCACTGGCCCGTTTTATTCTTCGAAAGTTGGACCTGCTTGATGACATCGCTTTGCGAGACCGAGTCTTTCGCCGGATCTCCTCCGAGGTATGCAGTGACGCTCTGGACGCTCGTCCCAGCGGAGGTGATATTGACCACATACTCAACTGGAAGCTGATTGAATCCCTCGAAGGCCGGTCCATAATAGTTTGGCGAGGAGACATCATCGATAGCCAGCTCCGAACTGGAGAGATCGATCTCACGTGAGATCGTATTTCCATTGGCGGTCCGTTGCACATTGTAGGTACCGCTACTACTGTAAGTGTGCGTGACCTCACTGCCTGTGGCTGTCGTTCCGTCGCCGAACTCCCATTGAACGTTCGAGCCGGACTGACACGAGGAAAACGTGACCGGTTTCCCGACGGACGGATTCTCGGGTGAGACGAAGATCTGACCGGAGTTGCCGGAACTACATCGGTCCACCGTGATCGAGACCTGGGATCCACTCGATCCTTGTTGGGCAGTCACCTCAGACGTGACCGAGTTGGCTTCCGAAACGACTCGGTAGCTACCCTCAGGAACCGGAACCGCCCACTCACCTCCGATGGTCTCGATCCGCCAGACAAGTGAATTACCATCATAGATGCGGACGGTCGCACCACCAATTGTTGAACCACTGGCATCAACGACCGTTCCGCTCATTTGTGGTCCCGTCACCACTGCAGTCGTGACGTTTCCACCGCGAGTGACGTTCCGACCAATGATGGTTTTGTTGTCAGCACTGGTCGTCTGTGCAAACGAGACAATATCAGTCTGGGAATCAGATCGAGATTGAGTGCTGATATTAGTGTCAAGAGATTCCTTGACGCTTCCGAAATCCGATACCACTGAGTCCTCATCGATAGTAGAGTGTGCGACAGTCGTTGCAGGCACCGAGGTAATCAAAACCGCCGCAAACATCACCGCTACCACTCTTTTCCGCAGTCGCTGTGAACAACTCATTACCATCGCGATTACTCCAATTCGAAACTGGATTGGGTCAAATTATCTGTCCGCCGTGCGCAGGTTGCCAGAATATGTTGCACCTGGGTCATAAAAATAAGCCGTTACTATCCAATAATAAAGTCTTTGAAGTTTAGATGAAAACTTATACCCTTGAACCAAACAGACGGGCCCTGATCGGTCTCAGCCCAATTATGTCTGGACTAACCGGTCAAGTTTGGATCGGACTGTCTC
>NZ_CP187157.1:0-116298 GCF_049605515.1 Halorientalis pallida
AGCGTCGGATCGATGAGGTCGGTTGGTGCTGGCATTGAATCTTGAGCGATAGAGGTGATCGAATTACAATCCGGGAGTGAGATCTACTGTGTTCGTTTCCTGTATCGGATCCACAGGAACGCGAAGATCCCTACTCCGATCCACTCGATGATCAACACCGTATTCGAGACGCCCAGATTGATGTACCCGAACACGTCGGTGAGCGCGCCGGCGAACTCGATACCGGTGACCACACCCGCCGAATCACCCAGATAGTACGTCGAGCGTGTTGACTGCCAATCATCGTCGACGAACGTCGCCCGGACGTTCGTCCCCGTCGCCACGGCGGTTGCCATCCCTGAACTGTTCGTGACGACTGTATCAGTCGACGCCCCCTGCAACGCAATGGTCCGGCCAGAGATCGGCGTCCCCGTGTCGGCGTCGGTCAGGTGGACGGTCAGGTGATTTCCGCCCCCGGTGTACTGTACATCGAGGTCCAGCGCAGTCTCTTCATAGCGGACGACGTCGATCGAGGTCTGGTCCACATCGAATCCAAAGACAGTTTCGGCTTCGATACTCACCGACTCACCTGTGTTCTCGTCGAGGCTCACGATCACCCCGGCATACTGCTCGTAGGCCGGTGCCGGTTCGGCGTTGTCCGGGGCAATTACCGTCGCCGGCAGCGTCGTCCCTGGAATCATCTCGTCGACGTCCGTGTACTCCTCGCGCCACCACGACACGGCCTCTGAGGGTTCGTCGAGTTCGACCAGCGTCTGGGTTACTGCAGCACGATTGTAGAGCAATCGCGGATAGCGATCACCGTGGGAATGTCCCGCCCCGAAAGTGCTCGTCCCGCTTCCGGAGCGTTCCTCGACGGCATCGTTCAGTGAGACCGAATAGAACTGCCACGGGCCGTTGAAGTGAAGCGTCTTCTCGCCGACCGTCACGGTGATACTCCGCCATGGATTGGCCGTCAGATCCTGATCGCCGCTCCACTCCAGCGAAAGAATGTCACCGCCGGGCTTGTCGTACAGCGTCGCGTCGATCTCGAGGTCGGGCGAGTGTGCATCGATCAACCGGACTGGTACCGCGTAGTCTGTCGTCAGCGTTTGCGTGAGTCGCCTCGACCGCGAGTACGAGTTGCACTCCGAGCTGCGGATGCCGTAGCGTTCTCGCAGTTCAACCTCGACGGTCAACGTCGCTTCTAAAGTGTATGCACCGGCCGAGAGGTGATTGAGCGTACTCGTCGAATCCTCGTAGGTGCTCCAGGTACTGCCCGGCCCCAGGAACCGGTACATCTCCTGCGTATAGGTACCGTTGCTGAGAGAGACGGTTACATCCTCACCGACGTTGAGCAGCCGATAGTTCGCCCACTTCGTGCGTGGGTGAGTTTCCGTATACGTTGTATTACCGCGTCTATGGGTATGGGTGCAGGTATCCCGTCTTCGGTAGTTGCCTGGGACATCGATCCGGTAATCATACGGAACGCGTGCATTGACTACTCGGCGGCTCGTGACGTGAGCCCCGCGATACCACGCCGAGGACGGGATATCGCTGACCCCGATATACGCATCCTTGACGAGAGTTCTCCCACCCCGCCAGCGTAACCCAGCACGTGCTCCGTTTGTCGTGGGAAAGATCTCGGACCCCTCGTGCATCGGGACGACAGCCGTTTCGTGGGCTGCAGTATCGGAGGAAGCCAACGCTGAGTACCGGAGCAAAGCGTTGAAGGCATCGACGTGTCGTCTGGTGACGTAATCCCCCTCTGGGAGAAGGACCTGTGCTGACGCGGGATTCGTGACTCGGAAACCGTCCGCTGAGTCGTCCGGTTCGACCTCGACATCGTAAACCGGGTTCCACTCGCCGTTCGTATTGAGGACTTCCACGCGGTAGTTCCCGTCAATGCTCGTCGGTGTCCCGAGCGTGACGTTCTGCAGTGGAATCACACGTGTGCGCTCGGTCACACCACTGTCTCGATAATCCTGGAGTGACCGCCACCGATCTGCATACGGGACGTCCGAGGCCCTGTGTTGGAGTGTGGTTCGATACAGATCAGTGCTGTACGCCAGTTCGAGGGCTTCGCTCGCCCGAAGGTTCTCCCCGTCAAATTCGAAGGGGAACGTCCCGATCGTCTCGTTGACGATCGTTACCGACCCGTTGGGATGGAATCGTGGCACCTCCATCGTGGACGTATTGTAGAACGGATCAGAATCATCACTCGCGAGGATTCGATAGGTCTCGTCGTAGGTTCGGTCAACCCCGGGCGTCGGCTGGGGAATCGTCGGTCCAGACCCGCCAGTCGACTGCGCAACTGCCACCGACTGGAATGCCGAACTCGTCACGATCAGCGTGATGAAGATAATCGGAATGAACTCACGGGACCGGTCGACTGTTCCCATCCAGCGCTGCAACGATGTGAGGGAGCCTCGCAGTACTCGACGGATCCGGCTCCACTGGCCGGACCGGGTGGGCAATCCGCGAAGGAAATCACGGCGTGAGGACATCTCGGATCAGAGTCGTGAGGGTAGCAAAGCCGAAACCGACGATCGTCAGCAGCACACCCATCAATGTCGTTCGCTGGCCCCACATGCGCGACTTGGGCCCGAGCGCGCTCATCCACGCCATCGAACCGATCCCCAGCACGCACAGGCCAGCGAGGACTGTCGCCGTCCCGAGCCAGGGCGGGAACGACAGCGCATCCGCGACACTCGAAAGCGGCACGAACACTGGCAATTGTGACCCCCAAACGCTCGGTGGTCCCGCTCCATTCACGAAAGTGTTCAGAAGAACTCGGCCGGCAATGTTGGATGGCATCTGTGGTCCTCTTGTTGTAGTCGCATTCCAGACAGGGAGATCGCACCTCCCGGCCCGAATCGGTTGTACTCTTCCGTCGGCGCGGCGACGAGATATAGTCTCCAAAGTTGCGGACGCCGCAGCGGTGCGGCTGCCGTAGAGTTGCGGCCGCCGCACTTCTACGGCGGCCGCATTCGTGGAATTATCAAGTACTCTCCCCGCTCAGAGAGCCCTGATGTACAACTGCTTGACTCCCCTCGCTGCGGATCTGCAATTCGCGTTGACCGGCGAGTCCCCCTCGAACTGGGGTGACGAATCGCCGCTCTCCTGGCAGATCGCCATCTCGCGCGAGCGGGCCAGCTAACACCATCACAGGAGGATACTCTATGCCAGAAGCCGAAGTCCGATTTGCCAGCAAGGAAGAATACGACCACTTGCGTGAAATCCGTGATCGTCACGGCGTCGTGTGGCGGGGGATGCTCCTGCAGGGAGCCCGCCAGGTGGTAGGGTACGACCTCCACAGGGCGCTCCTCCAGCTCGATTCCGTGTCTGTCGAGGACGAGCGTGCCCGATCACATCCACAGAAACACCCCGCCATCGATGTGTATTCGCCCTCGTGCACTCGCGAGAGCGACAGTCCCGGGGCGAAAGCTACCTCACACCCCGTTTCCAGTGAAATCGCGGAGGAGAGTCAGGAGAACGATACAATTCCGGGCGGTTCCTGGGAACCGCCCTATGCGTTCGACGCCGTCGACTCCGGCGAGCGTGACCCGGAGGACAGCGAATGACCACCAAGATCACGCGGGTCGTCATTCCAAACGAGTCCCAGTACGCCTACCTCGACCAGATTCGAGAGGACTACGGGCTCACCTGGCGCGGACTCCTGATCCGTGGCGCAGAACGCCTCGAATCCACGAGCCCGTTTCCAGATGAGGCGGCTAGCACGCAATCGAGTGACGGTGCTGTCACTGACGAGGATGGATAGTGACGACGATGGCAAAATCAGTTCCTGTCGCGGCGAACCTGCTCGATTCGAAGCTCATGGGGTTTTCAGCTCGGCGGCTCGCCGAGTCGATGGCGATCCCGCTCGCCCCCTGTGCGATCTTCCATACGCTGAACTTCCCGCTAGTGCTCACGCTCCCCCTGTTCGTCGGCGGCGCCGTAACTGGCATTACCGTCTATCGCCGGACACCACAGGGTCAGCAGCCGCTCGCCTGGACGCTGGCCATTCTTCGACAGAAAACCGGCGACAACGTCTACACCTGGGAACAACCCGGTGCGTCTGAGCAGGATCTCGCCACCGGCGTGACGCAAGACGAGTGGCTCACCCGCGACGTTCCGCCCCACGTCTCGCGTCTGGAAACAGCATCAGCCGCTGTCGAAACCACGTTGCAATCCAGCGACGAAGCGTCGGCGACTACGGATGACGCTGTCGTGATGAAGGGAGGATCAGATGCTGAATAACGAACCCGTCAACGAAGGCGTCGGCAGTGGTCGGTCGACACTTGACCTGCTCAACTTCGAGAACGTCCGCAACGAGGGCATCATCGAAACACCGACGACGTATTCGATGCTCGTCGAGGTCGATCCCCGAGAGTGGCTCACGCTCTCGGAAGACAGGCGCTCGAACCTCTACGTCGCATATCTCACCTACCTCCGGGGACTCTCGTTCCCGACGCAGAATCTGGTGATCACGACCAGTTTCGATGCCGAGCAGTACTACGAGCAGTTCACCGGGCCGAAAGACCCTGTCGTCACCACAGGAGTACCCGCAGACGGAACACCACAAGACGAGGGATCCTACACCGGCGAAGCTACCGACGCCGGCGACGCCTCCATTGCGTCGACGGACGGCGGCCTGACACCGGATATCGATCTTGTCGAAGAAGCACCACTGCTGGAGTACGGTCGCCAGGCCCATCCGGCATGGCTCGCCCAGACCCTCGCGAACGGCGAGGTCCGTGATCGACGCTTCTTCGTCGCGGTGGCTGTGAACAAAGGCGAAACTGACGACGAGGGAGAGCAAGGGCCGATCGACCGGCTGCGAGAGAAACTCCCCGTCGGAAATGCAGTCCCAGAGATCGAAGACGAAGCGCCGTACCTCGAAGAAGTGTGGGCCCGTGCATACCGCGTTGCCTCTCAGCTCCCTCGTACTGAGGTGGGAACTCGCGTTCTCGATTCCCGCGGCGAGGTACTGGAAGTACTGTATCACTACTTCCGCGGGACTGAGTCACCAATCGACTTCGATCACGCCGTCTTCACCGAACCGGACGAAGAGACCATCACCGACCCGGCGTCTGGCGAACCGCTCGATCTCGAAACTGCCTTCGAGCAGGCCGATCGCGAAGATGAGCGTTCCAACGACCGCCCGCCGGAGCGACCGAAGCAAGCGGATCGACCCTACGAAGGCCGAGTCGATCCCGATTTGATCGAACGCGTCGACGGGAGCCGCATCCTCCGATGGTACGTCCGTAACGTCGCACCGCTAGGGAGGAGTGAACACTCCTCGACGCCGCTGTCAGTCTACGCAGGCGTCGCGACGTTTCTGCTGGCTATCCTGTGTGGTATCAGTGCCTTCGTCGCCTTCGGGGTCAGCACGACGACCATCGCTGACACTCAGGCGACCTACTGGCTGCTCAGAGAAGGCGCATTTGCACTCGCTGCCGGTGCGTTGCCTGTGTTCCTCCTGAGTTTGATCGTCCTGATACCCTCCTCGAGGGTGGCCCAAATATCTGGGCTTATCGGAGCGGTCGTGACCGGCGTTGCGCTCTACCTGTTCCAATCGGTCTATCCCGCCCTCTGGGATGCGAGCGACATGACTCAGACCATGACCGTCCTCGGCGTCTACGGTGTCGGGATCTTCGCGCTGATCGTCGCGGTGGGCCTGGCCGTCCGCCAGCGCCGCACAGTCCTCACTGCAAACGGGACCGAGAGAGACAGCGAAACTTCCGAATCGACCACTGTCAGCACACCTGACTCTGACCGGACATCTGCAGCCACGCATCCGGAGGACCTCGACTAGCAACACCCCGAATTTCGAGAAAACCCACGCCACGAATCCACCAACGCAACAGACCCATGTTCGAGAAACTCACCGACGCATTCAGTAACGAAGACCCTGCCGAGCAAGCCGAACGCCGGCCGATCGAGCAGCTGACTGGCGCAGAAACCCAGCACGCTATCGACTACCTGAATCTCCTGGGCAAGGAGACGACGACGCAGAACATCGAGTGGGCGGCCTATCAGCTCCAGGCCGAGGACGTCAAACTCGCCACCCCCGAGGAAACTCTGAAAGAACGGGGCGATCAGGACAAACGCCTCGTCGCCCCCCGGATCGTCGAGGACCACCCCGAGTTCCAGATTCGCGACGACAAGGTCAGTTCGATCATGACCGTCACTTCACTCCCGCGGAAAGTGGGTCTGGGCTGGCTCGTCCCGCTAACTCTTGCCGACGCGAACATCCGCCTCTCGGTCCATATCCAGCCACGGGATGCCAAATCCACCCGCAAGAAACTCCAGCGGCGTTACACGCAGGCCGTCACGTCGCTCACCCTGAAACAGACGCGGGGGCGGACCGACACCTACGAGGACCAACTCGACCGTGACGATCTGCAACGGATTCTCCAGAACGTCATCAAGGGCACCACCAAACTGTTCGACGTCTCGATCTACATCGAACTCGTCGCCGACTCGAAAGAGGAACTCGAGGAGATGCGAAACCGCGTCGACGCCATCCTCGCCGAACAAGACGTCGACGTCGCGCCGATCAAACACCAACAGTTAGATGCCAACGGCTCGGTCGCACCACTCTGCACCGATACGATCGGGAACGTCCATCCGATCCAGCTTGAAGCGCTTGGGACGATGTTCAATCTCGTCGAACCGTCGATCTACGACCCGGAGGGCGTGCTCTTCGGATTCGACGACTCGAAGCGGCCGGTCATCCTCAACCGGTATGCCCTCTCCGGACATTCGATGGCAATCTCGGGGAAAACCGGGTCGGGAAAGAGCTACTTCCGCAAGCTCGAAATCTACCGGCGGCTCCTGGCCGATCCCGAGGTCCAGTGTATCTTCTTCGATCCTGCAGGTGACGACTATCCGAAGTTCGCCGAATCGCTAGGTGGAGAGGTGATTCGCTTCGGTGGTGAACACACGGTGAATCCGCTGGAGATCTCACCGCCTTCCGATGCCGAACTGGAGGGTGGCGTCGACACCTACGCGCTGACGATCCGGTCGGTCATCGAGATGCTGAACACTCACTTCGAGGAGCGCGACGGCCTGTCAGCCGGGGAAGAGGGAATTCTCATCCAGGCTGCCCACTACGCCTGTCTCTCGCGGCGTATCATCCTCGGTGAGTACGAAACCTACGACCGGGATTCCCCGGTCTTCGACGATCTCTTTCGTGGCGTCGATATCGTCGCTGCCGGCGGGCTCGAAGCCGCCCGTGACCAGGAGATCATCGACGACACAGAACTCGAGAAGTTCCGTTCGTATGGCGTGCTCGACGAGACCACCAGCCGGCATCATCTCGGTGAAGAGCCGTCGGATGACGCCCGAACGATTCCGGTCTCGAACATGCTCGTCACGCCGACCGATCACCACCGCGAACTCGCACGAAATCTTCAGCCGAAGTTCGAGTCGTTCAAACCCGGCGGGATCAACTACAATCTGAACGGCCAGACGAATCTCGATCTCTCCTCGCGCGTCGTCGTGATGGACATGTCCTCGTTCGCGGATACCGGAGAGATGCCGCTCATTCTCCACGCGATGCTGTCGTGGGCATATCTCGAAGCCAAGCGCTCGCCGTTCAAGATCGACGTCACCTTCGACGAAGCCCACTACCTGCTCGGTCGGCCCGCAGCACGGGATTTGATCAACCTGTTCATCCGCCATGCTCGCCACTACGAGGCTGGTCTGACACTGATGAGCCAGACCGCCCACGAGTTCGTCCGGACGAACGAACGTCGCGAGGTCTACGAGAACTGCGACGTGAAGTGTCTCTTCTACGCCGAATCAGTGAGTGAGGAGACACAGGAATACTACGAGCTCTCTGACGACGAAATCCGGTTCATCCAGACTGCTGCTCGCGGCCAGGATTCGGAGTACTCGGAGTGTCTACTCTCGACGAGTGTGCATGGCCGCCGTCGACTGGAGATCCGGAGTGGCCCCTTCGAGCACTACGTGCTGGTCGATTCGCTCGACCCATGGGACTGGCTCGAAGAGGTCGAAGGCATCGAACGCGGTGACGATCTCTCCCTGGTCGGTGGACCAGCAGTTGCGGAGGCTGTCCAACCGAACGATATGCCGGCCGTGATGGGCCAGGATCGAGATCTCGAACTCTCGATGGAGATGGACCAGGACGAGCGTGACATCGTCGTGGAGACTGAGACGGTGGATGCGGGAACGGACGGTCCAGCGAACGAATCACCGGATGTGACCGATTCAGATTCGGATCGTGCTGGTGCAGGTGGTGCATGATTGTGATGACGGTTGTGCTGGTCGTCGGTGGGATCAAGAAGGCTCTCGGTGCCATCCCGGACGCGATTAGCTGGGCGATCGGCCAGTTGATTCGTTCGGCCTCTGGAGACGTCATCGGCCAGCTCGTCGATTACGGCTTCGGGCCCCTGCTGGAAATCTCGAATCCCAACGGGAACGCAGACGCACTAGCAGCGTGGTCACAGATCACCGATATCGCGATCATGCTCCTCCCGATACTGGTAGCGGCACGGCTGATTGCGATGCCGTTCAGCGACGACGAAGAAGGGTCGCTGTGGGTACTGGTCCTCAATGGAGTGGCGGTGATCTTCTTCATCGCCATCTCGAAGCCACTGTGGGGATTTGCGATCGACGCGACCAACGCGGTTACGATGGCACTGCTGCCGAACTCGTTCAAAGTCCAGTTTGCCAATAACGCGCTGAACGGGTGGGGGACGGCCGGGAGTATTCTGATTTATCCGCTGGTCGCAGTCTTGATGTTCTTCTCACTCATGATCTCGGCGATCCTGTTGCTGATCCGGTGGTTTCTGGTGTGGACCGCCTTCATCGGAAGTTCGCTCTTTGCAGTCGCCTGGTATCTCAACTCCGGCCGGCTGGAATCTGTCGGCAAGTTCGGGTCGGCGTTCCTTCGGATGGGGCTAATTGCGCTGATTTCCGGCCCGGTGATCGCGATCGTACTCCGGGTGGCGTCTGTGATTATGGGTGGTGGTGTGATCACGACGGGCGGCCACACAGGGCTCGAACTGGCCGTCTCGCTCGGAATGGTTGCAATCCTACCGATTCTGATCTTCCTGGTCTGCTACAAAATGGTGGCTCAGGCCGGCAGTTCGCTCGGTGTCGGCTCCGCGATGACGATGGTTATCGCGGCGACTGCGGCGGCCCTCGGGGCTGGTGCAGTCGCTGGCGGCGGTGCTGCGGCCGGCGGTGGCGCAGGTGGCAGTGCTGGAGGAGCTGGTGGTGCTAGTGCAGGTGGCGCTGGTGGGTCTGCCGGTGGATCGAGTAGTGCCGGTGCTGTGGGAAAAGGCGTTGCGACCGATCCTTCAGCAGCTACGGACGGGACGACAATCGGAAGCGGTCTTCGAAAGAGCATCGGGGACAGTCTCTCGACAAATCGCTCGGCCAGTGGTGCGGAACAGAACGTGCCGTCGCTGCGTAAGCGGACAAGGGAAGCAGCCGGTAATGCGGGCAAGAAAGTTGGCTCAGCCGGAAAGCAAGTTGGTGCTGGTCTGAAGGACAAAGCACCCGCGCCCCTCGGAGGTAGAGGCGCAGAAGCTGTGGGAAAAGTTCCGGGTAAAGCGAAAGAAACTGCGCGAAGCGCGGTTGGATCAAACCTGATTGATGGATTCCGAGCAAAGGAAACTGATCTGAGCCAGAAAGCCGTGAAGTACCAGGAAAACGCTGGAATGCTCCACATGGCCCAGGAGGACGGAGAGATCGACGTTCACGAGGCGGCGGAACGGGGCCTTATCGAAAGTTCTGACGGGCCAGCCCCGAACGAAACGACCGTTCCAGTGAACGAGGCCGGCACGATGAGCGATGGCCGGCCAGCCTACACTGCAGAATATGAAGGAGCAGATGGTGAGCAGAAATCGTTCAACCTGACTGAAGCCCATGATGAGCAACTTGAAGCTGCCAATAAAGCAGGCGGAAAAGCTGATGATGCCGCGAAAGCGGCGAGTGCCATCTCAGACGTTCAATCCGGGACCAAATCGGCGGCTGTCAAGACTGGCAAATCAGCCGGTGGATTCGTCGGAAAGAGTGCTAAAATCGGTACTGCTGCAATGGTCGGGGGTGTAACCCAGAGCCCATATTTAGGGTATCACGTTGGGAAAAGTGTTGGGAGCGTAGGCTCGGGCAGCACAACTGGTAGTCCTAATATGCTCATCGGAGCTCACACCGAAAACGCAGCAAAGTCAAGCGATACCACTCAGGAAGGGGCCGGGGAATCGCGGAAATCGTAGTCGTACTCTATTCGGAATTCTATAATTTCAGTACACCATTGAATATCTTTAAATTATAGAATAGCCAACAATAGTAGAGTCGAGATTGTCATGGTCAACTTCACCGCGTTTGCGATACTGTTTGCAGTGGTCTATGTTGGAGACTTCCTGTTATTTTTCATTGAGAGAAGAATATCAATAACATTTGACCCAGATCAACTTGCTAGCCACGATTTTAAGGATCTCACTTGGCAATCCGGGAACCTCGGAAAAGGAGGAGAGTGGTTCATGATCCTAATCAACTGGGTGTTTTTGACCGGAATCATTCTGTTCCTGCTTCCTGCACTCGATATCCCGAGAAATGGAGCGAGTTTCTTTATCCTAATATTCGGTACAGTTGTTGGAGCATACATTCATATGATTTTCATATTTGGCACTATTGCTAGATTGGCTCGGTATTACATGGGTGCAAATTCGCTGGAGGAATACCTCGAGGAGGTTTCTGATCGCGACTCTTTTGCAGCGGACATCGAAGACGTCGCTACTCGAATCCCCGGCGCGTTTCCGTTCACCTTTGGATTCTTCTGTCTGATCGCTTCGTTCTACGAACTGTTCCGCTGGCTATTCTCCGAGGTAATCGCGATCCCAGCGGCTGCCTCACTGGGCGGACTCGTAATCTTCGGGTGGTGTGCTGCCTGGCTCGGTATTCAGGCTGACAAACCGCCAAACCTCGACAGGACCCTTCGTGCAGAGGAAAACAGCCCGGGACTCGAGCCAGGACAAGCAACTGAGGATGAGAACTCTCAGATCCAGTCCACCCACAAGTCTTCACTGGACCACTCGGGTTCGGACATAACCTCACATGTAGCGGAATCATCTGTTCACACTCCAAGAACCACGGGAAGCGCTGATTTTTCCGGCACCGAATACGGCTGGGGCTACTCTACAACACGATTCGATGACATTGGCGGCTACTACGAACTCAAACGAGCGCTCACAGACGAAATCATCCAACCGCTGCAAGCCGTGCAGCGGGAAGACGACCGCTTCTCGCGGTTCGGCATCGACCCAGAGCGTGGCGTGTTGTTTTTCGGTCCACCGGGAACGGGGAAGACGATGTTCGCTCGAGCGCTCGCCGGCGAGCTCCGCGTTCCGTTCGTCGAGCTAAGCCCAGCCGATGTGACGAGCCAGTGGATCAACGAAGGCCCCGAGAAGATTCGGCAGCTGTTCGCCGAAGCGAAATCGATCGGCCCATGTGTGATCTTCATCGACGAGGCCGAGCATCTCTTTGGTGCTCGAGCTGCTGGTTCGCGAAACACGCACGCAGAGGATCGGAAGATGACGACCGAGTTCCTGGTCCATCTCACACGCGAGGATCGAGAGACGATTGTCGTCGCCGCCACCAACCGTCCGGAGGACATCGACCCCGCGATTCTCCGACCGGGTCGCCTGACCGCACAGTTCGAGATTGAACTCCCAGATTCCGAATCCCGTCATGCGGTTCTCCAGTCGAAACTAGCGGGGGTTCCATCGGTGCTATCGGGCACCGATCTTGCAGAGATAGCCGAGCATACGACTGGCTTTTCCGGGGCGGAACTTACCGAGCTCGTCGACGACGCAAAACGAGCGGCTGCCAAACGCGATGCAGATGCTGTGACCAGAGCTGATTTCTTATCGACACAGGAATTGGATGAGATCGTAACCAGGAATTCGGCTTCCACTGACGAAAGCGAATCCTCTGAACCAGATGAGGAATCGGCCTTCCTGCCGTCTGAGAATGAGTACGAAGGTTCTGATTCGTCTGTCGGATACCAGTGAGAAGGAAAAAGAAGATCAAGAGAGCTCCGGGGTTAGGGCCGTGAGAGAATGGCGGAACAGACCATCTGGGTCATTGCAAGCGTTCAGCTATTGGTGCGCTCTAAATCCGTAGAATTCGCACGACCTGGTCGATGGGTGATGTCTCCAGAGGATATCCTGAATTCGCTTTGGTACGGCGCCGCATCGATGCTATAGTGGAGGTTACCCCACATAGTGAAGTTTGTTTGTTTCGTGGGGTAACTATGGACGAGGAGTCACCCGATAGCCCCCAAGCACCAGACTTACCGAAATATCTGCTTGATCCGCTCGAGAAACAACCGCCCGAGAAATTAGAACAAGTAGCGGACTTCGCAGAGAAGCTCGCTAACTGGAAACGACAGCAGCAGCAACGAGAGGTGCGACGTCGACGGGAAGAAGACGAAGTCGATGAAGATGAGCTCGCCGAACTTGCTGATCGCGATATTTCGATTGATCCTGGCGAGTACGAAGACGTCCCTGATAACGGTGCGTACATCACGATCAAGACGACGAAGAAAACGGGTGATACGGAATATCGCTATTATTACTGGCAGTGGCGAGAAGGCGATTCGTGGGAAAACAAGTACATTGCTCCAGTGAACCCGCGGCAGTGATAGGGAGTTTTCCTCCGCCAAGATGACCTCACCATCCGAATTGCCTGATGAACATCAACGATGAACATATTGAATGAACACTGTTGGTGAAGATTGTGGGTAGGGCAGTACGCCAGCAACAATCCTGTGGAGAGAGTCCACCTTCAGTTATGAACTGAGTGCTGGGAGCAGCTGACCCCGGCGGGAAGGAGAGTCGTCCCACCCACACCCCTCGTCCAGAGTGTATCGCGCAAAACGTGTGGGGAGTCTGCAGAGTGGAAATGAAGGTTGAGTATACCCTCTTAGGGTGAATTCAAGGGGTAGAGGAACTCACTGCAGGGATTGTAGAATTTAGGCTAAAGCCAGGAAGGGTGTAATTTCGTGAGCGGTTGGACGAATGCCGCTTCGTCCTATCTCTAGTGCTGAATGCACTTGGAGAATTGTTTAGTGGACTAGGTAATAAAACCTCTAGATAATGCTAATTATTCTGAGGTGAGTGCCAGCTTTGTCTATCTTCTTTGGAACCAAGCAAAGAATCTAGAGATAGAAGACTCCTGTCTTGGGAATTCGTCGATCCCGGCTGAGTCAATCGAATAAACCGATTCTCCTGGTCCTTCGCCTATTTCCTGATACACTCTGGACGAGGGGTGTGTGAGAACCACTTCTTGCATGTTCTCAACATGGGGGGTTCTCGTCTCTGGCCGCACAGCAAACACAAAACTCTCTCACCCCCGGATTGGTCCAGTCCTTTGAGCTGAATCACCGAGCCGTTATAGTAACTGGTTCTTCTAACACCGATTTGTATCGGAGTCCTCGAGCTATCAACTCCACCGTTGTGATGGTGGCTGTTCTGCTGATTGTGGATTGAGGCTCTGTACTCCCGCAACAGGTAAACGACATCTCTGCTGATACACTCTTGATTCGGGGTGTGATGGACCACTCCAGGATCCTGGATTAGATATGGAACTACGAGGAATTCGAATACCGGAATACGGTTTTCACTCTGGACGAGGGGTGTATGCCGAGCGTCAGACGTTATATTCTTTCTCAGAAACTTGAATCCAGAAGCTGCAGGAAGTCGGTTACACTCTTGATGAGGGGTGTCCATTCACTCCACCATCGACCATCGGTGGACTCTGTTGTTTCACTCTGGATTGGGGGTGTGGATTCACACGACAGCAGGAACTCCTTTCACTCTGGACTGGGGGTGTCGACTTCGGGCATCCGAACGCCGAATCTGTTCCAGATCACTCTATCACTCGGGACTGCCCTCACATATTCTCAAACTGATTCGGGGTCGAGATAACGGGACAAGGGAGTGAGCGTCTGATTTACACTCTTGTTCAGGGGCGAACTATTAAGTTGCCTGCCCTCGCGTTGGCATGTATCGATGGGCAAAGAACCGTCACAGGTCTCGAACATCGACGACCGGTTCGAGGACCCGTCCGACGATCCGCTGTTCAACCTTGACGAGGATGATCCGGACCGGGCGGACATCTTCGCTCGGAAAGAGTTGCTGAAGGTCGGCCACGTTCCCGAAAGCGCTCGTATTGTCGGTCGTGATGAGGAGATCGAGGCCGTCGCGGCGGAACTGCGCCCGATTGTCCGTGGCGATCCACCGAACAACGTGATGATCTACGGGAAGACGGGGACGGGGAAATCTCTCGTCGCACGTCACGTCACGGAACGAGCGAAACGTGCTGCCGAATCGAACGACGTCGCCGTTGGAACCGTCTATATCGACTGCGCCCAGCACAATACCGAAACTCGCGTGGCCAGATCGGTAACTCGCTCGCTAAACGATACTCCCAACACCGATTTCGAGATCCCTCGATCCGGCATCGGCAGTGGGGAGTACTACGATTACCTCTGGGAGATTCTCGATACCGCCTTCGAGTCGGTCATCATCATCCTGGACGAGGTCGACCGGCTCGATGACGATGACATCCTGATGCAGCTCTCACGGGCTCGCGAGTCAGGAAAAGCGGACTGCCATCTTGGCGTCGTTGCCGTGAGCAACAAGATCGAGTATCGGGATCGCCTCAACGAGCGCGTCAAATCGAGTCTTCGCGAGGAGGAGTTCGTCTTCCAGCCGTACGATGCAAACCAGCTCCGGGAAATTATGGAGCATCGTCGTGACGCGTTCTACGACGACGTCCTCACTGACGACGTCATCCCGCTCACAGCTGCAGTTGCAGCTCAGGAACACGGCGACGCCAGGAAGGCCATCGAGATCCTCAGACACGCCGGCGAGCTCGCCGAGCGAGAGAACGTCGAAACCGTCACCGAAGACCACGTTCGCGACGCACAGGAGTGGGCTGAAATCGACCGCTTCGAGGAACTCCTTCGTGGGTCGACGACCCAGGTCAAGTTCATTCTCTACTCACTCGCGATGTTGACCGAGGAGAATCCTGGCACTGAAGCTTTCTCTACGAGTCGAATCTACGAGCGATACAAGAAGACTGCGGAGAAAATCGATGCTAGCGTCCTCAGCGAGCACCGGGTTTACGAACTCCTGAAAGAACAGGCGTTCCTGGGCGTCGTCGAATCGACCAGGACCGGTGGCGGCCGAGGACAGGGGAGCTACCTCGAACACCGCCTGGTTCAGGATACAGGTATCGTCCTGAAATCCGTTCTTCGTGATAGCCGCCTCGAAGACTTGGCCTGACTTCCAGTGCTCTCCAATCAATTCATATCCAGTGCCTCCTATTGTCGTTACCCCACAGTAACTGAATTGTTCCACAACGTGGGGTAACTGTGGTGTAGTTCTACAGTCCAAACTGCTCTGATTGGCACCCCCAATCCAGAGTGAAAGAGCCTACTTGTTTCCGTAATTCCTGGTTAGGAATCGAGCGTCTGTAGGGGTGTATTAGGGAGGAATGGCCCAATTTTGCGGCGGGCATCAATCTCTGCATTTTCTCGGTCTTCCCCTTTTGCTTCGACCCGCAGAGTGAGACCGACAATTGCTGTTCCCGAGACGATCAGTAATGCATCGTTCTCCGTGCCACAGTCTCCACAGAAGATTCTCTGAACACCGATGTCGACGTTTTGAATCGAATCTCCGGCCGACGATACTCGTTTTCCGACCTCACTGACAGCGATATTGATCGCATCTTGTCCACTCTCGACCTGCTGGACAATCCAGGGCAGGGAAAACACAATCTCGAACCAGTCGGAGTCGACCTCGGGGCTCGATGAATCCGTAGAAATTGTCGAATGGACCTCTCTCTTCCCAATTGAATCCCCACCGGCCGATCCGGGTTTTCGCTTCCTTTCGGCCATACGTGTTATTGGAATGGACTGTTCATAAGCATATCGAGAAAACACACTCCCGGCATGCGGTAAGAATCCGTTCTCTAAGAGACTTCACGTGCAACCGCTCGCTTGAGACCTGCATCCTCTAGAGGATGTAGTGACGTTCACCTCACCGAATCATTAAGCGCATCCCCGAGTGCATCCCTCTCATGAGCATTCACGTTGCAATCGTCGGTGCATATGGGAGCGCCGGCGTTGCCGTCGCGCAACGACTCGCCGAAAATTCGGATATCGAGCTCTCGCTCATTGACGACGGGGAGCCCGGTGGCGGGCTCTGTATTCTGAGGGGATGTATGCCGTCGAAAGAGGTTCTCTCGGCCGCAGAACATCGGTTCGCTGCCCGTCACGATGCACGTCTGGACGAACCAGCTCCCGGAGTTGATCTCGAACAGGTCGTCGAAACGAAGAACGAACACACGCAGAACTTCGCTGCCCACCGCCGAGCTGCCGTCGAACGACTGGCCGACCAGAACGGCGTTACACTCCACCGGGAGACAGCAACGTTCCGTGACGACCGAGTGCTAGACGTGGGTGGGGAAACGATCGAACCCGACTATATCGTGATTGCGACGGGGTCGAACGCCTTCATTCCCGAGCTCCCGGGTATCGACGGGGTACCCGTCCATACCAGCGCCGACGTGCTCGATGCAACCGAATTCGGTGATTCAGGGGTCGTCATGGGTTTCGGGTACATCGGAATGGAACTCGTGCCGTATCTCGCCGAGGCGGGCGGGATGGACCTCACGGTAATCGAACACGACGCTCGACCGCTGGACGAGGCCGATCCGCCGTTCGGTGACGCGTTACTCGAATACTACCGCGACGCATTCGATCTGACCGTCCTCACCGAAGCCAACGAGAAATACGTCGAGTCAACGAGCGACGATGGCGTCCGATTAGTCGTCGACGTGGACGGCGACGAACGGATCGTCGAGGCCGACCAGCTGTTCGCGTTCACCGGCCGAGAGCCGGCACTCGACGGGCTCAATCTAGAGAACACGCGGCTATCGCCCGAACCCGGTTGGGTTCGTGACACGATGCAGGCCCGCGACGACGATCGTGTGTTCGTCGTCGGCGACGTGAACGGGAAAGAACCGATCCTCCACGTCGCGAAAGAGCAGGGCTTCACAGCCGCTCGGAACATCCGCGCAGACATCGCCGGAGACGAACTCGAAGCGTACGAGAACACTCACCATCACGTCGTGTTCTCGGGACTCGGTGTCCTGCCCTACGCCCGTGTCGGACACTCCGCCGGATCGGCTCGCGGAGCCGGGATCGATCACATCGTCGTGACCCGCGAGGCATCCAGTGACGGCGTGTTCAAGACCAAGAACGCGGCTGACGGTCTCGGGAGACTCGTCGTCAATACTGACGGTACAGTAGTCGGATGGCAGGGTCTACACTACCACGCTGACGTGATGGCCAAAACGATGCAGGTCATCGTCGAAATGGGACTTGACGTCCGGGATCTCCCCAACAGAGCCTATCACCCGACGACGCCCGAGATTCTGGATGGACTATTCAGGGATGCTGCCGAGGAACTCGACGCGTGACGGGGTCGGTGTGTAACCTACCAACGCAATCACGTCAGTCTTGATGGGGCTGGGGGTCATCTATCCGAGCATGAACGACACAGAATCGGCGGCATACGTCTGTGAGGTTTGTGGTGAAACCTTCGAGTCTGAAGCAGAACTCGAAGACCACGTGCATGATCAAGGACTCGTCGATTGAGGTCCCCTACACGGTGACCGCTCTCCCCTCACCAAAGACGGTTCGGATGTGTTCATTGAACCGAATAGCTCCACTCAGATTACCGGATAGTATCCGGGTTTCCAGTCGCTCACCCTCTCACACACATGTTATCGAACGTTGATAGGTGTCGAGTACCACCTGTCCCTCATGTCCGAGACCAGATCAGCACTTGAAACGCAGCCGCCTGATTTCGAGTTGCCGAACGTGGGAGTGGGACCGGACCCGCTCTCGCTCGCGCAAATCGGTGAGCGTGCGGACTTTGCGATTCTGCTGCTATTGCGGGACTATCACTGTCCGAAGTGCAAGGCACAGGTAGAATCGGTCGCGAGACAGGCACAGTCGTTCGCCGAACTAAACGCAGTTGTCGTCCCGATCCTCCCGGAACCGCGCGATCGTGCCGCGGAGTGGCAGGAAGCGTTCGATCTCCCCTTTCCGTTGTTGGCAGACCCCCAGAAAGATGTCGCTGAAAAATACGACCAACCTACGCGGTTCGGGGCGCTCGGCCAACTCCACGACATGATCGGCCGGATGCCGGAAAGCATCATTCTGGACGTACGGGACGCGGAACCAGAGGTCGTCTACACGCACGAGGGGGAGACGCCAGGGGATCGGCCGGACGTCGAGACACTGCTGTCCGAAATTGATGCCGTACAGGAGTCGTTCGTCTTCGACTGCGACCTCGTGGACTGCTAAGGGAGGACAACCCGTCAGTCACCACCTGCCAACTTCGCGAACGAATCCCGGTGCCCTCACCTCGGGGTTAGTTGACCCTAAGTACACTCCAACCGCATTCTTGTCCGTCCGGAACTGGGCCGTCATTCTATGACACAATCACGACTGCACTTGAGTTCGCTCGAAAGCCCGCACAGAGGCCGTCTCGAATCGCTCCCACCGAGCGCAAAACTGGTCTTCCTGACCCTCGCGTACGAGGGAACTCTCACCCAGGGAGATCTCGCGTCGGAAACGATGCTTTCGCCCAGGACAGTCCGGTATGCCCTCAAGCAACTGGAAGAAGAAGGTCTCGTCACGTCTGATATCTATATCCCCGACGCGCGGAAGAACGTCTATCGGATTGCCCTCGACGAGTGAGCAGCTGGTGGCAATCACAAACCCCAGTTCACTACCGTCATCCGACAACCGCCAGTAAAACCGGATGCCCACCAAAACAGGTAACTTTCCACTATCTAGTTTCGAGCAGTAACCGTTATTTGACCGGAGCAACGATTCACCGTATGGGAGAACAGGGCGACACGATCGGTCAGCTCGAAGTTTGGTGTGCAGGCAAAGAGTGGTGTCCAGTAACTACGACCGCATCGTTGATCAGCAAAAAGTGGCACCCAGTCATCATCCACCGTCTATTAGAACACGGCCCGAGCGGGTTCAACGAACTCAAAGCCGACGTCGACGGTATCTCCAGTAAGGTGTTGTCCGATAGCCTCGAAGATCTCGAGGAGAACCAGCTCGTCAACCGAGAAATCATCAGTGAGAAACCGTTTCGGGTCAGGTATTCACTCACTGATCACGGCCGATCGCTCGAACCAGTCATCATGGAAATGCGGGATTGGGGCATGAAACACCTCAGCGAACCAGGGACGGATAACCCCACGTAACGAACGCAGGACACCCTGATGCGGTTACCCACACGTTAGCCCGTATTGATACGTCGTCCGAACTGAGTACCTGTATGCTTTCGACAGGGACGCAGGCACCGGACTTCACCCTCCCCGGAATCGAATCGTCACACGACGACGAAATCCATCTGTACGGCTTGTCCGAACGGCTATCAGAGACGCCGGTACTGTTGAATTTCTACCTCTTCGATTTCCATCCAGCCTGTACGGACAATCTATGCGATCTCCACGACCTGTCGTGGTTCACCGTCGATGACTCCGTCACCGTCTTCGGTGTCTCGACGGACCGGATCTTCAGTCATCGCGAGTTCGGCCAGCAACAACACCTCGACTTACCGCTGCTCTCCGATAGTGACGGCTCCGTCGCCGAATCGTACGACGTCCTCTACCAGGAATTCAACGACCACAAACGCATTGCGAAGCGAGCCGTGTTCGTGATCGACACCGACCAGGTGATAAAGTACGCCTGGAGCACGGACGAGCCCTCGGACCAACCGGACTGGGAACCGGTCCAGGAGGCCGTCAAAGCGATCGTCTAGCAAGCGTTCTGGCCCAGACAGCAGCCAGTTCATCCGTTGCGTTCGTCTCTGTAGTTCCCTCTGTGTAGCGCCCAATCGTAGGAATCGTACCGGACGCGTGGCCGTGCCTCGGCATCTATGACGTCGAACCGCTCGAGGAACTCGTAGATGCCACGGCGGCCACCGAAGTCCCCTCTGTAATAGAGGAACAACCGTGATACGATGATCTCATCTGCACTTGGATCGGTCTTCGAGGACTGCTGGAGAAACGACCGTGTACTCAGGTCGAGCTCCCGATCGATACCCGATCCCGAATAAGCGGCGATCGCCGGGCAGCTTTCCGCGCCGCAGTTGAGTGCGAAGTGGATTCTGGGGTCCACTGTGGGGAGACGATAGGCCCGTTCGAACTCACTCGGGAAGAGCCTGGGAATGTATCCGAGTCCGTACTTCCATTTCGACGACCGGAGGATTCCGTGTTCGATGTCGTCGAGACTCAACCGAGTGCCAGCGACCTCGAATCGCTCATCGCCGAAAAACGAACGTTTCGAATCGTAGAGTGACGGATCACGGTCGAGTTCGGACTGGACGAACGCGTTGTACAGGTTGATCCAGAACGCCTTGGCAGTGTCCTCGTTCCCAGTGAGTGTCGCCAGGTCGCGCTCTGGCGTGGTCGCTAATCTATTTCGGTAGTCGGTGCTATCCTCCCGTCGCTTGACGGCGGTGAGGAACTCCTGTGAGAGCGTGAGGAGTGTCGATTGCGAACTCATCCGTCGAATCAACGAGCGCGTAACGACAGTTGCCCCAGTCGATGATTCGTCCGAGTACCGTCTTTCACAGTAGGACGTATCGTGATAGAACCGTAAATCTGCGAGTGAGGGAAAGGTAACCCGGGTCGGTCTGTGGCTCTGTTGTCTCCGGTGAACAACCGGTAACTGACTTACCCGCTGGTTCGCGAACCCCTATCAAAGCAGGAACCGTATCCGGTATGATGACAGATACCAAATCAACAGCGACTGAAACGGATACACAGAGTGCAGGACACGTGGAGAGCGTCGCTGAGTTCGACGACTTGATTGCGACTGATGAACCGGTACTGGTCGACTTCTACGCAGACTGGTGTGGTCCCTGTCAGAGTATGAGTCCGGTTGTCGACGAACTCGCGGCGGAACGAGCGGAAACGGTCGTGAAAGTCGACATCGAATCGCTCCCACAGATCCCGACTCGGTACGGTGTCAGGTCCATCCCGACCTTCCTGGTGTTTGAGGACGGCGAAGTCGAGCACCAGGTTACGGGCGTCGTCGAGAAGCACGCACTCGCTGATCTGCTCGAGTGACGGCAGCAACTGGCTAGTCGCGCACGAACCGTCACGTGATCCGGTTTCCCCGAGGTAACTTTCACTTTTAGCACGTGACCTGCCCATGGCAGCGTATGGGAGAAGCCGATACGGAACTTGCGACGACGACAGCCCTCTGTCCGACGTGCCTCGACCGGGTGCCCGGTGCGTACGTCGCGAACGACGACGCCGTTTTTCTCACCCGGACCTGTCCGGACCACGGGACCACGGAACGAGAGGTCTGGGGCTCACGTGAGCACTGGGAGTGGGCCAGTCAGTTCGGCCCCGACACATCGGCGACCGCTAGCGACGACCTGACGGTTCGTGGCGATCACGCCTGTCTCGCAGTGATCGAGATAACAGAGGACTGCAACCTCTCGTGTTCTTACTGCTTCGCGAGTTCTGGCCCCGGCGGGAAGCAACTCGCATTCGAGGAAGTCGTCGACCGACTCGAAACGGTCAAAACGGCGGGCGGGGCGAGGCCAATCCAGTTCTCCGGGGGCGAACCGACCGTTCACGACGACCTGCCGGAACTCGTGCAGACCGCGAGTGAGATGGGATTCGAACACGTCGAAGTGAACACCAACGGCATCGCACTCGCTCACCGCGAGGGCTACGCTGAGCAGCTCGCCGATGCCGGCGTCACCGCCATCTACCTCCAGTTCGACGGCGTCACGAGCGAAACGTACGAGACAATCCGCGAGGTCGACCTCGTCGACGTGAAAGACGATGCGCTCGATGCCTGCCGACGCGCCGGCTTGCCGGTGATTCTGGTCCCGACCGTCGTCCCCGGGACGAACGACGACGAGATGGGCGACGTCGTCCGCTTCGCCCTCGACAATCTGGACGTGGTCCGATCGGTCAACTTCCAGCCGGTCGCCCACTTCGGACGGTACGCGACGAACGACGGCCGCTTCACGCTCGACGAAGCGGCCCGTCGGCTCGCAGCACAGATCGACGCCCTCGAACCGCGGGACCTGCTCCCGGTGCCGTGCTGTTCGTCGTACTGTCAACTCAGTACGGCAGTCATGCCGGACGGCGACGATGGAATCCTGCCGTTAACTGGCCTGCTCGACCTCGACAACTGGGACACCCTCTCTGGGCTCGTGGACGAAGCCGACTGGATGGAGCTATTAGCGGGCACCGACGTGGGTGCGGAAACCGTGGAAATCGCCAGTAGCTGCTGTGGGATCGACGTCCCGAGCGGAGGGGACGTCCTCCCGGTGACACTCACTGGATTCATGGACGCAGACGCTGCGGACGTCAACCGGCTGGACAACTGCTGTATCTCGGTGCCGACGCCGGAGGGGGACCTCGTGCCGTTCTGTGCGTACAATATGACAACAGAGGATGGGCGGTACGCACTCCGCAATCGGCACGGGTGGGGAGGCCGTGAGACCGTCGACGCCGGTGACGGCGGGGAGCCATTCGAGCCCGGCACGGCTGAACCGACACCCGAGGAAGGAGAATAAACCGTGCCTGGCCCGCTCGATGCGATACTCGCTGATCCGTGGCGTGCGTTCGACGCAGTGGTTGACGGCCCGCTCCATCCTGGCGGACACGCCGCTACCAGGGCCCTCCTTGACCGTGCAGGAGTCGATCAGGAAACGCGAGTACTGGACGTCGGATGTGGAGCGGGAGACGGGCTGGAACTCGCCCGCGACCGCGGTGCTCGGGCCATCGGACTGGATCGACAACCGACTGGACGAGACGCCGTCCGTGGGGACATGACGTCGCTCCCGTTTTGTGACGCGAGTTTCGACGTCGTGCTGGCCGAATGCGTGCTCTGTCTGTCGGGCGACCTCCGAAGAACGCTGAACGAGATCGACCGACTCCTCGAACCCGGGGGTCGGTTAGCTCTCTCGGACGTCACCGTACAGGGACCCACTCCGACTCTCCCGCCACCGATCGACGGGCTGCTCTGCCTCGACGGTCCCCGTGAGCCTGCACATCTCCGCGACCAGATCGGGGCTGCCGGTCTCGAAATCGTCGACGAACGGTCCCATCGGGAGGACCTGCTGGAGATGCGTGACCGGATCCGTGACGCACTCGACGGCGAACGAATCGCAACGCTGCTCGGTGACTCCGACCGGCTCCGAGACGGCGCTCGTGAACTCGAAGCTGCGGTCCAGTCGGGCCGTATCGGCTACGTCTCGATTGTGGCTACCAGTCGATCCTGAAGTCCCCGAACGGTCTCAATCGTCCGTACACTTCCGGGCGAGTGCCACGAAGATCGACCCCGCGTTGAACGTCTCGACGTCTACGGATCCGAACTCACGGCGGAGGGCAGACGAGAGGTCGACCTCAGGGACCCAGTTCGTCGCGGCTTCCGCCATCGGGACGACGAGTGAATTCGCGACCCGCCAGGGCCACTGCTCGAACGGTCGGGCGTCGAGCACAACGAGTCGACCGCCCGGTCGAAGCACCCGTTTCGCGGCGTCGATCGCCCGCTCAGGCTCCGGGACGGCGCTAACGGACATCGCCGCGTAGATGGCGTCGAACGAGGCCGGTTCCATTGGCGGACGACGTGCGTCCCCTCGAAGCACGTGAACGTTTTGCCAGCCGGCCTTCCTGACCCGATCTCGTGCAGACCGCACCATCCCCGCACTGACGTCGAGGCCGACCACGGTCCCGTCCGGACCGACGCCGTCACGAAGCGGCGGGAAGCCGTTTCCGTTCCCACACCCGATTTCGAGGATTCGCTCACCAGGTCGTGGCTCGAGCGTAGAGACGGCCCGGCGTCGAATTCGTGCCTCTCGGCCCATGAACGCGAACGCGTACAGCGCCCGCAACGCCACGGGGTGGTGACTCCACCAGTCGTAGACGTCACCGATCGGTCGACCCATCACTCACTCGTCGGACCCCACACCCGTCAGTTCGTCGAGTTCGCGGGCCTGGTGAATCGCCTCGATGACGTTCTCGGCTAGGTCGTCGAGGTCATTGGCATAGGTCTGCGTCGTTTCGGCCATCGAGTCGACGCTGCGTGATGTCTTGGTGGCACTCTCGGTGATCGCGTCGAGGTCACCGACGGTTTCCGTAATTGACTCCCCGGCACGCGACGTCCGGTCGTCGACGGTCGTGATTTCCTCGATAGTGGCCGCAGCCTCGTCCTGGACCTCCGTGACGATCGACTCGATGGTGCTCGCCTGGGCTTGGGCCTCCTCGGCGAGTTCCTTGACCTCGTCCGCCACGACAGCGAACCCCTCGCCGCCCTCGTCCACGCGTGCGGCTTCGATGGACGCGTTCAGGGCGAGAAGATTCGTCTGATCGGCGATCTCGTGGAGCATCTCCGTCACCTCGGTGATCTCGTCGACGGCGGCTTCGAGCTCCTCCAGCTGGGTGCGCGCCGAGGCCGCGGCGGCCTGCGCGTCAGCGACGTCTTCGTATGCCCCGTGCGCGGTGGCCTGGGCTGATTCAGCTAGCTCTGCGGTTTCCGAGGTCGCCTCGTTGGCCGTCGCGGCGTCACGAGAGAGCGAATCGAGCGCGCTACTCGACTCGCTCAGATCGGCGCCCACGATCGACAGGAGCTCGGCGTGGTCGGTCGCCAACTCACCGAGGTTCGTTCCGCCACTGTCTGCAGTACCGCCGGCGCCGCTGCCATCACCTGTCCGACCATCGACGTCGTGTGCGGTCACGCCATCACCGCCCGGATGGCCGACGGCTCGCGTCCGGTATCCCGGCGGTAGGCGGGTAACGCCCACCTCAGGTAGGCATTTACTGTCCGATCGGCGATATCAGGTGCGATGTCCGACGAACAGCACGCTTGTGATTGCGGGGCAACGTTCGACACGCTCGAGGAACTGAAAGAACACGCGAAGGAGAACCACCCCGACGCGTACGAGGAGAACTTCGGCGACTGACCGCGCCTGGCGGTCGAGGCTCGCGGTCGATCGCGTGCCGCGCCGACCGACGAGTCGGCGGATGCATCGGTGCCCGACATCTTCACACCGGCACGTCGTCGAAGGCGTACTCGACAACCTTGTTCAGCGTCGGATGGGCGTGGATCGTTCCAGTGATGTCGTCGACGTGGCCCGACCCGGCCCGCATCGCCACGACTACCTCGTGGATCATCGTCGAGGCCTCGTAACCGAGTGCATGGGTTCCGAGAATCTCACCGTCGGGAGCGGCGAGGACTTTCACGAAGCCGTGGTCGAGTTTCTTCGCCCGTCCCATCGGGGTCTCGGGCAAGTCGGCGCGACCGACGACGTACTCCCGATCGGCCTCCTGTAGTTCGGCCTCCGTCTGGCCGACGCCGGCCATCTGGGGTTCCGTGAAGATCGCGTGTGGCATCCCCGTGAAGTCGGTTGTCGCCGTCCCCTCGTGGACGACGTTCTCGATCGCGACCTCCGTCTCGTAATCGCCCGAGTGTTTGAACATCGCGTTGTCAGCGATGTCACCCTGCGCCCAGACGTTCTCAGCCGACGTCTCGAGCCGGTCGTTCGTGACGACGAACCCGTTGTCGTCGGTTTCGATCCCGCCAGCCGCGACGTCGAGCGTGTCCGTGTTCGGTCGACGTCCGAGTGCCACGAGCAGTTCGTCACCCGCGACGGACACTTCGTCTCCGGCTTCCGTCTCGGCGTATGCACGAACCATCTCGCCGTCTGACTCGACGGCCGTCACCCGGTGACCGGTATAGACGTCGTGGCGGTCACGGGCGATCTCGGTGAAGGTCTCGGCCAGGTCGGGATCCTCGCGGGGGACGAGCGTGTCCATCATCTCGACGATGGTCACGTCGGTGCCCAGCGACTCGAAGAAGTAGCCCAGTTCCACGGCGATGTAGCCGCCCCCGAGGATTACCAGCGAATCCGGCTGGTCGCGCAGGTACAACGCGTCCTGGCTCGTCAGGTAGTCGACGTCGTCTAACCCGTCGATGGGTGGGACGAGCGGGCGACTCCCGGCCGCGACGACCACCTTGTCTGCACTGACCTTCTCGCCACCGACTTCGACAGTGCGCTCGTCGACGAACTCGGCCATGTCGTCGTAAATTGTGAGTGCGTCTTTCTCCCGGTAGTTTGCTTCCATTCCCTCCGCCAGCGCTGACAGCGTCTCGTCCATGTCGTCGACGATTCCAGCAAAGTCGACGCCGTCGAGCGATGCGTCGAGGTGGAACCGCTCCGCCTGGCGGACGTGATTGGCGGCCCTTGCCGCCTGGATCAGCATCTTCGATGGATTGCAGCCGCGGTTGAGACAGGTTCCGCCGAGCGGACCCGGTTCGATCAGCGCAGTGTCGAGTCCGGCGTCAGCTCCCGCAGCGGCGACGTTGTTCCCGGTACCGCCACCGATGACGAGGAGGTCGTGGTAGGGCATCTACTCGCCCTCCACGTACACTGCAGTCTTCTCAGCCGGAGTGGTCTCGTCAGTGGTTTCGGTGCTGAGCCCATCGGTGGCTACATCGTGCTCTGCACCCCAGTTGACCATCTCGATGACGAGCGGTTCGAGCGAGTGACCGTCCTGTGTGAGTTCGTATTCGACCCGGACGGGTTGGTCGCTGAGGAGCGTCCGGTCGACGAGTCCCGTCGCTTCGAGGTCGTCGAGACTTTCCGAGAGCATCTTCGAGGAGATCCCGTCGACCGTCTCCTTGAGCGCGCTGAACCCCATCGGCCCGTCTTCGAGCAGGTAATAGACGATGATCGGCTGCCACTTCCTGCCGACGATCTCCTGCATCGACAGCAACGTTTCCTCGACGTCTGTGAATAGGGGCCCCGATGGCCCACGAGCATCGCCGGTCCGGTCGAATCCGCGTCCTGATTCGGTATCCATTGGTGTGGCCTCTACCCGATGGGACGACCGAAACCGTATTCAAGACATCTCGGACGGGTACTTCCGTCCCGTCTCTCCGTTAGATATTTATAGCGGTTTCGTGGGACGGAGGGTACGGGGCTACGACTCGCTCTCGAATCGTTCCCAGAATACGTCGTTGAGCCCTTCAGCATATTCCTCGTCGAGATACTCCTCTTTGGTCAGATTGGCTTCCTCGATGAGTGTTGCGGCTTCGCCGGCCCACACGTAGAAGCCGATCATCGTGTCTCGGTGCATCTCCGTGATGTCGATGGAGTGATAGACGTTGACGAAGCCGCCCCCTTCCCGATTCAGTTGGGACTTCTCTAGCAGTCCGATGTCGACGAGTTTGTTGAGGTACCGACGGACGGTCGATTCGTCGTAATCCAGATGCTCGGCCACGTCAGCAGGTGGCATGGGGCCTTCACCGATGACACAGAGGCAGATGTCGAGCCCCGGCTTCGGGAGCCCGAACGCATCGAGGAGGACATCTTTGACGTCAGGTGGTTCGATGTCGATATTGGCGTCCGTGACCCGCTCCATCGTCTGCCCGTGGCACGTCATCCCCCCATCGCAGTCCCGCAACGCCAGGACGACGTTCTCGCAGTCGTTGCATTGGTAGATCCCGTACTGGCGATCGAGTAGATTCGCTTCGCCGGATAGCTCGCCAGCCGGTGGGTCGTCGTGTGTCATGATCAGGAATCGGACAGCCGCGTGGCCCTTTCGAGTGGACGGTCGAAGGCAGGGAAGAAAAGTGTGGTGTCAGTCGAATTCACAGTCGTCCACGTTTCCATCGACTATCATGAAGCCGTCGTCGATGTCCAGTTCGAGCAGCTCCCTGGCGGTGACTGTGGGACGATAGCCGTCGTCGACCCTTGCGAGGAGTTTACACTCGAGGAGTTGGTCGAAGCATTCCTCGGCTTTCTTCCGATCGACGCCAAAGCGGGTAGCTGCGTCGGATGGCGTCAGCGGACGTTCTAGCTCGTCGTATCGAGTGACGACGAATTCGACGAGCTCTGATGGCGAGGGAGTCATTGCTTGGTGACGGGCCGCGTCCCGGCAATACACGTTCTATCGGACGGTTCGGTATAACCCCTTGTGTACCTCGTCCTCACCCTGTTACCTCGACCTCAGCCATGTTCAAAGGGGTGGTTCAGGTATCCTGTGACATGTATCGGCGATGGCGACTGACACGTGAGGATTGCGACCGTATCGGGGTCGTCTAGCGATGGCTTCCAAGTCACCGCGGATCGAACTCTTCTGTCGATCACTGGCACCCAGCACTGGCCGCGATTACCAGGAACGGACCCTCCGGCGGCTCCGATCGCTCGACGAGCGGGACCGAATCCGTGGATTCGAGGTCGTTCTCTGCGGCGATTGTGTGTGCCCGCGATCCGCGATGGCCGAGACAAATCCTGGTGCGCAACTCCTCGACCGGTACGAGTCCTTTCAGACGTGGGCCGACGAAAACGGCCGTGAACTCGTCGGATTCGAGCGACGAAACACCGAGTCACTGCTGACGGGAACGACCGTCACCGGAATCGTCTTTCCACGTGTCACGATGGCCGAGTACCGCGAGGGAGAGCTTACCTTCGTGGCACCCTCGAGTAACGGTAGCGAACAGATGAGCATCGCTGATCGCCTGGAAGAGTACGAGTGGGAGGATGTCGGTAGTCGATCAGACGAGGCCCAACGAGAGCCACGCGCCGAGGACGCCGCCGTAGATCAGGTGGAAGACGAAGAATAGGCCCATCGTTTTCGGTTCCGGCTCCATCGCCAGGACGATCCGCATCCACAGCACCATCCCGACGACGGTCAGGAGAATCCCGTAGACGAGTCCGAGCCCGACCGCTGTCGCGAGCGTAAGGCTGACGCCGAGGAATGGGACTGCGACAGCGAAGGCACCACCGGCACCGATACCGTATAGCATGTGCAGTGCCATTCCTTGTGGCATGTACTCTTCGGGGGGGCCGTCACCGACGTATTTCGACCACAGTGCCGCCGTCGGTGGCGGCGAGTCGTCGCCCAGTGCCATCATGAACACCGTCATGACTATTGTTGCGATCAGTCCGCCGACCAGTCCGCCGAGTATGGTTGGATCTGCCATGATTGAATTCCAGTTCGAGGTGTTACCAGGTATTCTGGTAACCTCTAGTAACCTACTGACTGTCAGCGGTAATAAGTGTCTGCTGAGTTAGGGGAAAGCCGGTTACTCCGAGGAAACCCGCCGGCTCTCGCGTTCGGCAACCACTGCTCAAGCGATGACGAACTCGGTCACGAGGATGAGCAGGCCGACGAACCCAAAGACGACCCCGAGACCGACCTCCATCAGGTCGCTGGGGACATACTTCCCGACGCGAGTTCCGACGGTCCCGCCGATCACTACCCCCGGAATCGACCAGGCGACAATGTACCAGACCGGCGTCGCCGTCAGGGCATGGACGAGCGCACCCGCACCCGCCGCGATGGCGAGGACGAACACGCTCGTCGCGACGGCCACCCGGGGCGGGATCCGACACCGGACGATCAGCTGCGTCGTGATAATCTCTGGCAGGCCGGCACTGATGAGCCCGGTGACGAACGCGCCGACGGTCGAGAGCGCAACACCTGGCGGCCGCCAGCAGGTATCGTAGGTGAACGTCTCTCCGTCAGCGGATTCGATAGTGGTCTTGCCGCGCCCCGAGTTCTTCTCCCGTAAAAACTCGCCCTCGCACTCGCCTGGGACGCACTCCTCGGGCGGATCGTAGTACACCAGAAACCCGCCGAGCGCGACAAGACCCACTCCGAAGATCCCCTTCAAGATCTGGGGATCGACGTAATGGGCGGCAAAGGCACCGACGACGACGGCTGGAACCGCGCCGGCTAGCAGCCACTTGGCGGTCTGGAAGTCGACGACCTGCTGTTTGACGTACGACCGAAGACCGTTGCCCATTCCGAACACTTCGGTCAACAACCCTGCACCGATCGCCTGTGAGGGCGTCAGTCCGACACCGAGCATGAAGAAGGGGCTGAAAAAGAGCGCGCCCGACACGCCCGACGCCAGCGCGACCGTCGAGAACACGATCGAGGCAGGGAAGACCCACCAGTGGGCCAGGAACGCATCCATCGGGAATCCACCCGGGACCGCCGATCCGCCACCCGTCGACCCGAGGGCCGTCCCCGCAGTGACGACCACTCCGACTGCAACCAACGCGGTCCCGAGCGAGCGCCTCATGCAAAGAGTTCGGCGACCGTCTCGTCTTCGGGCGTCCAGCCGACGAACTCTCCGCCCTCGAAGGGCAGGTCCACTGACGCCACGTAGTTACACAGGCCGACGTAGAAGTCGACCAGCAGGCCGACCGCGACGATCTCGGCGTCGCTGTACTGCGTCGTCAACGCCGCGTGGATCTGGTCGGTCACCTCGCCTTCAGCGACGGCCTGGGCGTACTGCAGGAGGACGAACTCCTCGTCGTCGAATCCGGAGAAGTCACCGCCGCCGATGGCGCGCATTTCGTCGGTGGAGACGCCCTTATCGCGGGCGATATCCACGTGCTGGTGCCATTCGTACCGGGCACCACGTGCCCAGGCGACGGTCAGGATCACGAGTTCCTTCTTCCGGGGCGTCAACTGATCGTACAGCGTGTTCAGGTATTCCAGCGTGGCTTCCAACACCTGTGGGTTGTGCGCCCAGGCCCGGAAGATGTGACGGTCGCCCAGATAGTCGTCCGTGAACAGGTAATGGTACTCCTCGGGGATCTCGTCCAGTTCGAGTAGGTCGACTCGCGTCACGCTCCAGGATTCTCCGAGGGTCATAAAAATCGTAGCTCACACCCGCGTAACCCAGTGAATACGGGCTCAGTAGGCCGTATCGGCGACATCCTTTTCGTGCGCCGGCCACTCCGTTCGTCTATGTCGACGACCATCACGACACCGACGGCTGACGAATCGTGTGCCTACTGTGGATCGGACATCTTCGACCACGATCCGGTGTGCGTCCGCGATTGCACCGACGACTGCGGCTCGCCCACCTATTTCTGTAACTACGCGTGCCTGTCGGCACACGTCGACGAGGAAGATCTCACGACGGGCGACGCCTGCAAGTGGTCGCCAGAGTGAACTCACCTTTCCGAGAGGGTGTCAAGCGGTGCCGCCGGGTTGAGCCGCCCTTGGACGGCTGAACACGACCTCAGGACTCAGACACGGTGATCTGGACACGGTCACCGTCCTGCAGGACGTACTCGTCCGGTGAGACCGAGTCCCCGTTGACTGCCACAGTGACGTCATATCCGTCGCTTTGGGCATACCTCTCGCCGTTGTACTCGACGGAATCCTCCGTCACGTTTATTCCTAGCGTCTCCATTCCGAAGCCCAGCGTCACACCTGTTGCATGCGCGTGCCACCGGCCGTCTCCCTCGAAATGAAACCGGTCGGCCTGGTGCTGATACTGTTCCTGCGAGAAATCCACCTCGTTGCCGAGGACAGACATCTCGATCGTGCCGTGATAGTGCGCGGATCCTACCTGCCCGATATCTGATGGCACACTCTCTCCCATGAAGAATGTCACAAAGACGACCAAGCCTACGGCGCCGACCAGCACCAGACCCAGTACGATTGGCCCGATTGGAAGCCCGCCCCCGTCATCAGCCCCCACCCGACGTCTGTCGATGGGGCCGAGTTCATCGCCGTGTTCGTCCGCTAGATGGGACAGGTAGTTCTCTTCGTCCTCGAAGTGCTCACCGCAGTACTCACAGTCAGTCATCGACAGTCCCTCGTCACGAACCGCCCCGATACAGCGCTCGCCCCCACCGTATCCCGGAACCGGTGGTATGGCTCGGTCGTCGTGAACTGACTGTTGGACCCCCTGTTGTGATTGTCCATAGCGAGTTCTGCTACGAGAGCGTATCGAGAAGACTGTCACTCGGATAGGTGACCGGGTTCAGTATGCGAGATAGATTTATATGTCTCGAGAGCACCACGACGGTCTAATTCCTTGGAAACAGTGTTGGCGACACCGGTTTCCGTCATATTAGCGAGAACACCGCTTGGACTCGCCGGCCCAGTCGTCGGGAGAAGGAAGCGAGGAGATGGTATGGTTACTGGGTCGGTGTTTGCGTCTGGGTTTCGGTCTCTTCGCCCTGGTCCATGACAATCTCACCGTTCTGGATGATCGCCTCGCCACGGTCGACTTGCGGCCCCTGCGGGAGATCGAACTGGAAGGACTCGGTCCGGGGTGGCGTCTGGCCGTTCATCTTCGCGATGACAGCTTGGGCGTACGCCCGTCGCGCCTCGTCGACGGACAGCTGGTCCGTCAGGAGTTCGTGGGCGAGGTTAATCGCGAGGAAGTTGGCCCACTCGGTGTGGCAACGAGCGGATAGCTCCCCGGTGGTTCGCTCGAACATCACGCTCCCGTCGTACTCGGTCAACTCGTCTGCTTTGTCCGTGGGAACCTGGTAGTCGATGAACTGCTCGAAGAAGTCGGGATGTGGGGTGGGGAAGTTGTGCTGGGTGGCGTTCTTGAATATCTCTATCCGCTTCCACGGGCCGGCGTCATACCAGATGAGCCGGCGCTCTGTGATTCCCGCTGGCACACCGTACTTGTCCATCGTATTCATCGTCTCCGTCCGTTGTTTTTCCTCCCAATCATCGATTATCTCCATCACTTCCTCTCGACTCCCGCCACCGTTCGCCTGTGTCGGTGTCGCAGTTCCATCGCCGTCTTGCTGTCGGGCAGCGGCCGTCGAACTCGAAAGCATGCCGGCTATCGTAATCCCTGCCGTCCCGAGAACCGTCCGACGGGATGGGGTGATGTGGTCGTCGGCCATGATGAATCGTCGACCTCTCGGTTGGACGAAGTAGGGGTCCCAAGCGAGTAAGAATGATGCTGGACAATGCAGGTACCCCACTCGGTTTCTGATTCTTGCTATGCTTCATCAACAGGGGAGACGGACTCCCCGAAGAGAATCCGGACACGACATCGTTTCGCCTCAGTGTAGACTCATTTCTCGAGCTACACAGTCTCTATTGACGTCGCTCCTGAATACCATCCCATGTGTCCGGACTCCCCGCAGTTACAACTCCCAGAAGACGCTATGTCGTACTGGGTCGATTCGACCGACCAGCCCTCGTATCCGGCTCTCCGGGAGACGATTTCGACGGACGTCGCTGTTATCGGCGCTGGTATCGCAGGCATTTCGACCGCACGCTTTCTGGCAGAGGAAGGCCACTCCGTGGCGTTACTGGACGCGAATCGGATCGCGAGACAGACGACCGGTCACACCACAGCGAAGGTCACTGTCGCGCACGGCCTCCGATACGACTACCTCGCGAGCGCGTTCGGAGAGCGGAAAGCGAGACTGTACGCGGACGCGAACCGAACGGCACTCGAGGAGATGGCGACCCGCGTCGATCGGGCCAACATCGACTGTCAGTTCACGAGAGCATCAGCCTACACGTACGTCCCGACCGAGCAGAAACGGCAGCAGGTCGAAACCGAGGTCGATGCGGCCCAGCGGCTGGGGTTGAACGCTTCCTTTGTCGAGGACGTGCCCGCACCGGTGGACGTCGCAGCTGCAATTCGGTACGAGAACCAGGCGCACTTCCATCCCCGAAAGTATCTGCTGGCGCTACTGGACAGTTTCGAGCGCGACGGCGGTCAGATATACGAGAACACCCGTATGACGGACGTCGAGACAGGGTCTCCGCATCGACTCGAAACAAAGGACGGGCGTGTGAACGCCGATGACGTCGTCGTGGCGACGCACTTTCCGTTCACTAAACGGCTCCTCTATACGATGCGGACGCTCCCAGGCCAGGAGTACATCCTCACCGTGGAAACAGACGGGGAACCCCCCGAGGATCTCTACTTCAGTGCCGGTGCGAAGAGCCACTCGTTCCGGCCGATTCCGACCGACGACGGAACGATGCTTCTGGTAGAAGGCCGTCGCCATCCGACCGGTCTCGGTGGCGACACGATGGACCTCCTCAGAGAGATCGAGCAGTTCGCGACCTCGCACTTCGAGGTCGAGGACATCACCTACCGCTGGTCCGCGCAGGATTACATGACGATGGACCGGGTCCCGTACATCGGTCCGATCTCGCCGTTTTCCGACAGCCTCTACGTCGTCACCGGGTTCGGCGGGTGGGGGATGACCCACGGGACCGTTGCTGGACTGCTCCTGACCGACCTCATCAGTGGCCGAGAGAACGAGTGGGAACAGCTTTACTCGCCCAACCGACTCCCCCCGCTTCGGTCGCTCAAACGACTGCCGAAAGCGGGCACCAACATGATGAAACAGCGCGTGTCCGGTCACCGGGGCCTCCTGGGCCGGGAGATGGAACGTGTCCCTGACCTCGATCCCGGCAGCGGAGCAGTCGTGTCCGTCGACGGCGAGCAACTCGGTGTGTACCGGACCGACGACGGGGAGTGGCGAGCGGTCTCGGGGACTTGCACGTATAGCGGGTGTACGTTGCAGTGGAACGAGGCCGGCGAAACGTGGGATTGTCCCTGTGACGGGTCACGATATACCATCGAGGGTCGGGTAATCGACGGTCCTGCCCAGGAGGATCTCCAGGAGCGAGCGATTTCGGTCAGGCATCGGGAGCTCGCATCGGCCTCGGGGACTGCAGATTGAGGCCCGCTCTCTTCGCGACCTCCCGCGGTCGCTTCCAACCTGGTAGTCACAGTTTCCCAAACGTTTCCGAGTGAAATTGACGTTACCGAGACCTGATAAGATACCCTCTCTATTGTTCCGGCACCAATGGACGATCTCACCGCGTTCCAGCGCGATGTCCTCTACGTCGTCGCTGGGCTGGACGAGCCACACGGGCTCGGAATCAAAGCCGAACTCGACGATTACTACGAGGGGGAGATCAACCACGGTCGACTGTACCCCAATCTCGACGAACTCACGGAGAAGGGATTGCTCGAGAAGGGGGCCCACGATCAGCGTACGAACTCGTATACGATCACCGACGACGGGCGGCAATCCATCCAGCGACGACGTCGGTGGGAATCGATGTACGTCTCACACAGCGACCGACCGAACACGTCGAGTCCCTGAGTACTCAAGTCCGTGTCCGTCCTCATCGCCACCTCGGGAGTTGGTGACAGTGTCGTACTGCAGTCGAGCCAGTACGGCTGGCCGGCTGTTTCGCTCGCCATTTCTAGCCTTTTGAGTGGTCTCCTGTGGGGAGGCTTCCACAGATTGATGCCGGATCGAATGCGGAGCGCGGGAATCCTCGGGATTTTCGTTCTCTTCGGGCAGACGCTGGACGGTGTGACCACGATCGTCGGTATCGATCTACTCGGGTTCACGGAGCAGGTCCCGCTCTCGCGGCTCGTCCTGGAGACTGCGAATCAGCTACCGACGGCTTCCGTACTCGGGACTGCGTGGGTTCAGTTGCTTCTCAAAATCGGCATCACAGCCCTCCTGATCTCCATCGTTCGGCCGAATGGTGACGGCCTGGACGGGTTCACAGCGCTGGCACTTGTCGGTGCGGGCATGGCCGGTCTGTGGCCGGGCATCAACAACCTCGTTCTCCAGGCAACGTTTTGAGAACAAGACATGGACGTCGATGTTCTCCCGTGAAACCACGGAGAGAATGGACCGAATTCAGTCTATATCACATACGGTTCACAGTTGGTGCCCACAGGCACAGTTCCCGATACAGTACGTCGTTCCGGTTTCGGAGAGCTGTCGCTGGAGGTTTTCACGTGGTGATTGCTCCGATTCCAAGGCCCCCTCGGTCGGACGGATGAGCCCGGCTGTCGCCCCGTAGGGTCGCGATCCGACGGAGATGGTCGTCGATACTGCACGACGTTCGTGGTCGATAACCTTCACCTCGTCGCTGCTCTGGACGGGGACGTACAATTTCTCGTGGTTCGGACCCCAGGTGCCGACGAACGCAGAGCCACCCACGTCGAGACGGTCGGTGACGGTTCCGTTGTCGAGGTCGAGAACGGTCACGTCGTTCGTCCCCGGCGTGAACACGTAACCGATCGCAGAATCCGGGCCGATTTCGCTCGTGAGCGGATGCTCTCCAAGCCCATCATCGCTGGTCAGTCGGCCTACTTCTTCGGGAACGGCGGGATCGGTAGTGTCCCAGATGCTTTCCGTGCCAGCCGCACCTTCGTTATGTTCGACCAGGAGTCTCTCTCCGTCGGGGCCAGCCGTTCCCATCCACGGCGCCGCGGCCGCACCGACGACCGGTGCTACGTCGACCTGCCGTACGATCTCGAAGGTCCCGATATCGACGACGGTCAGTGTGTCGCCGTACAGATCCGGGACGTAGGCGTACTCCCCATCGAGATGGATCGTCACGTCACACGGGCCTGGGCCCTCGTTATCGCCTCGACCGCCCTCGTCAGCACGGTCGATCGTTGCGGTGACGCTTCCGAACGAGTCCGTGTTCGGGTCAGCGTCGATCCGGAACTGTTCGTGGGCTGGCTCCCGGGCGCTGACGACCAGATGTGACCCGTCGGGTGTGACTTCCTGCCAGTTGGCCCCCGAACCTGTCTCGACCGCGGCCACCTCCGAGAGCGAGCCGACAGCCACCGCCCGGACGCCAGAATCGACGTTGAGCCAGAGCGGGTCTGTCGCTTCATCCGTCAGTTCGGGTGCATACTGGTTCGCGGGAAACGACGCCGTCAGTCCGAGATCGTGCGTCGCGACCACTTTGTCGCTCGACACGTCGATCACGCTCATCGACCGGTCGCCGGTGTTGAATACGAATACCGTATCGGCAGTAGTCACCGAATCTTGGGTCGAACCAGGTTCTGTCGTCGTCTCGCCCTCTGTGTCCGAGGAACAGCCGGCGGTCGCCGCGACGCCGGCGGCTGCCGACCCCGCTAGCAGGAGCCGCCGCGAGACGCGAGGACGGTGGGTGTCTGACTCGCAGTTGGGATGCAGAAACTCGTCGTCCGTCATCGGTCCTCCCCCTCGTCTGTAGCGTCGTAGAACGCTTCGGGCCCGTGGTCGTCCTGCCAGGCGAACGCAAAGAGGGTTCTGGCGGGGATCCGTCGCAACTGCCGTCCGTCCTCGCTCGTTCCCGTCACCGGATCCCAGGTGGCATCGTCTCCGACGAGTGTCCCGTCGACCAGTTCCCACCCCAATCCTGGATCCTCGAAAGCGTGGAGGTCACCGTCGCTCGCGACGACGATCACGTCGATCCCGCCGATTGTATCCGTGACGACCCCGCCGGCTTCCTCGACCCTCGGGAGCGGATATCCGACCGTCTCATCCTCCTGCTCGATCCCAAGCACGACAGTCTTGGCGTCGATATCTGTTCGGTCCCACGTCCGGCGATCACCTTCGCCTCGCATCGCGTACAGCCCGAAATCGTCGTCCTCACGGTAGCGATGGTACGGCTCCATGTCGTACTCCTGGCTGTGTGATCGCTCACCGGGACCAGTGCCACCCCGAACGGGTTCCAGAACGACGCCGTCGGGATAGGTTTCGCGGAACTCACGCCACGTCATCATCGCGGTGGGAATGGTGGTGAGTGACCGACCCTCTAGCTCGCCTGCCAGACACTCACCCGAGGGTTGACGCCACTCCGACTCGGTCTCCCGGTCGTACATCACGAGCGCATCATCGGCCAGTTTTCCCGAAACACCGAACGTGAGTGTCCGATCGTCGACGGTTCGCCGGTAGGCGACCGCACTCCAGCAGATCGGACACCAGGTGATCGCGACGGGTTCGCCGTCGACGTCGTCGTTGACGATCTCGTGGTAGCTGAGAATCCGGAGGGGATACGCGCGCTGCGGGTCGCCGTCCAGAACGACCATCTCGTCGTCCGACTCGCCGAAGTACGTTCCGGCGAACGTCGGCTCGTCGATGCTTTGAATCGCATCTTTCGGCAACACGTCTCGGACGTTCATGGGAGAGAAAGGGGACACGCAGTTACGATTCTTCGGGTGGGCGGAGGCGTCATGGACGACGAACCACTACGGCTTGATGCGGTACTCTCATCGCCAGTCGTACACGTCGAGAACGAGATCCGATTCGATCCACTGCTCGATTAGTTCGACGTGGTAGATCCGGCCACTGCCGTGCCTGTCGGCGTACCTGTACTGGTCGTACGGCGTGGGTGCGGGACCGGGTGTGTGGAGCCCGTTGCCGGGGTCAGCGTTGTTTGCTGGCATATTGGGTCGTGTGCAGGGGTTCGAGCCTGTACGTGGGAGTTACGTTTGGTAAGTAAAAGGGGTTCCCGAACCCGTGGTTAACCCGGTTACATCATCGAAACTCCAATGAACGCTGTCCCCGCGGACGTCGTTTCCTCCTTACGCTGACGTGAGGTGCAGTTAACCGTCGACGGAACGCGGATTGGTTCGAACCCATGACCGGTGACTTCGATTTGAGCGCACCCGAACTGACGAGAGACGACCTGCTCGTCCTCGAGGACCCGTATTACGGTCCGGAAACGGTCGCCATCGTGACCGGGGCGGCCTCCGGCATCGGCCGTGCGACGACGCTGGGCCTCGCGGCAAACGGCCTCACAGTCGTCGGGGCGGACATCGACGCTGCGGGACTCGAGGAGACGAACGAGATCGCAGACGACCTCGACCTCCCGGGGGTGATCCACGCCATCGAGACGGACCTGACCGACGACGGGGACGTCGAGGCGGTGGCCGAGGCGGCAGCCGACGAGGGCGACCTTCGGTTCGTCGCCAACATCGCCGGGATGCAACACATCGCGGGCATCCACGAGTTCCCGATGGAAAAGTACGATCTGCTGACCGACATCATGCTCCGATCCCCGTTCAAGATGGCCCAGGAGACGATACCCCATATCAGAGAGACGGACGATGGGGTGGGAGCCATCGCAAACATGTCCTCGGTTCACGGCCACTACGCCACGAAGGACAAGCCGGCGTACATCACCGCGAAGCACGGCATCACCGGTCTCACTCGTTCCATCGCGGCCGAGGGCGACGGCACACTCCGTGGGTATTCGGTTTCGGTCGGCTACGTGCTGACCCCCCTGATGGTCAACCAGATCGAAGACACGGCCGAGGAGCGCGGCATCTCCGAACAGGAAGTCGTCGAAGACGTGATGCTCGGTCAGGCCCGCACGAAGGAGATGATGACGCCCGCAGAAGTGGCAAATCTCTTCACGTTCGGGTTCTCCCAGCACACCACGCACCTCAACGGCGCAGACCTGTTGTTCGACGGCGGTTATACCCACACGTATGAGTGAGTCAGCGGCGCGCGACGAGCGAGACGGACCGCGAGTCGTAACCGACGGCGGTGCCGACGACGACGAAATGATCAACGTCGCCATCGCTTGTCAGGGCGGCGGGAGCCACACCGCCTTCACGGCGGGTGTCCTCCAGCACCTGCTCGACGTGTGGGACGACGACGAGTACGAACTCGTCGGCATCAGCGGCACCTCCGGCGGAGCCTACAACGCGCTTGCGACCTGGTATGGGATCGTCACTGGCGACCACGAGAAAGCGATCGACACACTCGACTCCATCTGGAGCGATTTAGCCACCGACGGCTGGGCCGACCGGATGATGAACCAGTGGGTGACCGGACTGTCCCGCTTGGAGAGCAGCGGTCTTCCCCTCCCTTCGGTCAGCCCCTACCAGATTCCCGGTCCGGAGGTCGGCAAACAGCGGATCACCGAGACACTTGAGCGCCACATCGACTTCGAAGCGATACCTGACTTCTGTGGCCGGGAGTCACCTGAACTCGTGGTCGGGACCGTCGACGTGAACGGCGGCCACTTCGAGACGTTCACCAATGAGGAGGTGACACCTGAGACGGTGCTGGCCTCCGCCGCTGTCCCGAACCTCTTCGAAGCCGTCGAGATTCACGGCCACTACCATTGGGACGGGCTGTTCTCGCAAAACCCGCCGATCAATGCCCTCATGTCGGTCCCCCCGGAGCGCAAACCAGACGAACTCTGGATCATCCAGATCAACCCCCAGGAGTTCGAGGGCGAACCAGACACGCTCGACGTGATCGCAGATAGGCGCAACGAGTTGTCAGGGAACATCTCCCTGAATCAGGAACTGAAGTTCATCGAGCGCGTCAACGACTGGATCGACGACGGGTACCTCCCCGAGTCGGAGTTCTCCCACACGGAGATTCATCGCATCGAAATGGGCGAACGCTTCCACTGCTCGACGAAAGTCGACCGCGACAGGAAGTTCCTCGACGAATTGATGGAGCTTGGTCACGAGCGGGCGGCCCAGTTCCTCGCGGAGAAGTGACCGTCGGGCGGTGAGTCCCACGTAACTTGTTCGTTGAATAGCGTCCAGCCACACCGATTGGCCATGAAAGACTACGACTTCTTGGTCGTCGGATCGGGATCCGGGCTCGAAGTCGCCAACGTCGCGGCCAGACAAGGGCAATCGGTCGCCGTCGTCGAGAAGGGGCCGCTCGGCGGCACCTGTCTAAATCGCGGCTGCATCCCCTCGAAACACCTGCTGTACCACGCGGACGTGCTCGAGACGATCAAGCGCGCCGACGAGTTCGATATCGAGGCGACGGTCGATGAGGTGGCCTTCGCCGACATCGTCCGGACGGTGAACAAGGAGGTCGGCGAGGACGCCGAGGGGATCCGACGCGGGCTGGAGTCCTCGGATCAGCACGACCTCTACGACGGCGAAGGGCGGTTCGTCGACGACCGCACGATAGAGATCGCCAGCGGCGACGACGAGGGCGCGCGGCTCCGCGCGGAGACGGTCTTGATCGCCGCGGGCACGCGCCCGGCAGTCCCGGCCATTGACGGCATCGAGGACGTGCCGTACCTGACGAGCCGGGAGGCGCTCCAGCTCAAAGACCCGCCGGAACATCTCATGATAGTCGGTGGCGGCTACATTGCGGCCGAACTCGCCCATTTCTTCGGGACTTTCGGCAGCGACGTGACGATCGTCGGTCGGCGGCCGAACCTACTCCCTCAGGCAGATACCGAAGTCGCCGAAGCCGTCACCGACATGTATGCCGAACATTTCACCGTCTTCACCGGCCACGCGGCGACGGCTGTCTCGGCTGACGACGATGGCGTGACCGTGGACGCACGGCCCTACGAATACGGCGACGATGGCGGCCTCGTCGGCGACGCCGAGGGCGTGACGGTCACGGGCGACGAGTTGCTGATTGCTGCCGGCAGGACGCCGAACACGGACACACTGCGTCTGGACCGGACGGGTATCGAGACCGACGAGCAGGGATTCGTCGAGACCGACGAGTATCTGCGGACGACCGTCGATGGGGTCTGGGCGCTCGGTGACATCGCGGGCGAGTACCTGCTGAAACACAGCGCCAACCACGAGGCGCGAGCGGTAGCGCGGAACATGTTCGGTAGCGACCTCGAACCAGTCGATTACACCGCGATGCCGTTCGCCGTGTTCGGCTCGCCCGAAGTCGCCGGCGTCGGTGCTCGGGAAGATGAACTCCGGGAGGCAAACCGCAAGTACGCCACCAATACCTACGAGTTCGCGGACACGGCCCGCGGCGACGCGATGAATGCCCCCGGCTTCGTGAAGGTCATCATCGACCCCGAGGGCGAAATCCTGGGCTGTCACATCGTCGGTCCAGACGCGTCGACCCTAATCCAGGAGGTCGTCGTCGCGATGAAGGCCGGGACCGGAACGGTCCGTGACATCCGGGAGTCGATCCACATCCACCCTGCACTTCCCGAGGTCGTCCAGCGCGCGTTTTCCGGACAGTTCAGCCGCGGGAACAACCACCACCACCACCACTGAGGCTACCCGGCGGTTACACGGAGGTCAGCGGGTTACCCGAACGTTCGGGTACGGTTTAGTAACTCACTACGGTATTGTAATCCGCAATGGTAAAAGCAGCAATCGTGATTCTCGCGGGGACGGAATCGCACGCGGATACCGGCCGTCTCGTGAACGGGCTGGAAGCCGCCAAGGAGTTCGAGGAGAACGAAGGCGACGAGGTAGAGCTCATTTTTGATGGAGCCGGCACGGAGTGGATTCCCGAACTCGAAGACGAAGACAGCGATTACCACGGGTTGTACCAATCCGTCCGTGACGAAGCAGCTGTCTGTGACTTCTGTGCCGGCGCGTTCGGGGTCGACGATGCAGTGAACGACGCCGGTGTCGTCCGCCTCGACGACCATGACGGCCACCCGAGCATCCGATCACTCGTCGACGACGACTACGAGATCATCACGTTCTGAACAGGATGACAGAGCAGAGCAACTTGCGGGCCATGGCAACGGACAACTAAACAACACTCACCCGAGTGCTCGATCGCCGAGCGTTCAGGTACCGGCATAGCTCAAGATGACATTGACACGACGTGGATTCCTCGCTTCAGTCGGGGTCGCCGCCGTCGCCGGCTGTCTGGGAAACTCCAGTGGACCGAGCGGGCCGCTAGAGTTACCGACAGCGGACGAGCAGCTCCCGCTGCCGGCGGAACCGGGTCAGCTGAGGGACGCCGCCCAGTCGGGCGGACCCTCGAAAGACGGTATTCCGTCGATCGACGACTCGCAGTTCGTCGGCAGTTCAGAGGCGGGGTTCCTCGCCGACGGCGATCCGGTGTTCGGCGTCGCTCGCGAGGGCATCGCCAAGGCATATCCCCAGAAGATACTCGCCCAGCACGAGATCGTCAACGATACCGTAGCTGGAACGCCGGTTAGCGTCACGTACTGTCCGCTCACGGGAACCGTCCAGGGCTTCGAGCGGGGAAACACGACCTTCGGTGTCTCCGGACGACTGATCAACAGTAATCTCGTGATGTACGACCGCCACACCGAGACGTGGTGGCCACAGATGCTTGCCACCGCGATTCCGGGGCCGTGGAACGGCGATCCCGAGATCCGTTCGCTCCGAGAGTTCAGACTCGTCTGGACGACGTGGGATCAGTGGCGAGAGCACAATCCGGAAACCGAGGTGCTCTCGACCGATACCGGGCACGCGAAGAACTACAACCGCGATCCCTACGGCTCATACAATCCACGCGGCGGGTACTACGCGAACGATTCGCTCCTGTTTCCGGCGCTTAACAGCGACGAGCAGTTCGATCCCAAGACGGTCGTGATGGGGCTCCGGACGCCCGACGGCGCGGCCGCGTTCAGGAAAGCATCGCTCCGCACCGCGGGCCAACTAGACGGCCAGGTTGGCGATACCCCTATTCTGGCTGTCTACGACGACCGATACGATACTGCCTACGGCTATCTGAATCCCGACAGTCAGTCGTTCGAGCGAGACGGCAACCGACTCATCGATGCAACCGGCACGAGTCACGAACCGGACGCACTTCCACTGACCCGTGTCCACACCTTCGACGCGATGTGGTTCGCGTGGGCCGGCTACTATCCCGACACAAATGTCTACGAGTGACCAGCCGCTCATCGGCCGCATCGGTGATGCCCTGGCTCGGACGCGAGCGGCGACGGGACTCGTCGTCCGTCGTCGAGACAGCCAACTCGTGTTCGCTACCGTCACCCTCCTCTACCTGGTTCTGTACCTCTGGGCGATCGGTCACCTCGCTGCCGGTCTGGGCGGGTTCGACGTGTTGGTCGTGTCTGATCCGCTCTCGAAGCTCCTTCAGCCGGAACTCGGGCCGTTCTCCTTCACGCCGGTCGCGCGAGTGACGGCGGGGCCAGTGACGTACCTGTTCTCGCTAAACACAATCCTCGGACTGGGAATCGCGCTACTCGTCGGGCTCAACGTCGGGCTGACCTACCTCGTGTGGCGACAGCCCAGTGCGTGTGGAATCGGTCGCTCTTCCACCGGTTTCCTGGCGAGCATCCCGGCGCTGCTCTCCGGCACGGCCTGCTGTGGGCCGGTCGTCCTCATCGTACTCGGCGTCCAGGCGTCGGGCGTTCTCCTGACGGGCTTCCAGTTACTCCTGCCGCTCGCAGTCGCGGTCCTACTCGGGAGTCTGGTCCTCGTGGGGCGTCAGGTCACGGTACAGGGCTGAGCGTCGGTACTGACGACTGTGCATCAATACACCCGGTATCCGGGGGGTCGGACGTTGGCGGCAATTGCGGGAATCGGATTGCGACCCCGTCGGCCTGTTGGTCCCGGTAACCAGCCAGTAATGCTCTCACCCTGGGGTTCGGAGCCCTTCATTAGGATCTTCGATCACGGTCCGAAACGTAATGCGAGAACTCGACAGGCGGACTGTCTTGCGGCTCGGTAGTGTCGGGGCGATCGGGGCAATCGCGGGCTGTTCCGGTGGTGGGTCGACGGAGACGCCGACCGGGACCGGGACGGGAACCCCTCCGTCCGGCGGCGGGAATGCACCCCCGGGAGCGGATCAACTGGGGGGTCCGAACGACCTCGAAGCGAGCGCGTCGGTGACGGCGAATCGGTTGGACAGTGACCAGGGCGCGGGACGCAACGTGTTCACGCCGGCCGTGGTGTGGCTCGAACAGGGCGGGACCGTCACCTGGACCAACGCGGGCGGGAGTCACTCAGTCACCGCCTATCACCCGGGCAACGACAAACCGCGTCGGGTCCCCGAGGGCACAGCTGCCTTCGACTCCGGGACGCTCTCGGCGGGCCAGGAGTTCGAGCAGACGTTTGAGACGCCCGGCGTCTACAATTACTACTGTACGCCACACGAGGGGCTTGGAATGGTCGGACTCGTGATCGTCGGAGGTGTCCAGGGCGGCCCGGGAACCACCGACCCCTCCGACGTCGAGAGTTCGGCAGCCAGCCAGAGACTTACCCGGCTACTGGATGTCGCTGGCATCACGAGCGGTGGCTCCGAGACGGGCGCCGGCCAGCAATACGCGTGGCAGGACGCCACCATCGACTCGTACTGGTATTCGCTGTACAACATGAGTACCAACATCGCGATGAGCGGCAATGGCGTCCAGTTCCCACACAACGAGCAACAGCAGCAGGCGTTCGATCAGCGAGTGCCGGCGATGCTCCAGCACGCAGACGTGGACCGGCCGCCGATCAAGAATCCCAATCTGAACATGGCGGCGTTCACCGAAGGGGATCCCCACTTCACCCAGCAACCTGTCCTGTCGGGCGACGACGGCCGCCCGGACGCGTCGACGCTCACCTGGGACATGTCCCAGTCGTCGGGCGTCGTCAGTCCCTCCTCGCTGGCCTGGACGCACCTCAAGGGCGTCACGTGGGCGAAGAACTTCCAGAACCACTTCGACATCCTGCCGACGGCGCTGGCAGCGAAGTTCCGCGCGCAGATGCTCACAACGCTGGCACAACTCGGCGTCAGAGCGACGCTCATCGCCGGCGGCCCGCAGAGCAACGGCGCACTCACCAAAGGGGAGTCGATGGAGCTGGTTTCCGGGTTCAGACCCAGCGACGGCACGGTGGTCGACGACACGGTACGTCCGAACCACCACGCCGCGATGCTGTGGTTCCTGTCCGACCTGAACAGCCTCGCACAGAACGGCTGGTTCGGCTACGTCAACCCCGAACCGCTCATCCCGGCCGATAACATCCAGCAGTTGACCGACGGAATGGGGCGAACCACGATGAACCTGTTCGCGCCAGGTGACGTGGTGGCCAGCGGGTCGACGCGCGACCTCGGGCAGCTACTCGGTGCCGTTGCCTGGTACGGCACCCAGGCTGGCAGTAGCGATCTCCAGTCACAGGCGGCCACCTACGCGAACGACCTCGCTACCGAGGTTGACTCCCATCTCGAATCCAACGGGCGTCTTGCCAATGGGACAGCCAACCAGGCAGCCACACAGGGTGTCGTCGCGCAGGGGCTGCTCTGGGCGTCGGAACTCGACGGCGTCGACCACACCGACACGGCCGCGTCCCTCCTCGACTATCTGTTCCAGGACCTCTGGGACGACGACGCCGGCACGTTCGCGAGCGGTGCGGACGCGTCGACCTATCGGATCACTGCACGGGACGCCGGCGACATCACCGGCGGCGTCAATGCAGCGGAAACGCTGCTGGATCGCGACGTCCAGTCCAGGTACGCGCGCTTTTTCAACCAGACGTTCAACCGCGGTCGGTTACAGCGAGCCGAACGACCCAACAGTCGCGACGAGGCCGCCGAGCACACACTGCCACTGCCGCCGAACGCCGGCGGGGAACACGGCCAGGCGGCCGTGTACAACACCGCCGTGGAGTACGATTCGACGGCCGACGAGTGGTCGGTAGCTGACGACTCGTTCCGGACGGCCTGGGCGCTCTACCTCTCGAACCAGGACATCTGGATCAGTCAATGGAGCGGCGACTTCTACCAGGGTCGCGGCGTCCCCGGGCGAAGCGAAACGCCACAGTCCGAGAACTAGGGAGAGGCGTTTCTCCAGCGCTAGTTTCGCAGTTCGATCCGGTATCCGTCGAACGGATTCGCGTACTCGATTCCGGCCCGCTCGTAGACCACTGCGGGAATACCGATGTCTCCGAGGACGAGTCGTCCAGGAGTGTCCGTGAGTCCGGTTTTCGGAAGCGCGAGTGTGAGCGTCACGTCGGGAGTGATGTGTGGCCCTGGAGCGTCACCGGTCGTCGCATTCACACCAGTCGGAACGTCCAACGACACCACCGTCGCGGATTCATCAGATACAGCCGTTGCTATCTCTGCGGCCGTCCCTCGAAGCGGTCCGCTGAGTCCGTATCCTACGAGTGCATCGACGATAGTGGTCGAGTCGCGGATCGTTTCGTTACTCCAGACGGTAATCGGGATATCCATGGCCTCGACGGTTTCGAGTTGCGTCGCTGCTGCTCCGTCCAGATTGGCCGGTTCACGATCCAGTACGACAGAGACGTCGACACCCCGGTTCGCCAGATGTCTGGCGGTTGCGAGCCCGCCACCGCCGTTGCCGCCGCTTCCAGCGAGGACAGTGACGGAATCGTCTGCGGTCGACCGGACCTGCTGAGCGAGGTTTCGCCCCGCGTTCTCCATCATTTGCAACAGCCCGAGTCCGATCTCCTCGACCGCAATCCGGTCGACTTCCCGCATCTGTTCGGCCGTGATAGCAGGTACTTTCTCCCCGGTCGGTGTCTCGAAGATCGTCTCTTTAGTCATCTATTGTGGGCTCTCCCTGCGTGCCAAAAAACACCCGCCGATGCCGGGTTGTTGCTCACTCGGACGCAATCAGCGCGTAACTGATGGCCACCGGCACCGCGTAGACGATGTGGCCGGCGAGCGACACGAGCGTCCCAGGAATCCCGAAGTTGGGGAACGGCGGCGCGCCAGGGAAGCCCACTGCCATCAGCCACAGCGGCATTACGAACACCGGCAGTGCAGTCGTCACCACGCCATACCCCACTCCGAGGCCGATGCTACTTCCGAGTCGCGTCGCAGCCGCCCGGAGTGGTCCGAGCTGGACGAGTGCGACGTAAACGACGCCGAGAACGACGCCGTGGAATACGTGGAGTACCCATCCGACGAGTAGTGCCGGTCCGGCGATCCCGTACATCGCCGGGATGGCCATTTCGAGCACTGGGTTCGGCATGACGAACTGCATGATCAATCCCAACAGCAGGCTACCGACGGCCCCACCGACGATTCCAGCGATCCACTCACCGCCGTGGACAGCACCGAGCGCAGGACGGGTTTCCGTTCTAGTTCTCAATTGGTTTCACCCGTTTCGAACTGAATCCAGTGACGGGGATAACGATATCCGAACCCTTGAGTAAGGCGGTTACCCGATTGATATGGCCATTGGCTACCTATCGAAATCGATTGATTGCCCAGCTCTTTGCCTTTCGTTTCACGTTAGTTCCGCAAGGTCGTCGATCAGTACCATCGCAGTACCGTGAATGGCTGGCCCGTCATTGCCAGTGGTAGCCTTCACCGTGAGACAGAACCGGTCGTCTTCGACTTCCTCGACCACTCGGCAGGTCGCTTCGACGGTATCGCCGATCTCGACGGGCCGTTTGAACTCGAGGTTCTGGGAGAGGAAGACCGTCATGCCGGGCAATGCCGCCAGTGCAGCGCTGATGAGTCCCGAGACGAGAGCGCCGTGGACGATTCGACCGCCGAATCGGGTCCGTCTGGCGAAAGAATCACTCAGATGGAGTGCGTTCGCGTCGCCCGTGATTTCTGCGAACTGCTCTACGTGCTCGTCAGTGATAGTACGCCGATAGGTCACTTCGTCGCCGACGCTCAGTTTGCCCGGTTCCGCGACCGAGAGTTCGAACGAGCCAACACCCTCCACCGTCGGAACGCGCTGTGTCAGCACGTCCCCGATTCGGCTGAGTTGCACTCCGTGTTCGTAGTCGTCGAGGTATTGCTCCGGATCCGCCTCGAAGTGTTCTCGACATCCTTCTGAACAGAATACGTACACGTCACCGTCGTACGTCGCGGTCGCACCCGGATTGTCTGGGTTCACTTCCATCCCACAGGCTGGATCGATGACCATGCCAGGTGGGAGTTAGTCCTTGGGACTAATTAGCACGCTGTATCCTCCGAGTAAGGGCCTCACCGAGACGTGAGTAACGACATCGACACATCTGGAGGAGTCGTCAGTGACGCCGAGAGTTTCGATTCCATGTGTTGTCGATTCACCACAGCACGACAGTAACGGCCGATAGCGTCCGGCAGCGTGACCTCACTTCTTTCCACCCGCGAGTTTACTGGCAGCTGGCAGTCCCCGGAGTCGACGCATCGACAGTGTGCCGATCGCTGGCCCGATCGCGAGGGGTGCGAACGCCCACTGCCAGCCGACGGCGTTCGCCAGCAACGGGACAGCCTGTATCGAGACGGTCGTGAGCAGAAAGCCGATGGCCGTCTGCATAGTGAGTGCCGTTCCGACGTAGGACTCCTCAGCTAGTTCCGAGACCGCCGCCGAGAACTGCGCCGAGTCGGCCACGATGACGAACCCCCAGAGCAGGACGAACGGAACGAGGACGACGAGTGACGAGCCGAACACCAACCCTGCAGCCAGACAGGAGAGCCCGCTGAGGACCATACTGAGGCTGGTGATATCGGTTCGCCCCCAGCGATCGGCAGCACTGCCAGCGATCACCGCACCGAGACCACCGATTGCAATTGCTCCGAAGGCAATGAACGAGGCCAGGCCTGTGGCCGTCCCGCTCGAACCGCGTGCAGCGAGACTCGCGGCGAGGTAGGCCGGGATCCACGTCCACACTGCGTAGAGCTCCCACATGTGCCCGAAGTAGCCACCGTTGGCCAACATCGTCGGCCGATCCCGGAGAATCCGCCCAAGCGCACTCGGATCGAAGGGTGCCGCTGGTGCCTGATACGGCCCCGGGTCGACGAGGAGTGCCAAAAGACCGCCAACTGTCGCCAGCGAGGCCGCACCGTAGAGAACCAGTCGTGGCTGACCGACACCGCCGATCCCGCGAAGCAGATGTGGCAACGCCGACCCGACTGTCAGTGCACCGATGAGCACGCCGATAGCGAGTCCTCGCCCCTGCTTGAACCAACCGGCCAGAATCTTCATCCCCGGCGGATAGACGCCGGCGAGTGCGACGCCAGTGAGAAATCGGAGGCCCACTGCGGGGAGGAAACTATTCACGACACTCGCGATGAGGGCGGTACAAACGGCGCCGAAGACCGCTGAACCGGCGAACAGATACCGCGGTCGAATCACGTCGGAGAGGGTGAACAGAGACGAGAGCAGTGCGCCCACGACGAAGCCGAACTGGACGGCGTTCGTCAACCAGGTCGTTTCCGCCGGACTGAGCCCCCAGTCCGTGGCTAATTCGGGGGCGACTGCGGTGGCACTGAACCAGAGTGACATCGCCAGCAGTTCTGCCAACGCAATGAGAATGAGTACCCGCCACTTTCGAGAATCCATCATAGAACGGACTCTTTCCCAATGCTAAAAACGGCTAGTTACGGACAAGTAAGGGGAATTCGTCTGCGGTGCCATGCCTTAGGTCTCGATTCGATCGAGGTCCGTACGAACTGCTTGGTCAGCGATCCCGGTCAGTCGGAGGATGTACGGTGTGAGCAGTCCCTGGACGACCATCGAGATGATCGCCACGCCGAAGACCATCGCTCGAAGTTCGGAAGCGAAGGGAAACGACGCTGGCAGCGACAGGACGAGCGCGACCGGGATGACGGTGTGTAGCCCTGCCCAGACCACGAGTCCCTGACACCGCAGGGGCATCGGCTGCGAGACGGTTCGGTTCAGCAACCCGAGCAGTGGATAGGTGACTACTGCACGGATCACGACTACCAGAACGGCCGCTGAGAGGATCAAGCCGAGATTCGCGGTGAAATCGCTGATTCTCACCTGCACACCGATGAGGACGTACAGGAGCGTGCTCGCCAGAAACGACGCACTCCCCCAGACGTGTTCGAGGAACGCCAGCTTCTCTGTGTCTTCGGCGTGTTCTCTGTCGTCGTGAGCGCCCATCAGCAAGCCAGCAGCGACGACTGCGAGGATTCCACTGACGCCGACGACCTGTTCGGCCAGCACGAACGAGCCGTACGCGACCATGATCGTCAACAACAGCAGTGACTTGAAATCCTGGAGTCGGCGGGCGAGCTGATGAGCCAGGTAGCCAACGACACCACCGACGAGAATTCCACCCCCACCGACGACAAGTAGATCACTCCCGAAGTTCGCTATCGTGCCGGGAGTTGCCGACGTCGCGAGGGGTTGGTCTGTCGCCTGGTAGTCTCGAACGGCGGCAAAGAACGTCGAGAAGATGACGACGGCCACCCCGTCGTTGAGCAAGCTCTCGCCCTCGACGGTGATCGAGAGGCGGTCCGGCGCGTCGAACTCCTGGAACAACGAGAGCACCGCAGCGGGATCGGTCGGCAGGATGATGGCGGCGAACACTAGCGACACCAGCAACGGAAATCCGAAGACGACAGTCCCGGCAAATCCCATAAGCAGGACCGAAACCGGCAGGCCGACGACCGCCAGTGTCAGCACGAGCGGTGCGTTCTCGACCAACGCATCGAGGTTGAGTTCGGTCGTGCCGTGAAAGAGGATCACCGGTAGCAGGACCTCGATGATGAGGGCGTAGGTCAGTGTGATCTCGAGTTGGAACCCCAGGATGCTCACCCCGAGACCGACGAATACCAGCAGGCTCGCGTAGGAGAGTTCTCGCCGTCGGAGTGTGATTGCGCGAACGAGGAGGGATACTGCCAACACGAAGAGCACGGCCAGTATGATCGAGACCAGACCTTCGCTCATGGCCGATTCTAATCGCATCTGGAAATACGTAATAGTCCGGTGAGACCGCCGTAATCGGCTAACTGGACGGTTTGGATTGCCAGTGACTAACCTTCGAGCTACACGTTACCTGCGACTGGCCACCTCACTTACTGCACGGAATCCGCATCGTCGAGACGAGCGAGTTCGAAGGGAAGCGTTGCATACGCCTGTGCGTTCTGCAGCAGTTTGTCCGCGGTGGTGTACTCGTCGCTCGCGTGGACGGTTCCGGTCCCGGTCGCAAACTCGATTGTTGGAATGTCGTTCTCACGGAACGCTTGGGCGTCGCCACTCCCCGTAGCCAACCGTCGATACACTGGTGTGGGCATGACCTCCTCGGCAACGTTGGTCGCCGCTCGAACGAGCGCTGTTTCCGGATCGGTATAGGTGCCCGCAGTCCACGAGATATCACTTACATTCGTCCCAGGTCTGTCGCCGAGACAGTTCCGGATGGTTCGGACGATGGCCTCGGGATCGACGGGAGGCAGGATGCGAACGTCGAGTTTCGCACTGGCGTTTGCGGGGACACTGTTCACCGTCTCACCCCCCTTGAAGGTACCCAGGTTGACAGTCGGTGCCGAGAATAGGTCTCGAGCTGTCTCACGGTCCAGCTGGTGGGCGTAGTACTCGATGCTCTCGTCGATGACTGTCTCGTCGAGAGATTCCAGTGGTGCATCCAACTGCTGGAGGTGGGTTCGACACGCTTCGAGGGCACGATAGAGGCGGTCGACAGCATTGGTACCGAACATCGGTCGTGAGCCGTGGGCAGCAATTCCCTCGGCTTCGATCGTCGGCCATACGTAGCCCCGATCACCGACGGCGATCGAATTTACCCCTGGCCGACCCGTGGCTTCGCCGATGACGCAGGCGTCCGGATCGAGGCGGTCACATTTGAGGCGGGTGGTCAGTCCCGCATCACCGGCTACCTCTTCGTCGCTCACGAACGCGAACTGGAGCGTGATCGGTGGCGTCGTGTTGGTATTGGCATAGGCACGTGCGACCTGGACCATCGCACCGATTGCCCCTTTCATATCGGTGGCACCACGGCCGTAGAGCCGGTCGTCGATTCGCTCTCCAAGTGGATCGTGCGACCAGTCGTCCGCTTGAAACGGAACTGTGTCGAGATGGCCATTGAAAAGCAGTGTATATGCACTGTCGCCCGGAATCGTCACGACGACGTTCGGTTTCTCGGGATCGATACAGAAGACCTCGTGCTCGTATCCGAGGGCAGTGAACTCGTCGATGAGCCACTCCGCGAGTGTTCGCGTGCATCCGGGCGGATTCTGCGTGTCGGCCTGCACGAGCCGTTCGGTCGTCTGCATGAGCTCCGCTTCCGTCTTCGAGATGTACTCTGTGACAGTATCCAGGGGATCGTCCGCCTCGCTCACGGTCCAAACTGGACCGTTCGTCCCATATACACTGGCACTATTGTGAAGCGTCGAAAGGACAGTTCCCCCTCTGGCCGCACCGGTTCAGCGGTACGAAGAACATTCAGAAACGAAACCTGGATCGAACTGCGTGACGGACGCCGGATTAGTTCTCTCCCCTCGCCAATCCGTCGAGCACTGAGCTGATCTGCTGGAGACGTTCGTCCTCGCCCTCGATTCCGTGCCGACGAGCCAGATACGTGGGGTCGTTGTAGGTCACCTTCACCTGTTCGCCGTCCTCCCAGACGAGAATCTTCTGGGGGAGGTCGATGGCGACTGACCGCGACGCCTGCATCAGCGGCGTCCCAACCTCTGGGTTGCCGAAAATCAGCAGGGTCGTCGGTGGCAGATTCTGGTCGACCGACGCAGCATTCGCGGCGTGATCGACAGTGGTGACGAGCGTGAGGGGGCTGTTCTCGATAGCGGTCGTGATCCGATCGACGGTCGCGTCCACGCTCTGGTCGCTCTGCACTGTGACGAGCCCGTCTTCGTTCCGGTTCGCGCCTGCCTGCGTCCCGTCTGTTTCCTGTTGCATTCGTGTCTCCGTTTGATTGTTCGTTGTCGTGTCAGTCGCCGTCCCCGGTTGTTCAGGTTCGGCGCACCCGGCCATACCGCAGACTGCGGTTGCGCCGAGGAGACGAACCAGCGTTCGTCGCTCCATTCCTCGGAACGAACGGCGAGTATCGACTTCAGTAGTCACTTCCTATGTCGGAGTAGATGGAAGTCCTGGCGGAAGATGAGTGACTGTGTTCGCTTTCGGACGTCCGCAGAACCGATTTCGGCCGACCGGTAACCTCGTCGTTAGTACGGACCTTTTCCGTGCTCACTCCCAATCAGCCCACATGACCGACGAGTCAGCCACTGTCACGATGTACTCGGACTACGTCTGCCCGTTCTGTTATCTCGGTCGGCTCTCGCTCCAGGAATATCGAGCCGACCGCGACGGCGACCTCGCCGTCGACTGGCATCCGTTCGACCTGCGCAGTGGCAAACGAGGGCCCAACGGTGAAATCGACCACTCCGTGGACGACGGGAAAGACGAAGCGTACTTCGAACAGGTCGAACAGAACGTCGAGCGATTGCGCGAACGGTACGACGCCGACGAAATGCTGACGCTCGACGAACTGCCGGATGAGGTGGACTCTCTGCCCGCACAGGTCGCCTCCTTGTACGTCAAGACCGAATATCCGGACACGTGGCCGGATTTCGACGCAGCCATTTTCGAGGCGCTGTGGGTCGACGGCCGTGATATCGGTGACAGCGACGTCCTGGACGAACTTGCCGGAGATGTCGGCCTCGATGGAGAGGAGATCCAAGCGGTCGTCGAAGACGAGGAGTGGCGAAAGCGGATCAGAGAGCAGTTCACTGCAGCGACGCGCCACGGCGTGACGGGCGTGCCGACGTTCGTCGCCGACGGCCATGCCGCTCGCGGTGCGGTCCCGCCGGAACAGCTGCGACGACTCGTCGAGGGGCAGTGATCAGTTACCCGCGATCAACGCTTACCGACCTCGACCGGGCAACCGCGAATCGTTCCACCACGCATCCCGTCCGCCAGCCAGTAGATCGACAACACCAGTACGAGGAGCGCTAGCAGGGCGAATTCGAGACCGTCGAGCGGCAGTAGCGTGAGCAGTCCCGAAGCACCGAACAGCGAGAGCAGGCCCAGCAAAAGGGCAGATCCGCAGGACGCACAGCCGGCCCCGAGTGTACCGAGAACGACGCCACCCAAGCTCCCGGACCCTCCACTGAGCGAGACGCGATGCTCCAGCAGGTGGTAGGTGACCAGCGAGAGATTGATCCCAACCAGGATTCCTGTAGCGAGCAGGAGGACTGACTGGCCGGCGTTGTACCCAGCGCCCAGCCCTGGATACATTGCAACGAGGATCTCGAACTTCGCTCCAGGGGGGACGTCGCTAAAGAGGATGACATCCCGAAGGAGAGCGACGTTCCGGGAGAAGACGAATACGGATACTGCAAGCAGGCCGTACCCGACTGCGAGCACGGCGTACGTCGGGATCGAGAGGACAAGTCGCACGGTTCGGCCCACGAGTTGCCAGTCCGCCCGTCGTGTCGGAAGCCGAACGTTGGGGAGACGTCCCACGATTAGACCCCCAGGGTGTTCGCGAACACGCTGTAGGACTGTGGGCCCACGAGCTTTGTCGTGAACGATCCACCACTGAACAGGAAGAACGTCGGGGTTCCCGAAACGCCCGCGTTTTGCGATGTCTGAATCGTCGATTCCACCTCGTCACTGTATGTCCCCTCCCGGACGTCCTGGGCAACCGCATCGGCATCGACGTCAGTTTGCTCGGCGAGGTACAATCGCGTTTCCTCGACGACGTTACCTGTGCTGAACCGTCCCTGGTTCTGGTAGTAGTAGTCCTTCAGTTCCCAGAAGGTGGCCCCATCGCGTGCCTGGACGGCCTCGAGTGCGTGCGTGGCAGGTTCGCCCCAGGGATAGACCACTGCTAAGGGCCGAAATACGAACGATACGTCTCCGGGTTCGATGAGTTGCGATTGGAGCTGCGGGAACACCGACGTCTCGAACCGTCGGCAACTGGAACAGGATGGGTCCTCGAAGGCGATGATCGTCCCGCTCGCGGTGCCCGGTTCCGGACCGAGTGTCGGTTGCGATGACAGATTTGTTGCCGCAGGGTGGTCGTCGAGAGCCTGATCTCCACTGCCGCCACCGAAGAGGCCACTGACGGCGCCGGCACCGAGAAGTCCAACTGCTGCGGCCGCTCCGCCACCAAGCATAGCCCGCCGACTCACGTGTACACCCGTCGAAGCTTCCCGTGGGCCAAGCTTATCCAACCGTTCACTGAACGAGAACTGTTCGACGGTAGCTTCGGCTTGCCTGCGGTCTGACTCGTCGAGGACGTCGTCGTGGATCGACACCCAGTGTGCGTGTAATGCAGATTCGTCGTCGAACTGGTCACCGCAGTGATGGCAGCTATCGTGGGCATCCCAGGCGTGGTCCCGGACGCTCGATTCGCTATTGAATCGCTCCTCGCAGTTCGGACACAGCGTCAGTGACCCGACTTTCTTCTCTGCCCGTTTCCTGGAATCTTCGGATAGGACCGCCTCGTGGTCCGAGAGCCAGTGCGTGTACAGCGCCGAGCGGTCAGTAAACTGGCGTCCACAGTGATGGCAGGCCTTATGTGCGTCCCAACAGTGGTCACGGGCTGCAGTATTCTCGGTGAATTCCTCGTCGCATACGGGACAGTGCTCCTCACTCATCGTCCATACTTTCGAGGCTGGTTGAGCGTATCCTGTCTACTGTTCCCCGTTGATTCACCCAGCGTGTCGCCGTCTGGCAGCGTCCCACCCATCGTATCATCTGGTACGGACGGCAGGTACCCGCATATTATCTCGGTAAGGGTAATGAAACGCGGTTACATACAGGTAACGCTAGCTAAGCCCTCCGATCAGAACGGGGTTGTAGACAGCACATAGTTGTCATCGTTCGATACGGCATGCATATTCCCCAGCTGTCGGTTCCAATTGCCTGCGATTCTTGGCACAGCGGTGCTGTCGGAGATAACGGTAGGCGTTGCCGTGACGCGAATCAGGAACCATGGTGGGATATAACATACCATGTATGGCGCAGTCCCCAGAACAATCAGAACCCGAGGCGGGAAACGTGTTCGAGTGGGTTGAAACTCGAATCGAAGACCGTGATGATTGGGCTCGCCGCCGTCGCAAGGATATTCCCACTGATAAGCAGTTGATGGTGATCGCTTGTATGGACGAACGAATCCCCGTTGAGGAAGCCCTCGGTATCTCCCTCGGTGATGCGCACGTCTTCAGAAACGCCGGCGGCAAGGTAACGGATGATGTCATCCGCAGTGCGGCATTGAGTGTGAATTTCTTCGATACCACGGAGATTATCGTGATCAATCACACCGACTGTGGTATGATGAGTGCCCCCGACGACGCAGTCGTCACAGGTCTGGATTCGGTGGCGGGGGGAAGTCTCGATAATATTGATCTGAACCCGGCCCTGCCGAGCCTCAATATCGGTGACGCGTCCATTGCCGACTGGATTTGGATGACCGACGACATCGACGAAGCATGTGAGACCCAGGTGGATCTCCTCCGGAATCATCCGTTCATTCCCGATGATGTCACTGTCCACGGGTATGTTTATGAGGTCGAAAGCGACGAACTACGTCGACCAGGGGAACGGATAGCCGAGGAAATCAATACACGAGCTTAAGCGACCGTCCCAATTCCACTCGCAAAACGCCAGCGCGTCAGATTGCAACCTTGGCCGGCTTTTTGATTAGCCCCAATGGCGGATAAACCGCCATCTGCTATATCTATTCCAATACCGCTTCCGATGTGGAAGACGCTATTCGTCGAAGGTCATTCCGTATCCCCATTCTTCCAGATGTTTCTCGACGTCGTCGAGATCCCGAAGACCAACTTTGACGAGGGCCTCTCGAAGATCGGTGAGTGAGACATTCTCCTCAAAACGCTCTTCGAGTTCTCGAAGTGCATCACGCTCGGCACTCTTGGTTTCGTCCTGGAGAAACAAGGGAACACGATCACGACCGTCCTGAACACCATCGCGCCGGAATTTGTATGGTATCTGCATTGACTGATTTTGCGATGATGATTCCCGAGTCTCTCTGGATTTTCCCTCGGCTGTTTCTGGCGTAGTATCGGTCGATGGTTGGGAATCCCTTGTGTCTGGCTCCTCAACTGAGGTGGATGCTGTGGATGATGAGTCTTCAGCGAAGGGGTCCTCTCCTGCACCCTCTTTCATCCCGGTCATGCCGAGACCACCTCGTGTTCGACGTCTCCCGGTTCGGGGGGATTCGGCGCTTCGAGCCCGACTTCTTCCTCGAGGTGGCGAGCAATTCGATCGAACTGTGCGAGAGTCTCGATTTCGTAGTCTCGGTGGCGGTCGCGGAATTCACGGACGTAACGGAATGCGGAGCATTGCTGCATCCAGCAGCCTTCCATCAAAGAGGCCCGCTCGCCGATAATCTCGGGAATCGAGTAATCGATCTCGTTCAGTACTGTGCGCTGGTCACGCGTATCTTTGAATCCAATTGGAACTGCTGCAAGGACGCCGACGTCGACGTCGAGCTGCTCTTCGAGGCCAGCGACGAGTGCTTCGAGCCCTTCCACTGCAGCACGCCCCTTCGCACTCGGTTCGACCGGGATCACTAGCGAACGCGTGGCGTGAATTGCATTGTACAGGTGCGGGCCTTCAGTTGCGGGCGGGTCACAGATGAGGACATCGTACTCGTCTGGCACGCCTGCCTCACGGAGGACACGGAGCAGCTGGGCGTGCATTCCGAAAGCCTCACCCATTGCTTCAGCCTGGTCCTTCTCCCGCTGGAGGTACTCCGCGAGGTCTGAGAGCATGTTGTGCTCGGGAATGATGTCTACACCTTCGACAGTCCGGATGAGGTCTGAAAACTCACCGTTCGGACGCCGGATCATGTGTCGGACGAGGTTATCGACGGATTCCGTTCGTTCGTGATCGACTCCGAAAAGTCGGGAGAGATCTCCATCTTGGGGGTCTAAGGGGACAACGAGCGGTTTGAGACCGGCACGTGCGTGAGCCACAGCCAGATTCGCAGCAGTCGTCGTTTTGCCGACCCCGCCGGCTTCACTGTAGGTCGAATACGCTAACATGCTCACATCATGAATGGCATCCATCTTGAAAGTACGTCAGACACAGTATTGAATGAACACCATTGTTGAATCCAATTCTATATAATCATGAACCATATTCATGAAGACACTCTGTTGATTGAATAGAGTGATGTAGTGAACATCATCAATGAATGTATGTAGTGAACATCGTTAGTGAACACACGTAATGGCTGTCGTTCGTCGGATGTGTTCTTGGACGGTCGTGACTGATACACACTAGAACACGGGCACGGCGGCGGGATTAGAGGAAAAACTGAACTCTGGTCCACACCGGATGGCTGAGTATCCCGAACTAGCGGACAGCTGGATCGCCAATAGGCTCGGCAAATGCAACATTTTCCTTGACGTCTGTAATCCGCACTTTCGCCTGATCGCCAGGTTGGGTTCCCGAGACGATGACGATGAACCCGCGTTCAACCTTTGCGATCCCATCGCCCTGGTCGCCCAGTGTGTCGATTGTCACGGACCGGATCTCTCCTTCTTCCACCGGGGGAGAGGGAGCTTGGTTCGATGAATGTTGAGTATTGCTGGCGGACCGTCTCTGGTCAGCCTTATCGGTCCTCGACCTCGGTTGACTCTGACTAGAAGTAGATTCGGACTCTGGTTCCGGTTCTGTTCCAGGAAGGAGAGCAACACGGTAGGATTGCCCCTCTGAGAGTGATCCATTCTCGACGATTTCAGGGGGAATTGAGATCGTGTATCGATCACGCTCCTTCTCAAGCGACGTCTCAAACAACAACTGAAGTGAATCGGATATTTCTACCATTGCCGGGCATAGCGGGTACAGGGGTAAAACTGACTGGAATTCCATCTGATGCATTTTGCAGGCTCCTGCACCGGATTCCGTATAGCGGGATGCAGTTTATAGACTGGGGAAGTCGGTCTGTAAGGTTTCTATTGCCGATATTCGGGCGATGAGGGCGAAAACAGCAGTGGTCATGATTACTCCAATAATCACGACCAGATTGAAGTACCCCGCCGCTGTCTGGTAAGCACGAATGCTGCAATACCCTCACGTCGCCGCTTCCCCTGGGGTAGAGACGCTGAGGCCGGAATCCAAGGAACACGGAGGAACGGTCGATGCCTGAACGGGAACTTTCGACAACTCTTGATGATAGCTTCGACCGGTACCTCCAAGACAAGGGGAAAGGCCGCGGTGGCGATGGCGGGAATTACCGTCGTAATGCAGCACGCGAGCTTGAGCGGTTCGTCGAGTGGGCTGCCGGTGATCGAGGGGGCGACGACTGGACCGGAATAGTTCCCGACGACGTCGATCAACGACCAACCTTCGAGGACCTCGACGAACGAGTCTTTCGAGAGTATGCCCGCCACCTCGCCGGCGATCGGGGGCTCAAACAGAATACCGTCCAGACCTATTACCGCTATATCTCTGCGTGGTGTGGCTGGTGTGTCAACGAGGGCTACCTTGAGGCACATTACGCACAGCGGGCGAGTGCGATGGCCCCCCTTCCCGATGATAACGGTCGCAAACCCGGTGACCAGCAGGCCTGGACATCCGAGCAGCGCCACGCATTGACTCGTCACGTCGACGAGCGAGCCCGTGATGCCATCGAGACGTACACGACCCTCCCGGAGGATGCCGACCCCCTTGACAGACAGAGAGCGCGCTACGGGGCCCTGAAGGAAGCTCGAGATCGGGCGCTCGTGTTTGTCCTCGCGTACACAGCCGTCCGGGTCGGTGAACTGCTTCAGGACCCAAACGATCCTCGCCGGCGTGGCGTTCGGTGGGAGGACATTGAGCTTGAGGATGGGAGTATGGATGTCTACCGGAAGAAACAGCAATGGGACGCGGCCAGCCTCCCCGATCCAGTGATCACTCCGCTCAGAAACTATTACAAGATCATGAATCCGCCGACAGAGCGGTGGCCTGTGTTCCCCACGTTCGACCAGCGGACACTCGCGACGCTCGTACAGGATGAGTTAGCCGATCGTGGAAATCGATCAGACGCTATCGAGGAGCGACGAGCAGAGTTTGCTCGAGATCTACTGCTGGCTCTTGCAGAGGACATTCGGCCGCCGTCGATCACGACTGACGGAGCGCGGTCGATACTCTCCCGTCTCTCAGAGAACGCAGAGATAGATATCGATCACCCAAAACACGACTATCTCGCTCCGCACGGCGGTCGACGTGGAATGGGTGAGGTCCTCGTTCGAGCGTTCGGCTATACGGTTGCCGCCCGGTATCTCGACAATTCAGAGGAGATGGTCCGTGAACGGTATTCGCACATCGAGGCAGGGGAACTCGGCAATGTTGCAACCGAGGCTCTACAGGAGGTTGATGGGGCTGAATGATCTCCCCTAGGTATTCTTGCATTGATTCTCCGAAACGGACCAGACGAACTTGACCTCCGTCACCTAGCGAGGGTGAAGCAGCGATGCGTTGACCACTTCGCTGATACTTCTGGGGCCGGCAGTCATAACGAGAACCGACCCTTCAACGTGACATCTTTATCGGCTTTGGGGTATACGAACAGGATGATTTATTCGACTCGCGCTAGATGTGCAGCATCTCGTCTTGGAACGTCACAATGGTTAGCTAATGGAGACTACTAAACAGTCATTTAAGAATAGCATGTCGGGCATCACGCTTCATCTACCGAGGCTGTGAAGTGTGAAGAATGAAATTGAAAGATATTGGGGGTTGCAAAGACGTTAAGTACGCCCCTGTTTTATCTAAAGATGGCACCGAGGCGGTGAGAACGTTAATTCTGTTCTCACCCCATACCTACTTCAATAGCGTAAGCACTGTAAATTTACCATCAGTTGGGGCCAAAGATACAGGTGGTACTTATATCTTTTTAAATTTTATCTGTATAAAGTATAAGTACCCGGACTCAGGACTCCTCTCCCGCTTAAAACTTTGCCCAGCGGGGTGAAAGTGTACGCCGGTAGCGGCTTTCACCCCTGAAACCCGAAATTCAGGTATTCGGTGCTTACTTGACCTCCCCGAAAGCGTTATATGTGATGTCTGCGAAGAAGTATATAGGAGCGAGATACTCCACTCACCGCCTCGGTGCCACGGACGCGCGGTGTCCGTCGAGCGCGGTCACAAAAACTACGCACGCGAGTTGGCCCCGTACAGAGAGCTGTCGACGCCACGCCACCTGGCTGGGTGTCACAGTTCAAATAGCACCCGGCAAAATGGGTGCAAGGGATCGCGTGGACCTCTAGCTGAGGGCATTCAGCTGGAGTACGTATGACCGCGGATGAATCCAGCGATTCAGATACTGAATCGCACGACGAGAGCACAGACCACGATCAGATTGAGAATACCTCCACCGACTCTGCCAAAGGGAACCGTACGGTAACCACGAAGGCTGTTGCGGGCAAGGTCGAGCCTGTTCAGCGGGCGATAAACGATCTTGAGGACGACGTCCCGCTGGACATCTTTCGCCGGCTCGATCACAGTGAGGAGGCCATCGAGGCCATCGAGGACTGGGCCGACAACGCCGACCCCAAGGACACCGACGCGCTCGTGGGTGCGAAGATTATTATCGACGCAGAGCAGGAACGCGCCGCTGCGCTCCGCGAGGAAGTTCCCGACGGCAACATCGACCTTCTGCGTAAGTTCGAGGAGTTCGAAGACCGGCTCGAGGATCTCGAGGACCTCGTCGACTCGCTCAAGTTCACGACCACAGCATACGTTGTGTATGTGAACAGCCAGTTCGTCGCTCGCTACGATTCAAGTGACGTGTCCGTCGAGACGATGCTCACTGACGCCGAGAAGGAGGACCCTGACGAACTCGGACTCTTCCCGCTGGACGGTTTGACCGGCAACCGGCAGCGCGACCAGGCCTTCCCAGCAGACGAGGATCTGGACCTGGGCGGCAAGAACCGAACGTTCTTCGAGTCGACCAGCGACGGCGGCAAGATTGCACATGAGTGAGACCGACACTCCAGAAGACACCGACGCCGACAGCATGGATCAAGAGGAGAACCTCCGGCATCACCTCAGCGACCGGTGTCGTGGGGCGTTGACGGAACTTCAGGAAGAGCGGCCGGAATCCGAGCTCGTCGCCGTAAAAGGCGACTGGGCCTGGGTCAGTATCGGTACCGTCTACCCTGCACACGTCAACGACGTATTCGACCAGGAGAAGGCCCACGCAGTCATTCGGATTCCGACCGACTTCCCCACTGGCCGCCGACCGTATGGAATCGTGACTATCCCTTACGTCACGAAACACGACGGGCAGGACGTCCACAAGGAGATGCGGGACCACCAGAAAGCTCAGCCGGTTGAAGACGCAATGGACGTCGACGAAACCGGTATGTGGAGCTATCAGTGGGAAAATATTTCTTGGGACGAACCCGCTGACCTCCGGTGGGCCCCGGAAGTCGTGCGGTCGCGCTTCGAGAAGGAGGACTAAAACGTGCCGAAGGGTACACCTGCAGACTGGCTGACGGCTGTTGGGGCTGACGAGGTCGACCTCGTGTTTCCCCGCGACGTCCATGACGACCTAATGGACGTCCTCTTCCCGGACGAGGGTCACCCCTTCCATGGCATGGGCGAGCGTGGGGCGTTCGCCGTGCTCGCGAAAAGCACCGGGGCTCGGCGCGTCAGTTACATCGTCCAGGAGGTTGTTCACCCCGAATCAGGCGACGACTTGCAGTTGAATAGCTCGCTCTCGCGAGACGAGGACAATGACCGGCGGTTTCTCGGGTCGCTGTTCGGGGGTAACTCTGACAGCGATATTTCGAGCAGCGACTCGGGAATTGGCTACCAGTTCAGTGAGGACTACCACGAGCGCACAATGGCTCGCGCAAAGGATCGAGGTGGCGGGCTCATCCGGATTCACACTCAGCCCGGCGGGGTTCATGAGAGCAGTATCGACACTGCGTCAGCAGCCCGCGTCTACAAGAACGACCGCGACCGCCTTCCAGTGGGTGCTCCGTTCGGCGCAGCTATCACGAACGCCGATGGAGACTGGTCGATGCGAGTGTATGAACCCACGCGTGACGAAAGCAAAGAACCCGCAGTCACGCGCGCTGACCGAATCCGATTTGTCGGCCCTGCCATGGACGGCCCAGCGCTGTCCATCCAGGAAACTGGGCGACGAAGTGGCGTTGACCTGTCGAGAGTGAATGACGCCGAGCAGGACTCTAGCATCCAGCTTTGGGGCGAAGACGGTCAGGCGGTGCTGGCGGACCTCACAGTCGGAATCGTTGGCTGTGGGGGCGTTGGCTCTATCCTCGCGGAACACCTATCGCGGGCGGGCGTCGGAAATCTGATGTTCGTCGACTTCGACCGCCTTGAGGAGGCGAACTTCAACCGCGCTCAGGGTGCGCGACGAATTGACGTGCACCAAAAGCGGCTGAAAACTGAGATCGCAGAGCGCGTAGCCCGTGAAAGCGCGACCGCCGATAGCTTCGAGACACAAGTTGTTGATGGGAGCGTCGTCGATGACGACCTCGAGTACTCCGCAGTTCCCTATCTTCTGGACTGCGACATCATCCTGTCCGGGGTGGACGCAGCTCGCCCACGGCAGGTACTTGGAGCGCTCGCCCGGGCCCACTGCATCCCTGTCATCGACGGTGGTAGTCTCCTGCACGCCAACGAGCGGGGGGTACTGGAGCCAGAAGCGAAAGTCGAAACTGCCGTAGCTGGGCCGGGATGGCCGTGCTTCAAATGCCAACGGGTATGGACACAGGACGATGTCGATTGGGAAGCCGACCATCCCGAGTTCCGTGGCGAGCGTGACTACGTGGACGGAGGAGTTGACCCGGATGAGGAAGGCCGAGACCCGTCGGTTATCGGTGTGAACGCGATGGTGGCTGGGCTGATGCAGCGGCGTTTCCTAGCGATAACGCTTGGCATAGCCAGGAACATCGTCGGCACACTTCGGATCAGTGTTCGGGATGTCGAAGCGAATATGACCGCCACATGGGGCTGTGAATCAGACTGTGGTGCCCCAGCGGTCGGAGTTGGTGATCGGCAAGAGCTCCCGACAGGGACGGACTGGGCGATGCGATACGAACGCGACGACATTGCAATGCCCAAGACAAAAACCCGGGACGCTAGCGATCTCCTCAGTGACGACCTTTTGGAGTAACTGGAAGGTCACCGTCCCATTTCGGAGTTTGTGAGTCTACCTATCAACAGCACTCATCGGACATCAATTAGTAACTCGTCATCAGAACACGACGATTTTGACAACAGAACAGAAGTAGAACCACTTTAAGACAATCCGATTGAATTCTGTAGATTCCAGTAAATAGTCGGGAATCAGACTCGAGGAACTCACTCCAATAGTGAGGGGTGCGATACTATTTAATCGCCTTGTGACAAACCAACCTGATATGCGTACTGAAGATCGTTCTGAAGAGGCTGAAATGATTGAAGAAGCCATTGAGAATGGATTTCAAAAGGCATTACCGGACAATACGGACCTTGGCCCTTCAAAATGTGCTATTTGTGGTGAAAATCTACATAACCAGGAGGCAATCAATCCAACAATTCCGATTCAGTTACCACCTGCGACTAAACAATACATGACTAACCCTGAGGCAATTGGGTCTTCTGGGGAGGTTATCTCTCTACGACTCCGGTTCTGTAGTGAACACTGGGATGCCTTAGTAGCAAGAACTCGAGAGCCGGAGGCCATCTCTTTCAATTCATTCAATGGTCGCTACATTATGGTTGAAACAGTCTCGGAGCAAGAGGAAGTGTTCAGCAATACGTCGACTGCTGACGACCGATGGGATCAAGATAGGCTTCGAGTTGCGAGGATGCACGTAGAGGAGTCGCCAGAAAAGATGGAATTTGAGGAAGTCGACAGCTTCGATGGACTCCATGATATGCTGGATGAAAACGAACAGCAGCGGGAGGTTCTTGAAGCAACATTGTTGGTAGCAGCTGTTGATGGATATGGTCTCAACTACGGTTCCTTAGAACGGTCAAAAGACGATTTAGTTGCTGAACTCCGCAATATCGGATACGAGGCCGAGCGACTTCGAAATCCGTGGTTTGATGTCGAAATCCGCCTTTCTGACGCAGATAACAAAATTGTTGGAACTGCCTTCGATATTACAGAAGATGATGTTCTCAAAAAGGAGCTAACAAAGTGGGAAGTAGGGCCGGAACGAGTGGTAAGAAATACTGTATATTGTTGGCTTGAGAGGAAAAATTTCACAGATACAGCAAAGACAGATCATCCAGAAGCGCAGTATGTCGGGTTCTATAGATTGCCTGGGGACGACACATGGCGATGGGTCCCCTTCCCAGAAAACTACAGCACTAATCCTGGGAGCGATCATCGCGCTTACCTTCCGATTAGTGGCCCCACCGAGATGATTCCGGCACTACCGCTTCGTGAGATTAGTGCAGAAACCATCACCCCAGAAGGATTCGAGAAGCAGATGGATGAGCGGTGGGAAAAGATAGACCAGAATCGGTCTATGGTCGATAGAGCGCGGGACGAGCTTTGGCGGCGACTCCAGGGCTGAAAACCGGGTTATTGGTCGGTATTCCATCTTTTCTCGACCTTTTCGATTACCTCATTATTGTATCTCTCAATCTAAATCTACGGTGGTTAGGAAATCTGATTTGGGGGATGGCCAGATGATTCGTCAGGATCACTCCTTAGTGAACTGTGACTCACGGACCTTCGTTGCTTGGTTCGCAAGTAACCGAAGTACCCACTGTCGCCGCCTGTGGGCGTTTTCGTAGCCGACGTACTGCTGTACTGTTTCGATGTCGCGCATGCAGAAGACGCCGCCTCGAACAAGCTCGTACCGATCCGTTTCGAGGAGGGTCTCTGGAGGGAGTGTTTCGAGAATTGCTGCTCGCTGGTTGGTCATAACGTCTGATCGCCGCCGCTGGCGGATGGCTCAGAAACGACGGTCAGACGGATCGGCCGGTATCACATCGGGAACAACGCCAGATTTCGATCTCCCAGACATCCTCGCCGACAAATTCGTCGGTGACTGTTCCAGCCGGATGGTCCTGTAACTCTTCGGTGGTATCGGCTATCCGCTCAACGCCATCGCGTTTGTGCACCGTCTCGGTCTCACACTGTTCGCAGAACACCCGGCGACGATTGTTCCCGACCAACTCCCGGCCAGCGGGTAATGCGCGCTCTTTGACTCGGAACGAAAACGCTGGCACTACCCACAGAGCCGGTTCGGCTGTTCCCAATGGTAGTGGAGTCTCTTGATCCTGAATCTCCTCCGGGACCGGTGTTCCCTCCAGCAGACATACAAGCTGTGACCAACGAGAGATTTCCGCCCCTCCCTCATCGTAGAGATACACCGTAGACTCCGCTGGCAATTCTCTGTCCTGTGAAATTTGGTTGATCGACTCGTTCCAATCGGTCTTGCTCCGAGCGATGGTGAACAGTTGACTACCCCGGGTACTCACGAGCGGCGTTGCGTCGGGAAGGTCGCCCCAATCGCTTGCGAACGCTGCGCGGGATTCGGGCTCGTAGTCGGAGACGAGTTCGACGAGCGGCCCATGTTCGCTAGGACGGTATCCCTGGTGGACATCGCCGATCACGGTCGCTCGGTCAAAAGCAACTGCGCCTTTTGCGATGGCCTCGAAACGACTTTTTGCGGGGACAAGCGCGAAGACGACGCGATCGATTACTCGCTCGAGTTCGGTGCGTTCCTGCCGAGACTCACCGTAGCGTACGGCTTGACGCGACTCGACATCAATCTCTGGATCGTCCGTCTGGTGTGGAAGGCCATCAATCGTGTCGAAATACGCTTCGTGATCTCCCCCCGTGAGATCCCACGTCGGGCCGGCAGGCGAGTCCCTGTCCTGGGACTGCCGATTCTCGGGGTCGTCAGGGTATTCGTCGAAGTCACTCACAATGCTCAATGACTCCTTCCATCGTATTCGCATTTAAACAGCAGGGCTAGTTGATCTCCACAGTCGTCTCATCGCTGTGCATGAAATGCTCGTCGAACTGTACGGTCAACCGCTCTGGTACTCCTCCAGTGAATTGACCCTGAATCTGTATTTCATGCCGGACGTACCCCGAAAAATCGCAGCCATCAGGCTCATCTTCAGCTTTCTTGATCGTAATGTACCCGTGCCGGTCGTATAATCCCATGTAGATGATCTCCCATTCGTGGCATAGGTAGCGTGTATACGTCGTCCCCGTGGCTGTGAATTCCTCGGTAGTCGAATTGATGTCAATCGTCGGCCACTCGGATTCGAAATATCCTGAATAGTCGACTTCCGATTCAGTAACCTCGACGACGACGTCTTCGAATGCGAGGTCACCTGCTGGTGAGAAATCCCGTTGTTCTTCGCTCGGGTTACTCCCCACTTCGCCACTCACGGGACCGAATGTTCGAGAGGCAGTCTGAGTGTCTGTCTCTGCTCCCTCTCCTGGTGAAGGCGAAGACTGTGGTACCCTGTCTTCCGCTGACTCTGGTGTTTTCTCTGGCGCTTCTGTCTCGGACTGAGGTTCCGCTCCGAGGAAACCGAGACAGCCCGACAGGCCTGTGGCGCCGGCTAGTCCCATCCCACCGAGGACAGTCCGTCGAGAGAGTGCAGTCATCTTAATCGGAGGCTTCCTAGAGTGTGGCATCTGTGGATAGCTGGATTGACTCAATTGGGGTGCTGCGGCTTTCCTCAACGGCTGCGTCTCCAATATCAAAGTGTTCGAGCGCCCATTCCTCGATCTCGGGTTTGGTCATGGGGTGGGGAAGCTCGTAACAGCCAACTGGAGTCGCGAGTGGCTCCTCGTGATCGACGCTGAGGCTTTCGACTGATGCGGTATACTGGCCACACCAATAGCGCTGGAGACCAGTCAGGTGGGGACCATCAATGACAGTGAGATAATTGTAGCTATTTTTCATTTTGGCACGATTCAGTACTCCGTGACCAGATATAAACTATTGCAGTCGGAGGGTCGCCTTCCGGCGGTTGGAAATGAAGTAGCACTCGTTACCCCACGACTGGAATTGACTCGTGCTGTGGGGTAACTAGCCGTGTTGAGTGGTGTAGAGGTTCACATTCTGAGGGCTCCGTTATAGGGTGTCTTCACCTGAACCCTCGCCTCTGGTAGTTCATCGAGACGAGTGGCTGGCGGCGATGTCAGGACTCACGAATCGTCGAGCGCGGTGAGGAACTTCCAAACCATCGGTCTTCGGCAGAAAAATCGACTTGTCATGACCGGCAACGATTGCAGCCAGGAGTTCATGCTTACATAGCACTCGCCACGGCTTGTCGTGTTTATATGGACAGGAACAGACGAGACCGTCACCCCACGGAAGGAATGGATAGCGACTGCCGGAGGCGTACTGGCCGACCAGTAGCGGGGCTGGCAGTTCGATTCCAAACTCCTCGATCTGCGGTGCCACGTCAGTAGCTGAATTCGAGAGTGCGGACTCTGCTATGACGAACTGCTCTGGAAGATCAAGATCAGCTGCATACCTGGAGGGATCGACGTCATCGTCGACGACGACCATCCCGATGAAGCTGTTTCGTCTGAGGTAATCGTCCACCGTTTTGGATGGCCCATTCAAGATGAGTGAGCCAAACGTCGAGCGCTTCAGTACATGGTAGAGGGTCATCCCCGGGATGAGTTTTCGATACCAGCTGACGCGACGCTCACGCTCGTCTGCGATCGCGTGTGCTGGATTCGGCTGCTCCTGAGCCTTCCGAATGCGATGAGCGAGGAAGGCTGGTGCATCCTCGACGGTTGCCTCCTTCTCGTATTTCTTGAAATACTCCGACTCCTCATCTATGGCTTGTCGGCAACTGACTTCAGCGTAGGTGAGTCCGAGGGGCTTTCGCTGCCCGCTGCTCGCCCAGGGGTCTGCATCGGGCGCGTCGGGATCGTAGGTCCAGGGATTATACTCGCTGAGTAGATCTTTCCGACGGATACGGCCACCAGCCATGAAATCGAGTCGGATCTTGTGCTCGATCGGTTCGACGGCTGGAGGATCTAATTCGACGTCGTACTCGTAGCCTTGGTCCTGTGGTGGAAGCGCCCCCGGCGGGAGTGACAATGCTGGAAGTGGGGTTCTGTTGTTAGAGATTCGTCGGGACATTGGAGAAGAGACTCGAATTGAGGAGTCCCGATTGCCGAGGCGGGGGACAAATGAACCGATGATCGGCTTATTCTACTGGAGCCATTTGCTCTTCCACGATGTGTTCCCAGACATCTGCACCTTTCTCTGTGGTGCCGTAGACCCGTCCTTTCCGACGGTCTTCAGACACCAGGAGCTCCACAAGCTCACGTTCTCGGAGTCCTTGAAGCGCTCGAGATATATGTGCGATTCCGAGATCTGCATCGTTGGCTATCCGAGACGGAGTGGCTGGACCATCGGCTAGACGACTCAAGGATTTCGATCGGTATTGTGAACTGATCACGTAACTGACCTCGTCCCAGTCAACGCTCATTTTCTATAGTCCGTGAGGGGTCTTTCACCGGGGCAATCGAACGCAACATCCACGGAGAAGTGAATAAGAGTATGCCAAGTTTGGTTGCACGCTTCTCGTGAAGTGGTCATCTGAACAGGTTCTGGCTCGTAGTCAGAGCTTGGCTCAATGATTATGCTGTGTTCGCGGAGACAATATTGGAGTTCATATCCACCGAGTATCCCTCAATCGAAGACAAGTCAATCTCTCTCCATTACCTTCCCTGCCTTTGGCAATGTAGTTCAGTCAGTCATCTGATACAGCGATCCAAAACAGTTCTTTGAAGATAAATCGTAGCTCAGCTCATGCCCTATTGCCCGAATTGCGGTGGCCAGGTCAATGCCGTTCACCACTACTGTGGATCATGTGGAAAGGCACTGTCCGATATTGCAGAGTCAGAGAGTGAATCCCCGATAGCAGTGGAAAGAGATGGATTTCTCTCGCTGCGATCTCTCTCGTACGTCAACGATCTTTGGACCGGAGAACAGGAATTTGATCGTGACTCTGTCTCCTACAAGCAGTTGTCACGAGAAGTCAGCGGAGCGCTGGGTGATTTCGCTCGCCTAGCGATGGTCGAAGACCTCGACCTGCTCCAACTCTGGGCAGCTGGCTCCAAAACTGATTTGCTAAATACTCCCAAGGAGGACATGAATCGCGAGCAGATACAGGATTGGGTCGCTGCACTTGGACTCGGTCGGACGCTACGAATGTACGATGACTCGCTCCATACCGAGTTCGAAGATGAGTTTGACGCTAGACTCCAGAAGCTGATTGAAGTCGCGAATGAGGAACTCGATGACGACCAGACTCCTGATTAAAAATCCACCATACTCGAACGGTATCAATCAAAGACCTGCCAGTAGACTCGCGAATTGATCTAGTCGATCGTCGAGGCGCTCTGGAGAGTATACCGTCTCCTGTCGCTCGTAGTAGCGCGAAAGTTCGCTCGCGTCGTCGGGAAGCGAGCCCGTTTGCTGGTCAGTTGCGATGGTCAGCGAACACACAGGTGCGTGCGACGCTCGAATCTGTTTCTTTACCCCATCGATGTCAGCTGGCTGGTCGTCAGTGACTGCGATGATGAGCGGCTCATCACGCTGAGCTTCGATAAGCGTCCGTGCGAGTCCGAGAGCGTCTGCGAGCGGCGTCCCACCGCCGTAGGAGGTGTTTAGCAGCGATGGCTGCACATGGCGTATCTCGACCGAGAACGGCTTGACGAGCCGTGCTTGTCCGTGGATGAAGTCGATAATCGAGACCTTGATACCTAACTGCTCGGCTGCCAGCCCGAATCGAGCAAGGGCTTGGGTCGCAACTTCGATTTTTTGAGGAGAGCCGTGGCACATCGAGTAAGATCGATCGAGTACCAGGACGATGGCGTATTGCTTCTCTTCTCCGGGTATCGCTGATTTGCACACACGGGGGTCACCGATGGCAAGGCGGTGTCCCGCTCGCGTATCGTAACTGCCTGTGGTGAGTCCAGCCCGTTCGCCTTCCTGCCGTTCGAGGCGCAGGTAGGTTCCTAACGTTCTTCCGACTTGCTCGGCTCCTTTTTCGACGTCCTCCCATTCACGAGGGTCAGCGATGTCATCACCGACGGGAAGTGCTTCAATTTCGGTGAGTGATTCTGGCCCACCAGTACTCCCACCGCCCTTGTCGGATTCCGAAGAATTGGTTGAATTCCTGTTCAGCTCACTAGAGTCGTCTTCCGCCCGTTCGAGCTGTCGGACAATATCATCCAACTCCTGTTCGAGGCCATGTTCGTCGAGTGAGTCTTGTGTAGCCTCGTCGTGGGCAGCACGTTCATCGTGAGACAGGGCTTCCTCGAACCGTTCTTTATCGTCACGTCCAGTCCGGCTAGTGCTCTGTGCGTGGGCTGGCCCCTCGTGTTGAGAAGGGCTTGAATCCGCTTCTGGACCTTTACCTGCTGGCGATTCTTCCTCACTGTTCCCTTCAGCAATGGCAGATAACTGGTCCTCTACCGAGTCATGTTCAGTCGGACCATCTGGAGTATCCGTATATGACGTGTTATCCGCTTTCTCTCCTTCATCCTCCGTTCTCCTCTCCTCCGAGTCAGCCACTTCGTCCTGCTCTGGACCCGGCTCGAAGTCACTCAATGAGTGTTGTCCCGACGTGGAATCGGTTCCGCTGTGCGGAGAGGCCTCTGATTGGGACTGAGAGGTCTGGCAGTCCGGCTGCTCAGATTCCTTCTTTCGTGTCCGGTCGATCGCCTGTGCTAGTTGTTCAACACAAGATTTCGGGGTATCTTTTCCTGTGTCCAGTTCTTCACCGTACTGCCCAGCGGTACCCGCTCCATCATCGCTCTCACTTCTCTCAGTAGGTGTCCCGGTTGTCTCATCTGCGAAGGAATTCGTCTCCTCGGTAATCTCACGAGGGTCTGGCTCATCCGTGATCTGTGGCTGTTCGAAGATGTTCTGATGGGGGTCCTCTGTCGCTTCACGGGAGAGGGAGACTCCTTCTGGGCCAACGTTATCTGTCGGGCCTTTGTTCACTGACTCGTCTTCGCCGTTGCCCGAATCCTCCTCATCGCCTTCCCCACCAGAGTCCTCTGGTCTGTCTTGTTGAGGCGTGGCTTTCACTTGATTGTGCTTGGTATCGGTATTGCGCTCGAGGAGCGGTTGGATATGCTTGGTCCAGAGGTCAATGACTAACCGAGCGCGACGGATGGAGGCGGTCTTGTCGTGCGAATGCGTCGTGTCGTCCCGCTCCGCGCTCCTAATGGCGAGTGCATCCCTCGCGAGTGCCACGATCGGGCCGTGGACGCGCTCGAACGCTCGTTCATCTTCATCCGATACGAACGTTATCCGCGAATCTGTCTCGTCTAGGAGGACAGACGTTATTCCCGTTGGATAGATCGACTCTTCGTACAGACAGGCAGTCACTCCGTCCCAGAAGGAGTACTTGACCTCTTCGTCGTCCGGGATATCTTCTGGTGTTGAAGAGTGTATCCGGCGTGTGAGTTCGAGGCGGATGCCAGCGTTATCACTGAAATTCTCCCCGTGGATTGCTTCTGATTCGATGGCACCGTCTTCGACAATGTTGATGAGATCATGAACCTGCTCGTGGTACTGGCTGTCGACTTCGGCTTTGAGGAGTTCGTCGATCGCGACAATCGCCGTTTTGAGGATGTGGAGGAGTTCGTGGAAGGCGAGGCCGAACTGATGGGCGTGGTCTGCTGTGAGTTGGTCGTTCAGTGGGACTCGTTCGAGATCGGCTTCAGTTCCGGTCACGAGGACGAGATAGTCGGCGTTGACGCCGTTGAGGAGACGGGAAATCTGTCCACGTTCGAGGTCAGTTGCAGCGGAAGAAAGGATGGCGTCAATATCTGCAGGAAGAACGGCAGCAGTCTTGACACCTCGTGTGATGAGTACATCGACGTCTATGTCTGGCGGGAGATGCCCAAGGATAAAGTCCTGAAGGCGAGTAGCTCGGCGGTCCGATATTCTGGCTCGTGCAGAAGCCGTAGGGCTGACTTCTCGGGCGATACTCTCTGGGTTACATAAAGCGGAAATCTGAGGCATTGATGTGGAGTTTGGTTGATGCTGACTTTCATCGGTGGGAAGTCTACAAACGAGAAGCTGAAACCAAGAGCAGGCCGGTTTCTCTTCTCTATAGTCACGAAAACATCCCTCAGTTCAGGTTTCTAATAACAGACTCCCAAACTGACCTTCTACATTACATGCGACCGCAACAACCCTTCCGGCGAACCGTCACGAACCATCTCCTCCACATCCTCCCGAACCCACCCGACCATCTTCGGATCAGACTTCGACTGAATCAACTGCTCCGCCCCCATATTCCGTTCAGACGTGAACCCGCCCATACTAACGAAGTAACACACCTTGCACGACGCTGTCGCCATCGAGACCTTGTCGTGAAACACGCTAATATCGTCAGTCCCCGTTGGACTCTCCCGCCACTTATTCTCAAGCAACGTCGCATCGCCTACCAGCCGATGAACCCAGTCGGGGGCATCCAAGCATGCAACGAAGACGTCGATCTCTCCCGTCGAGACTTCCCGGCCAATGACTACATCCACGTCCGGTAACTGATTGAACAGCAGTCCAACGAAGTAATCGAAATACCGCCCTCGAGTCGCACTATCATCTATCGATTCCAGCTCGGAGAACTTCTCTTGGAAGTAATCCGGGCGCAAGTTCTTTGCAGAGTCTACGAAGGTCTCGAACTCCACCTTGAGGTCAGAAAAAAATTGACATCCTCCACGAACTCATACACAACTGACCAGTTCGTCTTCTCGCTCGGATTGAACTCCTCACCACAGAAGCAATGTTGAGGTTCACTCGGAACGTTGCTCCGAGAAGCATACATCCCATGTTCCTGATGGCAAGACGGGCACCGAACCCTTACTTTCGCCTCAACTGCACCCTCATCGCATAGCTCACTGAGGAACACCAGTACTTGTGACTCATCGACTCCCGAACGCTTCGCTAACGCCGAACGAGTGAACCGATTTCGTTCAGCTTGAATTTCACTCAGGGACGTTTTCAAATCCCTGAAGTTTTTGTTGGGGATATCCTCCACTTTTTCTGAGAACATCGTCGATGAGTTCCTCGATCTCGTTGAGTCGGCCTTCCCGTTCGTAGCTTCTAAACCAAATTTTGCTTTGGGGTCGGTTCAAATACAGGGCGAAGTCACCGCCATCGAGTTTGACGTATCCTTTTGATATTTCGCCATCCTCTTCGTTAAGCTCTTGCTGTACTTGGTCATCCTCGAGCAAGTTCATGTACTCCCCGGTTTCGTCTTTCTTAGAGGTGTACCTGACTGAGCTTGCTGTCCGACCGTTGCCTTCGCTCACGACGACGTTCAGGTTGACGTACTTCTCGATTCGGTCGCTGAACTCGTCAACGAACGCCTGGTCGAAGCTAGGCTTGTAGAACACGTCTTCGTTCTGGTAGTCCATCCCGACGGACGACGCAATCTTTCTGCAAATCTGACGAGCGAGCGGAACCTCGGCGGTTCGCACATGCACCAAATCGGTGTCTTTGTTGATGACGGCCACACACTCGTCAGGTTTTAGATCACGTTGGGGTTTACCCGTGGACGGGTCAACCGTCTTCATCGACACATATCGACCCAGGATGATGTACAGTCTGTCGTCGAACTCCTCAGTATCAACGAGGAACGGCTCCCCCTTCTGATCTTGCACTTCCTCGGCTCGTGGGAACTCACGGACTACGCTCGACGGTAGGTTGTCGAATTCGTCCGAGATCCCTGTTAGCACGAAGAAGTTCAGGCTTTGCTTTCCTCCGAACCGGAATTGTTTCCGGAAGTCGGCGAATTCGTCCTCGTCAAGGACTTTGGCGACGTGCTCCTCGAGGTCGATGTCTCCGTCTGGGAGGTCTTTGTCGTGGTTTCTGAGGAAGGCTCTGAGCGCCGTGTTTGCTATTTCTCGGTCTCGAATCCACTGAGTTCGTTTCTGGACGGTCTCCAGCGACGTTGGTATGCTTTCGCTACTCTCACCGGCGCCCATTTTCCTACTTGTTGGGTGACACGGTACATAAAAGCAACCCTAAACATCCCCAGGAATGGAGGCTCTTCCACACATCACAGAGACTTCGAGACCGACTTCACTACCAGCAACTCTCGGCAATAACCTCTTCGAAAAAGAGGATTCACACCAAAATGGGTATAGTCCGGGCGGATTCTTGTGGTTGACTCTGTTATAGAGAGATACCACGAATTGATTCATAGATAGTCGTCAAGAGTCTCATGTGCGTCCTCGGGATACTGATTTGGTTCGGCGACTGCCCAAAGTTCATTCTTCGTAGCCGCCTTGGGCGTGGCCCCGTCCTCAATGTGTTCACAGAGGATGGTGAGGTTCCGGGTTGAAAGCGTAGGCCACGACTCATTCTGGCGAGTCTGGTGTGCGAACTGGACGAGTCTCCGAAGCGTTGTACGATTGACTACTGCGGTCGACCCGTTAACCTGCTGATCGAGGGTCCTGACCTCTTCCTCGACATCTTGGATGTAGGGTTGTTCGATCCCACGAAAACGACCTCTCGTGGCACTGTTCATAGGCTTCGAATCGCGGTACTCCCGCGTTGGGGGGTTCATCGTGATCACGAGACGAGCGGAGGGATGAGGCTCGATCAGTTCACCATGGCTCTTGATGAGGAGCGTCCCCTCGTTGAGTACCCGGTGCAACGACATGGCGGCCCCCGCTCGCATCACGGGAAACTCGTTGAGTACTACGACGCTTCCATTCAGGAGTCCCTGCTTGACGGCGCCGTTCCGAGGGACAATACTCCCATTTTCGTCAGGCGTCAACGGCCCGAAGAGGTCTTCGGTGTGCATCGCTTCATCGCAGTCAATCGAAACGTAGCCACGATTCGTCCGATGGCAGAGGTACTTCAGCAGGTAATTCTTCCCGGAACCACGTGGTCCGACGACCCGAATGGGAACCAGTCCACGAGCAAGTTTCTTCGCGATGAGTTCGTCGATCGGGAGCTGGAGGCGGGGTTCGATCGGGACTGCAGGCGGAATGACCTCACCTTGTTCGTCGACGGGGAGAGCCTCATCGCCGGCGTCGGGGTGCGTCGCCGCCTTCGGGATATCTGGGTGGTCGGGGTCGTCAAGGATGTGCAGGCCCGTTGGGACGGGATCAGTACTGTTCCGACCGACATCTGAGACGTACATTCCTCGTGAATCGTCTGGCTCCCAGTCCTCACATCGATACAGGGGTTCACCGACTGTCTGGTCGGCAAGTGCGAGATCAAGTACCTGGGCCCTACCGCGACCCTGCTCGTCAGTGCAACGAGCGTAGCGCTGCTGGGCTGCTCGTGCGAATCGATGTCCGACAGGAATGTATTGACTGGCTTCCGCGATGAGAGCTTCTGCACGTGATTCGGTGAGCGTCCCCGTCAGCCCCTCGACCTCTTGGATATCAGCGTTCGCCACTTGACTGAAACTCTCGAAGTCAGCGTCTTGGAGCGCGTTGTTTATTGAGTCGGTCACGACGCTGATGACGGTGAAATCGTCAGCTCCGTCCGCTGTGGCAGCCCCGAACGCTGTTGTGATGACATCGGGTTCAGTCCCCTGAGGCGTGACGCCGACGATCCGATTGCTTCCATCAGCCCCCCGATCAAGAGTGTAAGTCCCAGACGCAGCCCCGTCATCGATTAAGTCGGCGGCTTCCTGCTCACCGATATCAGCGAAGTCCGACACACGGAGTATTACCCGCTCGACCGGAATGGATCCGCCTTCTTGCTGAAGCAGTCGATGGACTAGATGGGTGAGAATCGCCGACTCGCTCTGTTCTTCGTCGTCTGTCGGGTCGGATTCTTCTGACGGTGGAACGGACATGGAGTGTCACCGAAGGAGCGAGGAATGCAAATTCGACTCCTCCGGACAGTTGGGAGCAACAAACATTTTCGAGAGGGTTGCAGGAGTGCGAAATGGGCCCATATCATGCTCAGCGGTCATGATTTCGAGAGATCGCCGAACGTTCGTTGGACATGATCTTGTACTCGCTGGGCCTGTGCATTGGAGAGATCAGTTTCAGTGTCCACTTCGATTCCCGGGATATCGACGATGTCCTCTAGCGCGTCGCTAAGCGTTTGTTGATCGTCCGCGAGGATACGCATCGTGTCTTCGTCCGCCTGTCGATCGTGTTCTCTGAGAGCTAATTGAATCATCATCGCTGGCTTCCGGTAGAGTTCACCTGCCACCTCGAGGTACTCCTGGTAGGTATTCGAGGCATGTGATCCGTCGTACTCGTCGAGAAGTGCGATGAGGAGTGACAGTTGGATGTTGAACACAGTGGGGCGGGTGGGCGGTGCAGCGAGTCTTGTCGCCCGCTCAGCTGCGACTTCCGCGTATTTGTGCGCGACGCCCCAGTACTGGTAGCAGTCTTCAAGGCTGAACGGAAGATCCTCGAAGTCGTACGCAATCGCACGGGTTTGCTGAATAGCTTGATCCACATCGACCATCCGCAGGTCGATATCGTCGTAGATCGACCGCCACCACTCGTTGATGGGAACGCGGTCGTTCTTACGCTCGTGAGTGGCGTCGGTGGCTTTGCCGGAGTGCCGCCGCGTGTAGCGTTCGCCCGTATCGGGGATCACAGTACTAGTCTCGGGAAAGAACAGGATCGGTCGCGCCCACAGCGTCTGTGTTCCCCGGAAGTCGTAGCCGGTTTGGAACCCACCGTAGACGACGAGGTCGTCGTCACTCGCCTCCTCGGGTTGTTGATCCGAGATACCGTCTATCTCGTTGTCGAGGTCGATTTCGTCTTCATCTGGATCTGTGACAACGTGCCGGAGCGACGGGCAGATGACGACCATCTTCAGCAAGCCGCCCCAGTCACGGTAAGATGCCCACCCGAACACGTCTTCGTCTCCTCTACGTTGGAGCGCATTGACGATGGGGAGGTACGCAGCCTGCGGGTTGATGATCGTATACGAATCCGATGCGATCTGCCACCGGAACTTCACATCGTACCCGAGTGCGTGCAGTGCTTTCCGGCGTTCGTCGACGATGTCCTTGTTGTCACGGACAGGGACGATGGGTTCTGCCTCCGCATTGGCGGCCAGGCTATCGATAGATCGTCCAACCAACGATTCCAAAGCATCGGTATCCAGACCGTCCACGTCTCGGATCGCGTTGACGTCGACGGTTTCATCGGTCGCGACGAACTCGTTCGTGGCCCACAGCTCGCCTTCACTGGCGCGAGGAAGAGCCTGGATTACCGCTTTGAACGGCCGCGGTGAGTTCGCAAAACAGCGCCCACTCGTAGCTACATCGTCGGGATATGTACCGACAGAATCGTCGGTAAGACCAGCGAATGGAATAATCGTCTCACGGTGGAGCAGATCGACAAGCGAGAGGGTGGGATTTGAATCTGAGTGGTCACTCGAAGGTGGTGTGTCAGTGTCTGATTCAGCCTGTTCGTCCTGCTGTTCATTCGGTGATTTGCTGGAGAGACTCGAACTCATGTGTGAACAGGGTAGATTCCTACCCCGCATTCCGTCGGGGTGAACAAATTTCGGTTCACCTGTCTCTTCTCGATCCCGACTTCAACAGGCTGCTGAATATAGAGTATATATTTTGCACTGCCTTCTGTACTCATACTCCGTGCAGGATGTTTCTCCACCCCGTTGCATAGAAAAACCCAGCTTTGATCGTTTCTATGACACGCTCACGCAAAGATAGCTCCTGAGACTCTCGTCGCTGTATGTCTGCCAAAGATACAATTTCCCGAATAGCCTATACGAAATATGCCCAGTGCAGAACACGGTCTACAGCGAGGTTTCGGGATGATCGTCGGGGCAATTGTAGTCGCTGTCCTCATCGGCGAGGTCGTCCCAAGTCTCGTCGAAACTGGTATTCTTCCAGCAGGGCTTTTCTGGTGGGTTTTACCCGCATCCATAGTGAGCGCCGTGATGACGGTGGATGCCTCCCGGTTCTGGTCGTTCGGCTATCTAGGCGGTGTCGTCGTCGGGATATTCATCGCTCTCCCTGCACTCAATCAGACAGAATTTATCGGTCCCTTGGATTGGCTGGTGTACGGCGGTATCGCTATCGGAGCAGTCGCTCTCCGAATAGAGATACACAGATCCTCGTTTTAGACGACGTGAGACCGCTGTGACGGTCGAAATTCTTGGATTCCAACAGTTACTTAAAAACAGCATCTCTCCTTCTTTATGATGGACAGAGACGACCTACGGCTCTTCTTTATCGCTCTCTCTGGGATCGCAAGTGTAATTCTCGTTTACTTCAGAGTCGTCGATTCACAAACGGACTACCTGAGTCCGATTCGGTCAGCAGTCAGCGGCTGGGTAGGAAACGCTCTCTTGCTGGTAGCAGGACTCTACATCGCCTGGAGCATCTTGAAGTGGTTGTTCGGCTCACTCCTAAAGGAAGCATCTAAAGAGCACATTCGGCAGTCTCTGGATGAAATTGAAGGGTGCGTCGAGAAGGACGGAATAGCGTGGCAAGGGACTGCTCACTTCGCCGAAGGTCGAGTGCAGAATATCTATCTTCCATACGACCCAACCTGCCCCGAGTGCCAGACTGGGATGGTCGATAGGACTGACCAGCCATCTTCGCAGGAACAACGGCAGAACTCGAGTTACAGTCAGGACGCCCAGCCGACACCCATCTTCGCTTGTCCTAACGAAGCCTGTGGCCATACCGCCGAACGGACTTCGAATCAGACTGACGAAGTGGAGAAACTCCTCGAACGACACGCCAAACGAATCGTGGAGACGGTTGATGAGCCGTACTCGCTAAGTTCGCTCGTAGAAGGTATCGAGGATGGAATTACCCCGAGAAGAGTCTGGAAAGAGTACGTCAGCGTAGTGGATGACGAGCAGGTCTCGACCAACTGTTTCCACTAACGATGCCCCAACTAGATACTGAATTTTCGACAATCGTTGGAGGATTGATTACTCTAGCTGTCTCAATCGGGGTCTCCTGGTGAGAACTCAACCGACGAGAGAATCGGAAAAAGAAGATCTGGTATCGACGTGTTAGCCAACTCGCTGTCCGAAGTTACACACCGAAGTAGACGTTGATGTTCACGAGTACTGAGCAGCGGGATATTATCGCCCGTACACATACTGGATGGAGTATGAGTACAGGAGGCACTACAAGATATGCGTGATCTATTCAGCACGAGCTCCCAAGATTCTCGATCTCCTGGGGATGCAAAAGAGCCAGAGTGAAGTGTATCAATGCAAGGTTTGCTGGCCTTCAGATACCGGAGTCTCGGTTGCTCTATCCAGCGTCAAGCAATCACCTTCGTAGTCTGGGATGTACTGCTCTCCGCCGAAGTACTGAACGAACACGTCTCGGTTCTCCTGAATTGTCTTTGCACTAGTGGGACCGATTCCCTTCAGACGTGCATGGTCCCGTTCGTACAACACCCAAGCCGCGAGATCGCCCATCGTCTCGAACTTCTTGGAGAGGGCGTTTCGAGCAGCAGATGAAAGACCGGGTAGCAAGTGATAGAGACTACTCCCACCCAGCGAATCCGTACTCGGATCAACTTCACCTGCCCAAATGGAACGAAGTCTCTGGAGATTCTCGCGCCGATTTCCCTGTGTCCACAGTACGTCCTCGTACTTCTCCGCTAGCGCAATCTCCTCGGCGTACGTGATCGATTCGAGATCGAGGTCCGAATCGTCGAGATCGGGAACGTCCGCTGGACTGGGTGCCGTGTTCTGGGGATACTCTCTGTCCAATCGCTTTTCGAGATGGGACTGGGAACGGAGATCCTGACGTTTGATCTCCCACGAGTCGCCGGTGAGTTCCCGTTTTACGACGTTTGTCGCGAAGAGGTGATACTCCTCGACGGCAGTATCGACACCCTTGATCGGGGCGAGCAGCGCAATCGCGAGTTGACACGCACGGTCATCGTCGGCGTCTGGACCCCAATCGAATCCCCCTGTCGCGACATCGTGGACGAATAGGTGTTTATCCAGAAGGTGATCGCCGGCGTAGACGATATTCCCACCGAGGGAGCGCTCTCCACGATACACAGTGGCTTTGTACTTCGATTTTCGGCTGTAGTCTGTTTTTGCAGGCATTGAGGCGGACTGCGGAGCTGCGGTGAGATTCAATCACTCGTTCCGGATACGAGGGGCGACCATACGAAGCGCGTGGCCATCACCTTCTGCGAACTCGTACTCTAGCATCATGGGAAAGTCCGTACCGAACCGGATCGAGACGTCGGCCCCGTTTGGAATCGTTTTCATGATGTCCTTCACGTAGTCGAGGCTGAGCAACGTAATCGCATCGGCGAACTCGGGCGAGTCTAACTCAGAATCGTCGAGTGTGAGTCGGATGTCGTCGACGTCTCCCTCCGCACTGATTAGCAAGCACTGTTCAGTTTCGTCCATCTCGAAGGCGATGTGGTCGCTTACCATATCGGCAGCCTTCATACCCCGGATGAGAGCGGACTGATCCAGGGTGGCCTGGGCTGGGAGTTCCATTTCGGGCATCTCTGGTTCGCGTCTGATTGAATCCGGATCGATACAGGCCATCGTGAACTCGACGCCATCGATGTGTATCTGAAGTTTCCGGCTTTCAGCATCGAAGGCGAACTGCACGAGGTCTCCCTTGTTCGCCAGCTTCACTATCGAAGCAAGGCGTTCGAGGTTGACGCCTAGCAGTCCAGCGGTGGCTTCGTAGGATTCGAAGGCGGCGGCCGTCAGTTCGAGATCGTCCATCGCGACGTTCGCGGGATCGATCGTTCGGATCGTGAGTTTCGCCTCGTCGATGTGAAAGCGAGCTTCGTCGACGAGTGCCCGGAGTGTCTTGACCAGCGACTTGATCTCGCCGCCCTGAATTGCTGCACGGAAAACCGTGGGTGGGGTAGATGGTCCTGCTTCCGCGCTGGGCGGTGCCGCTGTCTGTTCCGCCCTCTCTAGACTAGATTCCTGGTCGGAGTCGGCCACCGGATCCGCCGGCGCGTGTTCATCGGGCCGCTCGTTTTCGTTGTTTTGGGCCCGTGGTTGTTCGTCCCCTAGTTCATCTGTCTCCGAGTCAGTGTCGAAATCTGGGTCGTCGTCGGTCTTTGGTTCGGGTTCGGACTTTGTGGGACTGTCTTCTGTCGTGTTCGTGCTCATGCTGATCAGTAGTCAGTGAGAGACTCATTCGAGGGCCTACTGCTCCGATGTGTACAGGTTCCCGGGGTCCCTCACTCAATCGGGGAAGACAAAATCTCGACGGAGACGCCGGGCTTGATCGCCTCAGAAGCAGTCCCCTCCGGAATTTCGAGTATGTACTGCGCATCCGCGGTATACAACTGCAGGTCCCGTTCGGCTGTTCCTGTTGGCTCAACCATCGCCTGCTGAACTGACGTTACTTGTCCATCAGCTCCAATGAAGACCACATCCAGGGGATACTGCATCTCTCGCATGACGATACTCCGCTCAGACTCACTGTCGTAGCTGAACAGGAGTCCCGTATTTTCGGGAAGATTATCGCGACTCGTGTTACTCAGCCCTTCGTGCTGCTCGGCAGGTGTCTCAGCGGTCCAGACATCGATTGTCTGTATTACCTTCCCATCTCCGGATGTGAAGACGACGCTATGGGTGGGCGTACTGTCGAATATAATCGAGCGCTGTTCAGGATACGGATCGACAACGCCGGTTCCCTGGGATCCAGTAAGAATTGCACCGACTGCGCTCAGCCCAATGAATACGACTGGTATGAGGACGATCAGGCGCCTCAGGGAGAGAATGGAGTGCATTTGGGTATCCTTTGTTCACAGATGACCGCAGACGAGATGAACCAATCGACAACCGCCTTTAGGACGGAGGAAACGTGTCGGATTGCTCCTCTTCGGCAATGTTCGAGACGGCTTGCCAGGTGTGCCTGAGACTGGGAATACTCACGTCCGCTGCAGTGGCGAGATCGCGTTGGGTGACCTCAACAGTGTCTTCAGAGTGTCGGACGGCGAAGTAGAGACAGCCAGCAGCGACACAGCGTGGGTTTCGGCCAATTCCCCATTCCTCGACAGCTTCATGGGAGACGACGTCGAGGGCATACCGCTGGACGTCCTCGGAGAGGTCGAGCGCCGTTGCTACTCGTGGAATGAACTCCTGTGGTCGCAACGGCGGCACTGGAAGTTCGAGATCTACGTTGAGACGGTGGTAGGCGGTTCGGACGGACTGTTCGCTGACGCGAGCGACAGAACCCACTTCCGAGAGATACCGCGGCAGACGATTTATCCGGCAAATCGCGTATACACAAGCGGCCGCAACAGCTTCGATCGAGAGGCCTGGAAGAAGATCGGCAGTAGAGGCTTCCCGAAACAACTGGCCAGCCTGCTCCTGGAGAGAACGAGAGAGTTCCAACGCCCCTGCGACGCGTCGAACTTCGCTCAAACCCTGTGCGAGGTTCGTCTGCTTTTTCGTTTGGAATTTCGCCCGGCTATTCCAGCGACGAAGCCGTCCGAATTTGTGCTTCGTTTTCGGCGGGAGTGAATTCCCCCGGCTGTCGGTTTTGTATCCGATCGAGGCCGAGATACCCCGATCGTGTCTGAGTGTCGTGAGTGGACCGCCGACCCGTTTCTCGTCTCCAGTACGTTCGACCCACTCTGGACCGTGATCGATTGGTGATTCAGCGAGGATGAGGCCACACTCTTGACAATAGATCTTGTTCGTATCGTCACTGCTGACGACGGCATCCGAGGCATCACACTCGGGACAGCGTCGGTTGGTAAGTTGTACTGCGTCTATCGGACTGTGTGATTGATTTGAGGACATGGAGAGTGAGGAAGCGGTCGTTTGGCTCCTCGCTGCTCAGAGAGTCACAAACGAATCGAGAAGCCGATCGAAGAACCCGGACTTCGTACTCAGGCAGTGTGTTCGAGAAGCGAAGTCACGTTGAGGTCGAATTCACGGTGGAAGGTGCGGACCACACGGCTCTGCCAAGCAGTGTAGCCACCCGCATCGAGGGGATACATACCGAGCCCACGGGAGCGGGCATACACCTCCAAAGGATAGCAAGTAATGTCGGAGGCTGTACCCGATTCCCCCGGCGAAAGATGTGCTGCATGGCGAAGCGGCCGCTCGATCCAGCCGTCGAAACAGCAGTCCGTCGATGACATCACGACTGTCCCATCGACCGCACCGGGAAAGAGATCGGTCGAGATTCGAGCAAGGTCTGCATACAGACCAGGTGGAAGCACGAGAAGATTTTCTGTGTCGTCGATAGTCGGCTCGGGGCCGAGACTCTCAGTCAAACGAATACGATCTGTCTGCCAGCGATTCTCGGAATCGAGCCAGTCGCCTGCCCGAAGGAGTTGTCGGATAGCGTCGAGGTGGTCTGAAGTTCGATACTCAAGGTAGCCAACGAGAGTTGCGTAGAATGTCATAGTCAATACTCTGGCGGAGATGGGGCTCCGCTAGTCGTTTTCGCGCCACGTCTTCCCGCAGCAGGTACAGGTATACAGTCGGGTTGGGGCTTCGTCAGCCGCTCGCAGTTGCTGAAGCCGGTAGTACGCACGTTCAGAGTCACAGGCTGGCGCGGGGCACTGTGCAATCGTCGACGGCATCTCGATTGTGTCGACCGATTCAGCCTCGGTGATCACTTCGTCCGTCACTGACGGACTCTTCGGGAGTTCGGGCAACGAAACCCACAGGGTCCGCGTCTCACCACCGTCTGCCGTTAGCGCAGATCGCACGTGGGCGTCGGTCGCGATGCTTTGGGAACTCGGTCGAAGATCATCGTCGTCATCCGAATTACCAGAGCCGTCATCTGACTCGCTTTCAGCATCACCCTCCGATTTGGCGATTGCTGCTTCGATATACTGATTCCGTACTTGCGAATTCGCGTCTGCCGGCACTTCGACCTCCAGAACGTTTGGCTGGTTGGCCCACCATTCCGGAATGGGGATATCACCCTCATCCTCGTAGATCTCGGCTGACTGCAGCCAGTGGGTCCCAGCGTAGCGACCGTCATCAGCGTCGCGACGGTCGGGCGGTCGGTGGGTTGGCATCGATACCTGGGTCACACCGGGATCGGTGAGAGACGGAATCGTACAGGGCCGCGGGTTCTGTCCGCTCGTCCCCTGTGATATCTCGAAAGCCGGTTGCCGAGGTGCCGGCCCATCACCCCTCTTGAGGACAGTGATAATCGTCTCGGAGTCAGCCGCCAGCGTTGCATCGCCCTGGTATTTTCCGGCTTTGCCGGCGAGTATCCGCACATGGTCGCCCTCGTGGAGGATGACGTTCTGGTTACTCCGCCGCCAGATGGTGAACTTGATCGTTCCTGTCTCATCCTCGATCAGCCCGACCTGCTGTTGATTCGTGGCTTTTGGTTCCCAGAGCGTGACGACCTCGCCCTGGATGTCCGCCTCGACGTCGTACTTCGAGGGGACTGCCGGAACCGTCGCAATGGGCTGGACAACACCGGCCTCCTGGTGCAGTTCCTCCTGGAGGTTGCTGGTGGCAGTGATAATATCCTGACCGGCGAGTGTCTTGAGAGCGAGACGATGTTTGACCGCCGCCGTCTGAAGGGGCGTCACAAACTGCTCGCAAAGCCGCTCGACAGCGTCTTCAATCACCCCTACAGTGTCATCATCTAATTCGCCTACCGCATCGAATTGCGTCCGTCCAGGTTCGTGGTCAATCACCCAGTTGTTTTCGTGAGTGACTCGTCGCTGCGCGTATTCCGCCTCCAGCTCGTCACGTCGCCGGGAAGCACGCTCGGTCCCGACCAAATCGGCAGCGAGCGCTTTTTCTCGGTGACGTCGGCGCTCGGTCTGTAATCCTTTGATTTCTTCTTGCGCTTCGAGGGAGAGACCACTGAGATCTTCCTTGGCGAGGTCAATCGGGTCGATGTCTCTGGCCTGGGTAGTCCGAAGGCTGGCATTGATCCAGTACGCATCGAGTTCCGTGTCCCCGGTACCGGATATCTCGAGCCCGTTCTCGTCGAACTCGGGTTCCCGTCGAGCAGCGAGCATCACTTGACCGGCGTTGTCGAGCTGGTTCGCGAGAAAGGAGCTCTCGTGGTGGGGACTTTGGTAGAGTCCGTACATCCCGAGTTCATCGAATCGGGCGTCCTGCCCGACGTCGGTGTTTGTTGTTCGGCGCTGTCGCTGGTAGTAGTTGTATCCCATCGGAATTCTCCACGGAAGCGGGGCGACGGTACACGCAACCGAACCTAATCGGAACCGTCTCCTCCGATCTCCCGCACCCCCTTGTGGGGTGTGAAATCATCGGTAGCGTGCTCGCTCCGCCGGCAATTGGCAGCAAGAGCTGGGCATGCATATTCTGACACGATTGTAGCAGAAATAATTCAGAGAGACAAAGGTATATTACAGAGAAGTGCGTAGGTATCCCTACTGAGGCGAGCACAGATGGACATCACTGAAACACCTGACGACATTCCGGGCCCCGATGAGGAACCCCCCGACTTTGGGGACTGGGAGGACCCCGAGACGCTGTTAAAAGACCGGCCAATCAGAGAGCGACTGCTAGATGTGATTATGCAAACGCGTGAGCCCACGAAGGTCGCCGTGATTGCCGAACAGGCGGACTGTGACACGGAGACAGCGAGGGAGTATCTGGAATGGTTCACGACGATGGGCATCGTCAGGGAACACCCTGGTCGGCCCGTCAGGTACGAGCGAAACGAATCGTACCTCTTCTGGCGGCGCGTCGAGCAGATTCGCGAGGCGTATTCTGAAGAAGAGATCGTCAGCGAACTCACCGATACAGTCGAGGCGATTGCGGAGTACCGGGAGCAGTTCGATGCCGAGACCCCCGGTGAAGTCTCGCTCGTCGAGGTGAGTCGCGACGGCACGATCGAAGACGCATGGGAAGCACTGTCTACGTGGAAGACGCTCGAACGACGCGCCGAGATGCTTGATCACGCACGGCAGGGCGAGGACGCATCCAGAGGTAGTGTCGACTCGATCAATGCCTGATGAAGACCAAGCTGTCGGAAAAATAGATTCTGACGTCCTCGAACGAATCGGTACACAGCTCTCAGGCAGTCAGCGGTTCGAGAAGGTCGTCTCCCGACCAGAGTATGCACCGAACTCTGTCGTGGCGGACTACGATCTTGGCTATTTTCCAGCGGCCGTCGACCGCGCGTACCTACGCATCAGCTGGTTCGACACGGACGACTTCAACGTCCACTACTCGGAGCAATACGAAAGCGGGGAGTTGTGGGAGTGTCGGTGGGACAGACATCCGAACGACCACAACACGCGAGAGCACTTCCACCCGCCACCGGATGCCGAAACGCCAGGAAATGATGCTACGCATCCAAACGATTGGCGCAATGTACTCTCTCTGGTGCTGACGGAACTCGATGAACGAATCCAGTCGTTCTGGGAGTGAAGGCTTCGGACCAGGGATGACCGTTGTGAGCCACCGAATCTGCCCAATTAGGTAAAGTGAATATATCATACGGTGACACCTAGCCATCGTTTGTGGTATGTAATCTCCCGGGAGCAGGAGAACAAGCCTCCACGCTCAGCCTCCCTGCTGACAACGACCTCTAGTTCATCTTCCTGCTCCCCGCACCCCATTCAGGGGTGCGAAATCATCGAATTTCGACTGTCAGCTCCCAAATATGTAAAGGTCACCGGACCAGCCACCCCGACTTGGGGCCTGTAAACTCTCATATCAGCTCCAATATGAACGTTTGGGGATTTTGGTTTACAGACTGGCGGTTTCTCCGAGTCAGTATTCTGCGTCGAGATCGATGTCCTCGTACATCTCGTCGAGCATTGCCAGAGCTGACTGGAAGTGAGCATAGTTTTCGTACGCAAAGTCGATCGTTTCCTCGAGAGGGATTACTGGGCGGCCGTCGACGACGTCTGCAGTGACCGCTGGACGTGGCTCGAGGACAAATTGGATCGCTCCCTCGATGTCCGCAGGGGGCTGGCGTTCCTGTGCAACCGGTACCTCAACGCGGTCGAAAAACTGCATCCACTCATCGAGATCCGTCTCCTCAATCGCAATGAACAGCGGATAGTCATCGGGATTCCGGGCGACCTGATAGCCGCCTCGAGTCCAGATGTAGACAGCGTCGATCGCGGTGTAGGCAAAGTCCAGGTTTGCATACTGTGGAAGAGCGTACGCCTTCTCGATCGGGAGTGAAGAAGCCATGCAAGGTATATTCTAACTGACTGAATCAAAGAGTGAAAGCATCCCCGCTTCCCAGGCGAGTTCGGGCGCCGCTTTGCGCTGCTGGTGGACGGCAGTCATCTCTTCGGGACGTTCGTGATTGCTACGGCCATTTCGGAAGAGTCGGCTCCCCACCCTGCCACTGGATTGCAGTCAGCGCATTCGGTAGCTGGTGTAGTCGGTTTTCAAGAACAGCCATCGGGTGGATGTCGTAGAACGTAGCACCGTGTCGATCAACGGTCGAATCTTCGTGATCAAGTTGGATGTGACATTGGCCAAGATCGGCATGGTCACCGTCTTGGTGAAATCCAAGCATGAGATCTCGTTCGGGTTCGACCCAATTGATCCGGTAGTACTCATATCCAACTCCCGGCGGGTACCAGAATCGGACTTCGAGGCGTGCTTGCTCAACCTCGTAGTCTTCCTGCAGAAATGCTGTTGTCTCGATGTCTGCGACTACCTGGCGAAGGCGTCGCCGTGATGGTCGATACCGGACAGTGTCACACCCTGGCTGTTTCGAGAGCCGATCGTGTATCGCTCGAAGTAGCGTTCGTTGCGTGTAGCGGTCACGCCCAGCGAGAAAAAACATCAGTCAAGATAGTGATTAGCTCGTCGCGTGGTCAGCCGCGTCCTGCATCTGTTCACGCGCAGTCTCCACATCTGAGTATAACTCCAGTGCGTGTTTGATCAGTCTACGGTCTTCCTCGTTCTCACGCCAGAACGCAATGACATCACGCCGATCACTGATCTCGTCACTCATCAGTTCGTCATCCGCGAGTGTCTGCTCAAGGTCTTCCCACGACTCGACGTCATATTCCTCCTGCCAGTCTTCTATCTCCTCAGCGATCGCGGCCAGTTCATCGCGCAACTCCTCACGGGAGTTCTCTTCGATGAGCGTGCGGACTTCGTCGAAGAGCAACTGGGTGTAGTCCGGCTGGTAAAGCGTTGCATCGCCGGTTTCGATACGCTGGAGCCGACCCTGTTCGACTAGTTCCTGAAGCTCTTCGTTAGTGGTACTCCAGGAGGTGTCGGCTTGTTCGCTGATCCAGTTGGTCGAGCGGGGATCACGGAGTGACTCTGCAACCGAGCGAACACGCTCGCGGGCGCTCATCGTTTCAGTCCAGGATGGAACGCTCTCTTTCGACGGGTCAGACATACGAATCGCCTCTACTCTCTCTATTGGCCATTGATTCTAATATATCTTTGTATGTTCTTGATTATTCGAGAGTGTGGAATCTGCATGAATGAAGGGGATCGTCACCACTCTTTGACTGTTTCCAGGGCCGTTGAAATGGCCCGGTCGATCCGCTCGTCGACGCTCCCTTTGTGATCATCCAAGTCCATCGTCACCTGGAGTTCCAGCACATCCGGTACCGAAAGTGCAGTCTGTTCGGCCAGCACCCGCAGTACACTCCCACGGAGGGCTCGCTCAGATGGATTCGAGCCAACTGCCTGGGTGACTGCTGCATGAACGTCAGCATACGTGGCTGGTACTGCCTCTGCTGGCAGTATTATATCAGTATCCTTACTATCAGATTGGATTGTCTCTGAGTCCATTCTCTCACTCCTCTTGGAGAGTGAGAAACAATCGGTCGCTCGAGAGATGTGGGGTTAACTGTGGGCAGTGTCTGTGGAGAATAGTCGAATTAGGTCCTCTCGTGGCGATATAGTTATGCTCCGCTCACGAGTGATAGAGTGTGAGGCCAGAAGCCTCACCTGGAATTGTAAGGGATTCCAATGAACAGTACCAACCACAACGAGAAAAACCTATCGGCTAACGTAGGTACTCAGAGCGAGAACGCAGATGCACACGATCACACGCGGCAGCCGTCTTCCCTCGATTGGGACTTCCACCGGGACACGACCCCCGGAGACGACGCTACTGCACCCCTCACGCTGGTCACGCGACTGGCTGGGCTGCTCTACGCGCTCGTCCAGTCCCTCGAAGAGACAGAGACGTCTGAGCGGGTATCAGGCAGCGCGCTCGATCGCGAGCAGGTTGCCCCCGATGCTTACCCAGACCTCGTCGTCAAGGAGGCTGCAGACGACGCTGCCCGCGATGCACACCACGTTTCGACCTGGCGCAAGCCCACGTCCGAAACCGGGGTGCGGACTGTCTCCGACGGTGAGATCTACGGAATCACCACCGAGGGACAGCCGATGGTCGCCTCACGCCAGATGGAGATGACCGCAAAAACGAACACGAGTGGCCGACCAGCAGACACCCTCTTAGAGCCAACCGAATCGCTTTCGGAGGAAATGCTGACCGTCGAGGACGCTGGCCCGAACGAACTGATCGACCCACTGGGTGATCGGATCGCGGGCATTGCGAGCGGCTTCGACGAACACGCCAGTCAGTTCACCGCCGATACTCAATCGGCCGAGGTCACGGATACGAACGCCGGCGTTGCGACTGCTGACCTGGAGGTTCAGCTGCCCGATGGCACGCTGCAACCCCTGGGAGCAGTAGTCGACGACCCCGAGCGGTTCTCGCGATCGTCACTCGAGACGATCGAAGCGACTCTCGCGCTCGAAGCCGAACTCTCGAAAGTCAGCGATGGCATTCGCGAGGGCGGCGAACTCGTCGGGTATGCAAAGGAGCTGAACGAACAGTTCGAACAACTCGCGGATGCCCGACCTAAGGTACCTCAGGTAGCTAAGGCTCGTGAGCAAAAACACCGCGAGGCATACCTCGAATACATCCGGCCGCTCGAAGCGCTGGATTCCGAGACGAATGCCGAAGTTCGTGCAGCTGCTCGTCGCCTCCACGAGGAGTACGACGACGTTCACGAACTCCGAAAGACACCGCTGGCCCTCGCAATCGAGATGGCAGAGCGTGTTTCCCGTGGGGCAGACCCGACGATGGCACTGCTCAGCCAGGCTAAAGAAGAGAAAACCGATCCGCGGAACGTCCTGCAGATCGGCAACGTCCGATACGCCTCGACGAAACAGACCCAGGGTAGACTCTCGACCCAAGGCACGGTGAAACGCCTGTTCGAGACCGAGCACCCGAATCTGAAACAGGCAGGCGTACTGCAGGATGAAACCGGCGAGATTCGATTCGGTATTTTCCACGGCAGTGAAGTCGAGGAAGTTATGCCGACCGCCGACCCCAACGATGCTACGGGTGTCACAGTGGTTCGCGAGCGCCGATTCCCACAGCTACGTGAGGGCGATACTGTGCGCTTCGAGAACGTCTTCAAAGGCTGGTGGAATGGCGAGCCAAAGCTCGAAACGCGCCGCGATAGCCACGTGAAGACACTTGCACGCGACTCTGATCCAGTGCGAACGGCCGACAGAGAGCGTTCTCGTCTAACGGAGGATGTATCGTAGACGACCAGGAATAGTCCCAGACCAAGACTGGTAACCGGCCGAGTCTTCACAGAAGACTCAGATTCAGTAACCCAACCTTCCTTTCGGTCGTAGTCTCCCTCAATGACTCTATTAGATTACCTCTACCTGGTGCGGTCTATATGATGTGATTAGCCCGGTAACTCTGGACGCTGATCGATGGTTCTGGGAGTGTGATCTCGATTCATATCACGATAGAATCAAGACGTTAGACTAACTACATCGATCGAGCCATGCACGACTTGACTGGGTTCCAGCGGGACCTTCTGTATGTGATCGCTGGTTTGGACGAACCCCATGGGTTAGCATTAAAGGAAGATCTCGATGCCTATTACGAGACCGAGATCCACCACGGTCGACTGTATCCAAACCTCGATGACTTAGTTGAAAAGGGACTTGTTGAAAAGGGATCCAAGGATCGCCGAACGAATGTCTATTCGATAACGAAGCGCGGTGAACGAGAACTACAGGCACGTAGGGAATGGGAGACTCAGTACGTCTAGGAGATCTGAACATCTGAGCAGTGTCTGTATAGAGCGAAGCAAGAGGGGAGCGGTGGGACTTGAAAGCAGAGGGCTTTCAGAATTGAATGCCGATTCTTTCTGATGCCCCCGGTATGCACGTACACGTCTTTCCCTCTACAGGGAGCCTACCAGGTGGTGTCAATATTGCCAAACGTCGCAATTTCTACACGGGCACAGGAAATAGATGATGATCAATTACAGCTATTTGCTCGTCGGTCTCCCGGCCCTCGCGATGTTCGATCTGACCGCGTATTGCCAGTTTTTCTGGCCGAATCCATCGCCAGCGACGTGGAATGCACCCGCCTATACGTTCGTGTGCTGGTTATACTGTTCGACGTACGATCCCCTCTGGAGTACCTTGGCGTACGGTATCGCTTTCGTAGGAGTGACGGCAACTGTTCTCGCTACTCGGCGGTCATCTCACACGGTTCTCGTAGAAGCTATATTCGGCGTACTAGCGCTCCCGTTGGGAATTCCAGCGCTATATGATGCATACCGACGCTCCGAGGAGAGGTGAGGGTCTACATCGTCTACTGTAACGGAATTATGCTCAAGTCCTCGTTTGTACTACTCCACTGTTTTAATCGATCCTGAAGCTATTTCCATTATAATAGGAGTGTTCATAGTCACGTTAGAATATGTGTTAGAATATCTATAGTGTGAGGCAGGAGGAATCGTAATGCAGCCGCAGCAGACCCGAGACCTATGTAGCTCATTAGTACAACAAACTGTGACTGTTCGCTCTCAAAGCCAGTGAGGAAATTATACAGAATAAGTGACGATGTCGCCTGCACAACGAACAGTGAGACGAGAGAACTAGTAATTACGAATCCGGGATCACCAGTCATCGAAAGGTAGTCTGATGGTGCCCACGGACCTCCAAGTACGGTAAAAATCCCACCAATCACGATGTATCCCACAAAGAAAATCGCACTGATGAGCATCCCTCGGGTTCCCCAGATTACTGACCACCGCAACCACCGTTCAAGGAGTCCAGCTAGATGCGCTCGGTTCGAACGTGGGGGAATCTCACTGACCATCCCTTGTAGTTGATGAGGATTCCTGAATTCCTCGATACAGAACATATGTAACGAACACTACAATATACGCGACCGCAAGTACCTCAGTGAATACTGACCTTCCAAGTAGGACGATTACTCCGATGATAAGTGGACCAACGAGTAGAAGTGAGTCGAAGACTCGGTCATCCGCACCGGCCTCCAATACGTGGGAAATGCCCGGAAATTCGAACGGTCTCATTGGTAGAGCCCCCTACGATTGAGTATCGTTCGGAGCATCACGAGTACCGGGATGATTTCGAGACGCCCGATCCACATATGAAAGAGGAATGCTATCTTCCCGACTGTGGGCAATGACTCAGGGCCCGTGATTCCCGAGGAGAGCCCCACGTTCCCCTGTGCGCTGGCGACCTCGAACAGGACGTTGGCAAGTGAGTACTCCTCAGACGGAAGTGCGAGCAGCAATACGAAGGTACCGACAATTAGGAACGTTATCCATAGAATGACGATTATCGCCGCCTCCATGAATTCGCGACTCGCTTCTTCCTCATTCAGTCGCCGGCCGTTGATCTTCAGCCGCCGGACAGCAGTCTCTGGGTAGAAGACATCCGCGATTTGATGCCGAATTCCCTTCACGAGCGTCAGGCCGCGGATGAGCTTGATACCACCCGCCGTCGATCCAGCTGCCCCACCGACGAACATACCGAACGTCACAGTGAGCTGTGCATACGACGGCCACCGGCCGAGTGCAACGTTCGTCGCGTCGACGGCCGTCTGAAACCCAGTACAGGTTGCAGCCGAGACGAACTGAAACAGGCCGTAACGTAGGGCAGCAAACGGCGTCTCATAAGGCCCAGCGTAGTACAGGAAACTCCACAGCAACGCCGACCCGAGCGCCATATAGGTGAAGACCCACCGAGTCTGGAGGTCGGAATAGAAGTTCCGCAGGTCACCCTGTAGGATGAGATAGTGAACGGGGAACGCAATACTCCCCAACAACATAATCGGAATTAGCACAAAGTCGATTACGACGCTATCGTAGGTGGCGATTGAGTTGTCCGTGATGGAGAAGCCGCCGGTCGCCAGCCCGGTCATACCGTGGTTGATCGCGCCCCAGATGGGCATACCTGCCACCCACAGCGCGAGGATCGATAGGAACGTAAACAGGATGAAAATCCACCATATCGTCCGTACTGTCGAGACGATGCTCGGATGAATCTTCTTGGAGCGTGCCTCACTTTCGTAGAGCGTTAACGAACCACTCCCGGGCCGTGAGAGGATCGCCGTCGTCAAGACGATTACACCGACACCGCCGACCCACTCGCTGAATGTCCGCCACCACTGTAGCGTGTGCGGGAGCACCTCCTCATTGTCAGTCATCGTGAGCCCCGTGCCGGTGAAGCCACTCATACTCTCGAAGATAGCGTTAAGTGGCTCAGTGAACGCTGCGAGCGTCGCCGTCTGGGCAGGAGTTGAGAGGCCCGGGACCCCAAGTTGAACACTCCAGGCAATCAGGAGGAACGGCAACGAGCCAAAGATACCTACGGAAAACCAGCCTGACGCCGCGACGATCATACCGTGGAACCGGCCTGGAGCTTCCGCATCCTGGAACCGCCGATAAAGCATCCACCCTAGTCCCAGCGGGATAAGAGCCGAGACGAGCAGCGCCGGAAGCGCAAAATACTCCCCCCAGATGAGCGGCACCACGAGAGAGACGAGCAGCAGTCCGCCAAGCGCCTCTAAGATGCGACCGATATCCCGACCGACTGTTGCGACAGAGCCGTTCATACGTTCCATGTGGTGGTGATCAGGTTCGTTGCAGTTATTCCAGCAGCTAACATTGCCAGCTCACTCCCCGCGGTCCTCGTAGTGGCCGAAGATATCGGTTATCTCCGGATCGGCACCCATGCCGGAGTACACCGTTAGCAGGTCGCCTTCCTTGATAATCGTGTTACCCCGCGGCGTGATCGGCTGCGAATTTCTATCGCGTTCGATCGCGACAACCAGAATATCCTCGGTGAGCAGGCCTTCCTGAGCAGCCTCCTGAAGCATCTTTCCGGCGATAGGTGCTTCTTCAGTGACCGTGATCTCAAACACCTCGGCATCCTCGCCGATGCGCATGTAGTCGACAATCGCAGGCCGTGCAACCGCCCGATATAGATACTCGGCGATGAGTTGCTGAGGGTTTTGCATCGTATTCACGCCGATCTGCTCGAACAGTCCCATATGCTCTGGGTTGTGGACGACAGAAAGGATCGCTGGCACCTCGAATTCCTTCGCAAGGAGGCAGGTCATCACGTTCGTCGCATCCTGATCCGTCGTCGAGATGAGTGCGTCAGCATGGGCGGCACCGGCGTCGTCCAGCGTGTCCTTTGTCGTCGCGTCTGCATTCAGGACCAGACAGTCGAACTCGTCGGCAGCTTGATTTGCTCTGGTTTCATCGCGCTCTATGACCACGACCTCGTTACCTGCCTTGGTCGCGATATCGATGAGTGGTGTTCCAATGTCGCCAGCCCCAATGATGATGATATACATACTGATTATACCTCCAGTCTCCGTAGTAGGGCCTGACGGACTGACATCGGAGATTCTTCCGGGCCACGCGCCATGACGACAGTCCGGTCCACTTCTGCACCAATTGTCTCCGGGAGCGACCCGAACACCGCCTGAGAGATGGGCCCGGACCGAGTTGCTCCGACACAGATGGTATCGTATTCCTCAGCAGCGTCTATAATCGTCTGGTCTGTATCCTCAGCGACTCTGACCACAGTATCGTACGACATGTATTGGATTCCAGCGCGTTCGGCTAACTCCTTGATTACTGCTTCACCACGTTCGGTGGGAGAACTATCCTCGTCACTATCCGTTTCCGGAGGCTGGACGTTGAGAAGCGTCAGCGACGCATCCTCGGCGGCTGCAGATACAAATTCGGCTGCCCTTCGTGCGGCAACCGGCGCATGTGGCCCCTTTCCAGCAAGGACCATAATATCTCCCTCACCACGACCACCCTCAGGACCGAGTTTCACTAGCGTTGCGTCACACGGGGCCCGTCCGATGACAGGATCGATGGTCGATCCGAGGACGTGTTCGCGACGGCTACGAGTTCCTTGCCAGCCGAGGAGGACGTGATCCGCATTCTCCTCTTCGATGACGTCCAGAATGATGGAGCCGGCATCGCGGCCAACGATTGCCCGTGTTTGGAGACCGATGTCGAGATCGGCGGCGATGTCACGAGCAGAGTCTAACAGCTGCTGCTGCCGTTCGACTCGCTCCTCCTCGAACGTGAGGTCCTGCGAGAGTGAGGTCTGGCGTGGAACCTCAATGACGTTCACTGCGATGACTTCAGCCTGTTCGTCTTCGTGGGCATGTGCGCTGGCTGCAGCCATTCGAAGGAGATCTTGTTCCGTCTCCGGATTCGCGACGGGGACCACCACACGATAGCGGCCTTCTCCGTTCGCAATTGCTGTCGGTTCGGGCGCGATCGCCTCGCCGACCAAGCTTTCACTCAAGGCGCGATCTTGCGCGTATAAGTAGTACCACCCGATTCCGAAGGCGATGAGAACAGTCCCGATTGCGCCGACTGGTGTCGGCGTGACCGGGAGAACGAGTTCCACCGGACCGAGCGAGAGGACGGCCGGAACCAATTCGACCGACATCTGCACGAGAACAGCCAGACAAGCAAACATCCCGACGATTGGGACCACCGGATATAGGATCGAAGGGATCTCGAAGGCTGGATCGTACGCCTCTGGATTCGCTCTGCGCAGAACAACGACGGTAACGTGAACGAGAGCGTAGGTTACGAGATACATGAAGCTCGCCACCTCAGCGAGCGTGCCGATCCCAACGCCGATGGCGATCAGAACGAGGGTGATGATACCAGTCGCCGTGATCGCCCGGTAGGGCGTACGGAACCGTTTGTGAACCTCGTTGAGCCAGTTGACGAGAATGCGGTCTCGTCCCATCGCGAAATTGACGCGGGCGGCTGACAGGATGCTCGCGTTCGCACTCGAAACCGTTGCTAAGACGGCACCGACGATCATCGCCAGCGCGCCAATCGAGCCCATGAACTCGGTCGCAACGTCGGCCACCGGTATCTGCGAGGTCGCCAGCGCATCGATCGACAGCGTACCTGTCGAGACAAACATGACACCGACATACATTAGCGTCGGTGTCACCACCGATGCGATCATCGCGAGCGGGAGGTTCCGACTCGGGTTCTTGATCTCCTCAGCGCTGGTAGCGATCACCTCAAACCCGATGAACGTAACGTAAACTGTCCCAATTGTCGCTGCAACGGCGGGCCAGCCGTTCGGATTGAACTCGCCGATAGTCGGACCGCTGATGATGCCGAGCGCGAGGAATGCAACGATGAGGCCGACGAGTGTCAGGACAATTACGTTCTGCAATGAGCCGGTCTCTTTGACACCATAGTAATTGACAGCGGTCAAGAGTGCCGCCATTACCAGTGCAGCGGCGGTAATCCCGATCTGGCCCCATCCAGCAAGGAAGCCAATGTACTGTCCGAGCCCAGGGAGTAGATACTGACCGAACCCAATCATGTAGAAAGCCGAGGCGAACGTCAGCCCGGCCCACATCCCCCAGCCGACAATACTCCCGAAAAACGGCCCGAGTGCACGATTGACGTAGTAGTAGCTCCCACCAGCCTTCGGCATTCCAGTCGCCAGTTCCGACAGGGAAAGCGCGGCCAATAATGACACGATACCGCCAGCGAAAAACGAGATCATGCTGGCAGGACCGGCCTGCTGGGCAGCGATACTCGGAAGAACGAATATCCCCGCCCCAATCATTGTGCCGAGACCGATCGTGTAGGCCTCCAGGAAGCCTAGATCGCGGGCAAGTTCCTGGTCAGCTTCACTCATATTCCACCTCTGTCGTCGTGAGCGTCACAAGGGGCGTATCTGATCGGATCATTCCTGTTGTCGCTCGTTCTTGGTTTCTGGTAACGCGATTACCGGCCGATCTGACTGCGTGACCAATTTGAGAGCAGTGTCACCTGAGAGGAACTGGACGATCCGGTTCCCACCCCGTGGACGAAACGCGATAGCGGTAGCACCTACATCAGCCGCGACATCTATAATGGCCTCAACTACATCTCTTTGATAGGCAACCTCCTCATCTATCTCCGAGATATAGTCTCGAAATGCAGCAAACGCATCCGTAGCGCGTTGTTCTGCTTGCTCAACTGGGAGCTTGTCAGGAACCCCCTCTCCCTTCTCGATGACGTGTACAACGGTAATTTGGTCGTATTCGTACGCGTCAAGAATACGCGCTGTCTCCCGTGCATCCTCTTCATTCGCAACCGGGACGACGAGATGGCCAGTTAGCGATTTAGACATGATTCAATCCTCCGTCCCACTATCGACATCGCCACTACCGCAGTTTGGACAGACATCTATCTCATGGTCGAACGTTCGTCCGCAGGTTTCGCACCGGTTTTCCGAAGTGTCGTGTACATCCCCTAGATACGCCCAGTGGAGTGATTCTGTCCCGTCGAGATGGGATTCACGTCGAACGTGATAAAGTGAAGTAATATCTGCGTTCACACCGGGGCCATCCGGATCCGGCGGATGCTTTCGCACGAGTGCGTACGCCCCGTGGTTCTCAATCTCGAGGACTTCACCGGCAGCATTCGCTTCGATTTCCGCTTCGATTGGAGTTCGAAGCGATTCGATCCGTTGTTCGATGTACGAAAGGAGCGATTTCAATTCCGGGAGTTCCAACGCATCGATCCGTTGGATGAGCGTCTCGGAGAGGTCGTCCGGAGGCGTTAGATCGTCATTTGCGTCACTCATGGTTTCATCACCGTCTCAGGGAAACATTGGAGCCATCCAGTTCCCGGGGCGATCCATTCGAGGAGTATAACGCAGATCGGTCAAGAAGAGCTAATCTGAGGGGAACAAGCCTAGTGGCTATCGGATTCCTTGGACTGTTCAGGGAAGCCGTGTAGGTGGTTGGTGAAACGGAAGTGAACATCATATGCGGATGCATACTTTGGAGCGATAAATATCCACCGCCTCAGCAAACGAACCAGTAAGATAAATCCGAAAAACTACTGTATCGTTTGATGCTCGTGTAGGAGTGTGTACATCGGGTTAATTGGCGTTTCAGTAGAGCGACTTTCGTCTGTTTGAGAAAACTAGCCCGAGAGTCAAACAGATACCGAACGACAATATAAAAGTCCCTACGGAGCCATTTCTAACCTATAAATATGGCCCTTCAGATCGATACGGTTGATGAGCAGATCCTGTATTATCTAACCGAGGAAGCCCGACACACGTCTGCACCAGACATTGCGGAGAAAGTCGATGTCTCAGCACCGACAGTACGGAACCGGATCCGACGGCTCGAAGAAGAAGGAGTGATTCGGGGATACCATGCCGATGTTGACTATCAGAAGGTCGACGGACGGCTAACCAATCATTATGTCTGCAGTACGGGAAACCGTGACCGGGAGGAGATGGCCCAACGCGTCCTCGATGTTCCGGGCGTAATTAATGTCCGAGAAATCATGTCCGGAAAGGGCGATCTACGGGTTACCGTTATCGGGACGGACACTGAGGATCTCACGAGGATTGCCCAGGGGATCATTTCCCTTGGTATCGAAATAGACGACGAGGATCTGATCCACCGAGAATATTTCCGTCCCTACGCCCCGTTCGGTCCCCGCGACGAAGAGCTAGCCTCACCGGTTACTGGTGTTGCAGGGTTAGCTGGCGACGCAGATGTTGTTGAGGTAATTGTCCGAGAACAGGCACCAATCGCTGGCCAAACACTAGAAGAAGCGAATGAAGATGGACTCATCCCTTCCGATGTGTTGGTCGTCCGAATCAACCGTGATGAGGGAACAATAACGCCGACTGGGGAAACTGTAATAAAGGAGAATGATTTCGTCACAATTCATTCTAGATCAGGTGTGAATGAAGAGACACTCGAAGCATTCACTGGGGATTAGTTTCCAGAACGATGAATACCGCATGGGACAGTCCCGAGTATAACTACCAATTTCTGCTTTTCACTTTGTGCTTGATAGCTAGAACAAGCACAGTATGTCAGTATTGGTATGGATTCCCTGAGGAAGAGGTGACCAAAAGAGTGGTAGCACACCGCAGGTCAAAATTTGTAGCAGGCAATATCTTCAGCACCGCAGTTCGGACACTCTTTGGCCTCCTCTGAAAGAGACTGGCCGCAGTTTCGGCACTCCCAGAGAGTGGATGTATTTCGCCCGACAGTCCTGTAGAGGATTCTCAATAGACCCATAGATATCGTAGACGTGGTTCGCCCTGTTGATAAGACCACCCCTTATGTACAAAAATGGCTTGAGAAACAGAGAGAGTTATAGCGGCGAATATCGCTAAACGTGCCTGCTGGCGCGTTCTCCAACCAAACCTCAAAGAGAGATGAGAGAGATTACGGGATCCCCGAATGACCGCCATTGGTGAGGTAACTGCAACCACAGAGGGCGATACACGGCCACGTTCCAGGGAAGGTCACACGGCTTTGAGCGACCCTCGGTGTGGCCGGTGATCTGGGTTGTGAGAGGATGAAAAGGAAAGAACAGCACCCAGTGTGGGGGACGCACTGCGTGCTGCCTCCTCGTCCCCTCACCTACATGGGGACTACAAATTGCCAGAGTACTCTACCTGTCTCGAACGCGATTGCGGAAATGCTGTTTGTCCCAACCAGACCGGCGCATCTCCGCTGCGAACGTTCGGTATTTCCTCCGTGCCTGACCTAGAAGCTGGGTATTTATGGAGCCATCCCACTTGACCAACTGGCGGATATCGATCCCAGAGTCGAGGGAGAGAAAGAAGGTCACGATATTCTCAGGCCCCATCGCGACGGCGTCACCCGCGAAAATCGCTATCTCCTGCGGAGGGACCTCCGTGATCTGTTCAGCCAACTCGCCTGGCTTCCAGGGAATGCCGTCGTCGACGGGCGAAATGTCGGTGATTTCTGGATCGTGAACCATCTGATTTTCATCAAGGTTGATGAATACCCGAACCTCGGTGTACCCCTTACAGGGGAAGAGGAGCCGGCGATATGAGTGCTCTTCACAGTAGGTTGCGAGGGGCGTCAGGATACGCCGCTGGTTCACTTCTCGAGCATCAGCTGAAATAGCATAGGGAAGCCGATCTGCGAAGTACTGCCCGACTCGAGGCTCTTTTGCGTATGGAACGCCTTTTGAGCAGAAGTCACACTCGAAGTGGTTTTTCTCTGGATGGGCGGCAGTGAAGGGTTCGCCGTCGTATCGATGCTCGAATTGCTCGGCAGTGGTGTAGTAGCCGTCTGGAAACGCCGGATCGGTCATGGCGACTCACCTTGCGCTGGCTGATTGCTGCGAGTGTTGTGAGACATAGCTGTATCTGCGAGGACATGAGCCCCTCACCTGTCAGGGGACGACAAATCAGGCTGGGTAGAGCCTCAATCGATACTGGATGACTCTAGCTAGAAAGTCACGAAAGCAATCGCGTAATGTCCCGGCCGATATGGTCGGTTACCCCGAACTCGTAGCCGAAGAACTTCTCGTCGCACAGCTCAATGATTGACGCCGCGAGCCGAGATCGCAGGTCATCATCCGCGATTCGTATCTCGCCAGCTAAGTGGTCAATGACCTGTTCGTGCTTCACCCAGATGCGCGCCGACTTGTACTCGTTGACGTGCTGAAGGGCTTTGAAGATCGCAACATACCAGTAGACCTTCTGTGGATGTTCTGCCGTGTCGACGGTTACAGCGTCCCGCTCCAGGTACTGATTGCCTTTCTCCGCGGACTGGACCGTCCATCCCACATTCATCATCCCGTCAGATTCTCTGTACCCGATTCGGATGTTAACGCTCGACGTGTACTCTTTGAGGTCGCGTTTTTCGACCCGGTGTTCGCGGGGGATTTTGAACTCGTGTCCACAGTGAATACAGACAACGACGTACGTATCGGGTGTGACACTGACGTCCTGGGTCGCCGTACATTCCGGACACGACAAAGTCGGCATCTACCTAATCAGTACACTCGATATTCAGCTTGATACTTTCGGTAATGTATGTTTATCGAGAGGAGACGGTGTCGCCATCACGCACTAGTATTCGCTTTTCCACCAGTCGATCGATTGCGTCCTCTACGGCGTCCTCCTGCTCATCCGAAAGTGAACGGACGTTCGAGCGGACTCGTTCCCGGATTTCCTCGGTATCAACGAGTCCATCGTCAACCGCCCCTAGTACAGTATATTCGACCTCGAACTCTGTCGCGAAGTCTGCAATTCGAGATGTAAATGCAGTTGGAAGCCCAGAAAGTGAGTTTACCGCCATCTCGATTGCGAACAGCGGATGTGAGCGGTCGCGGATTTGTCGGGCCTCAGTCGACCCAGTATTGAATGGTCGCTGTTCGTCGATTTCGGTTAGAATCGACTCGTAGTCAAGTCCACGCTGTGCATAGATGCGCATATCCTCAATGTCTCGGCGGCGGCCGCTAGCAAGATCACCGCCAGAGACTGCCTTTAGCAAAAACATATCCTCGTCCGAAAGGACGAACGCCGTCACGTGATCGCCGGACCAGAATTCCGCAGCCCGGTCATGCATTCGATGGGTGATCCATACCTTCCCCACGACTTGCCGTTCGAAGAGGTCGATCTGAAATCCGAGGTCTTCGTGATGGAGTTCAACAGTTTTCCCGACACCCTCGAACGATTGGGTCGGTTCGTCAACCACCGTAAACCCCTGTGACTGCAATGCCTGATAGACGTGCTTGAACTCGGAGACAACACCCAGTGCCAGATCGATATCTTCGGTCTGGTCTTTAAGCCCCTGGACCGTCATCGCAGAGCCGCCGAGGAGATACACCGCAACGGATTCCGAAAGCCAACTGTCGAGCTCTTCGAGGAACGCTTCGATCGCCTCTCCGCCCTTGAACACAGTCATGATAATCCATACTGCTCTTTGAGCGCCAGATATTCGGATTCGCTTGGTAAGATGATAGGAGTGTCCTCCGAGACGTCGAACTCGCCCCGAAGTGGCCGATACATAGCTGCGACTGCGGGTTCCAGATCGTACCACGTCGCCGTATCTATCAGCGTTTCCTGAGCGATGTCTAGCTTCTCGATCAGGAGCATGGCATAACTCACGCGACGAGAGCCACTATCGAGATAGAGTGTGTGACAGACAACGTCGGCGGGCGTCAACGCTTCATCGGGCGCATACCAGAATGCGGGTTCACCAGCGAGGAAGAACTGCAACCCGTAGTCCTGGAATTTTGCGAGGCCGGTCACCTGCCAGTCGGCAGTCGATTGCAGCGATGCTGTATCGTCAGACGTCTGCACGCGGACGAGTGCCCGCTTTGGATCGCACCACTCGACAGTCGCACTCGGCGCAGACTCCCGAACCCGAGTTCGGTGGACGTGGCGCACGACGGCGCGAGCAAAGGCTAGCAGCGGAGAGAACTCCTCACGGAGCGCATATTCGGGCCCGGACGGCGAGAGCATTGCACGATGTTTGAGCGGCGACAGTGCTTTGTGAACGCCCTGCCGGGTGATGTCGAGTCGGTCAGCGATTTCGGTCACACGGCGTGGTTCGTCGAGATACCAGCAGACTCGGAGTGTGGCTGGCGAAAGGAGGTCAGCCCATTCGACGTGGCCGAGCTTCGAACGCAGATCCCGATACGCTTCGACGACTGGGTGGTCACTCACCCGAACTCGACGGAGGTTGTTGGGACCACGAGCTTCAGTAAGCAGCCCTGCTGCGAGCAATTCGTCGAGGACGTCGTAGATGTGGTCCTGCGAATACGCAGTTTCTGTCGCCAGTTCGGCCGGCGTCGTTTCCCGGCCGGTACTGAGTGTGTCGAGGACGGCGAGCCCAGCCTTCGAGAGCATCTGTGTAAACTTTAGAGTCGCATGATATAAGTACGTTTCTGGAATTTAGTTTACGGCAGCCATCGAGGATTCGCCCACTCTTTCGAGTTCCTCGTGCGTTTCTTCGATGGCCGAGATTTCCTCACCGTCGTAGACTTCACGAGCTAGATCGGTGTACGGGGCCTCCCCAGCGGTGAACGCAGTCAGACGTTCCTGCGTTGCCGAGACAGCCCGGTTGTGCCACGCATCTCGCGTCTCCTGGTCGACGATCGCGAGAGCTTCCGGTCGGATGGAGACGTTCACGTAGTCACCTGATTCGTAGGTCCGCGGCTTGCCGACCACCGCCACATAGCAGGGCGTCTCGGCTTCTCGCAGGACCGCCGCTGCATCGGGTTCGTACTGACCGGCGTAGACGAACACACTGCCATTGCCAGCGACGATACGAGCCTTCCAGTATTCGTCGTCACGACCGACGTCTTCGGTCTCGATAAGCGTCCCAACGACCAGCACCCGATTCACCGCATCCCCGGTCGGGAGGAGGTTGAACTGTGGCGCTCGCTCTTCGTCCGACTCCGTGAACTCATGGGTGGCAGCGTTGAATTCCTCAGGGAGGACGCGCTTGGCCGCCTGGCGGTTCGACACCGCTGGTTCGAGATCGGCATGGTCGAGGCCGACCGTCGCACCGGGTGTCTCTGCAGAGTCGTTCACCAGCAGGTATGAGCCAACCACCGGACCGGTGACGGTGTACGTCCGTCCGAGAATCTGGTCTCGAATCTCGTCGGCGACCACATCCGTGTCGAGTGCGTCCATCGCCAACTGCTTGGACTCCTCGAGAGAAATGCCAGCTACTTTTTCGGTTGCTTCAGCGTCGAAGATCACGTTCACGGCTCGGGAACCGTCATCGAGGATCGCTTTGATCCGTAGGTCGAACTCGCCGTCGACCTGGCCGTGTTCGGCACAGCGGCCGTTCTGAAGCACCCGGGTACAGTCCGCCTCCGGACAGCGCTTGATGAGTCCCGAGCCCTCCTGGACGGCGACGACCGACCCCGACGCCTCGATGGTGCCATCGGATGCGTCAACGGAATCGTCCGAGGGCGTCACAGACGAAGCGGAGTTGAGGTTGACCGAGAACCATCCATTGTACTCGTCACTGACGACGTTCTCCAGGCGGTAGACTGCCCCCTCCTCGAGGGCGGGAAGGTCTGCGCTCGCCCACTTCACGAACTTGATGACGCCACTTTCGTCACCGATCAGTCCCACCTGATCGATCGACTCGCTGCGGGGCTCCCACAGCTCGACGACTTCGACCAGGAGGTCACACCAAATGTCTGCCTCGGCCAGCGTCGAAATCATCGCTCGGTCGAACTCGGTGGATCGCCGAGAGTTGAACCCCGCGAGAGTCGCGACCGACGTGGGGATGTCTTCCCGCTCGATTTCGAGATCAGACAATAGCGCTCGGACGACCGCTCGCTCTGCGTCCGCCACCGGAACCCGGTACTCGACCATACTCTGAAGGCGTCGGTCGACAGCCGAGGAGGAGACCCCTTGGAGGCCGGGGTGATCAGAATCCTGGAACGCTTCGACGATGGTTGCCGCGCTATCCGCTACGTTGGAGTCGGTGGTACTGCTCATGGCTAACTCTCTGTGAGGGAGCTGACAAGCACTGTATCGAACCAGATTCGACGATGATCGCCCTCGCCAGCCCCCGCACCCCCTTGTGGGGTGTGAAATCTCGCCGTATCAGGTTCTGGACTGACGACGACGATCAGCTCTATTTTGAACTGGTGTCTCTGCGCTCGCCACTCCCCGCACTCCCTTTGGGAGTGTGAAAAACAGGGCACGAGAAGGATTCAATGTGGCTTCCAGAAGTTACCCCACACCAACCACTATATGCGAATTAGTGGGGTAACAATTGTGACTGCTACAGACTCCATACCTCTGGACAAAAAACGTCTGTATCGGACCCCCAATGCTGACTAGATCTGCATGGTGAATGCAAAGTGCGAATCAGTCAGCGGCCTAGCACAAAAAGTTGAAAAGTAAGTGGGTCAGCTTATCCGTCGAACTGTCTACAAGGAGGGCAACGAACGTTCCTGTTTAAGATTGCATCAGAACCAAACTCGGTTAATTCGTCAGGGTAGGAAAGACCAGAATAGTCTTACGAGAGTTCAAAATGAGTTGAGCGATGCTTCTACCCCCGCTGTTGAAGTGGACCGGACCTATCGTAATTACCTGTACTGATGTATGTCTAGCCAAGATAGTCAGCCGGCAGAGAGGGAACCTCAATGGCCCGGCTACATTATGTTCACTGGTATTCTTTGTATAGTCGGTAGTATACTCCTCGGGGTCGTCTTCGGATCTAAATCGGGATACAATGATTTCTTTACAGGATTGGGATATGTTGGTCTCATGCTGTTCATTGTAGGATTTCTAATCTTTGTGACGGTTGAGTAAATGGCGTTTCCCAATCACCGTTTCTCCTTCAGTAGTAGAGAGTCTCCTTCCTTGGCTACACGAGGATTGTGACTGTCGCCGAAGAACTAAAGACCCCGGTCGACACCTCCTTATCGCCATCATTTGGAGCGTCGCCATAGTTACCGTCATCTATGCAATCCTAGTGTTGACCATGCTCGGCTTGACTCCGTGGCCCGAATTCAGCCAGAATGCATGTATTCTGCAGGCCGTCGAAGTGGACTTCCACGTCTCTATACTTCGAACTCGGATGTAAAGAGAATCCCATCGAGAAGGGCGACGGGAGAGGACAGATAGAAATTGAGTGTTCGCGCTGAACAGAATATGTCATCCGTTACACGGTAATCCAAATCCATCCATTGTGCTGCATACAATCTCTTTATTCAGCATATGTTTTCAGAATAGCTTCCATTTAGTCTGTAATTGCCAAAAGAGATGCATACTGTTACTAGAACATGTGCCGAATGACCGAAACAAACCAAGAACCTGGTGCCTTTCGTGGTGAATCGTCATCATCGTCGTCGGAATTACCATCGTCGTGGCCAGCGGCTTGCCGTGCTTGTCTACACCGATCCTCACTGGTTGTCAGCGTACCCCCGTCGGTTTCTGGTGGTGCTGTATCATCAAACTCGGTCGAAGGCGACGCCGTTTCCGTACCGTTAGCTAACGTCTCCTCCGCCGACCCCTGCGGTGGCGGTGCTGCTGGGCCTCCAGTTGGATCGACTGTGTTCAGATTCTCTACCTGCTCCGAATCGTCGATGAGATTGACTTGATCGAGATTGAGGTCATCGGAGGCTGGTGGCTCCACCCCCAGCGTCTGGCGGTACCAGTAGAGCCGGTTTTCGAGCTTAGCGATGTATTCGGCTTGTTCAGTGAGCTGTTCGTGCTGTTGGGTCACCTTCAACGCCAGTCGGCGAGCATCCTCGACGGCGCCGATGTCAATCGACACCTCACGAAAAGGGGGGCGGTGCTGTCCCGTCCGTTCTCGCTGCGTGCTACGAGAATGCGGGGGAGACTGATGATCATCCTGTTCCCACTGCCCGTCCGACGGAAAGGCCTGTTCGCTGCCCGATGATGGCGACTGTTCAGGTGCCGAATGGGAAGAGTGAGCCGGCGCTGACGATGGGGGAACCGGTTGGCGGTCAGACAGGCGAGTTGGATTGGCGGACGTATGCCCTCGTGATTGCTGCTCCGTTTCTGGGCGCTGTCGTTCCTGTGACGAAGAGTTCTCCGACGGTGGTTCGTAGTAGTCAGTCAGTTCCAAGAGCGTCTTGGCGATGCACACAGCGCCGTACGTCGCCCCGTTGCCGTAGTGCTGATCGTCCCACTTCTCACGGAAGAGCTCTGAGTCCCGAAACAGCCGGTCCATCTGCTCGGGGTCTTTGCCTGTCCAGAATCCCAGGTAGAACAATAATGCCATATCGGCTTCGGACTGCGAGGGGTACTCGCTGTCGGCCCCACTGAAGAGGTCGGGATCGCCACAGTATAGCTGCTGTATTTTCTCACCACTCTTCGAGTTGTACGCCCGCTGAATGACTTCCCGGTCGTCGAGCGGGACGCCGGGACCGGCGAGATCCTCGAGCGTCTGCGGTGGCGGCACCGGAATCTTCTGCGGCGAGATGTTCTGCAGGGCTACCTCGATAGCTGAATCATCGATTTCCTGAAGGTCTCTGTCGAAACGCTTCCGGATATCTGTCTGCTCCCGGCCTCGATGCAGACGGGATGACTGCGGAGAACGAGGGTCGTTCGTTAACGAGTCGTCCGTAGACGAGGAACTGGGATTCGTTGTCGGGGAGTGACCCTCAAGGTGGCCCTGCTCGTCGTCAGCGGTGGGATCAGTTTGCACGTAGTCGAGGTGGACACCGATGATCGCATCCTGCCGATGCTTGATCTCTTGGGGTGTCCCCTCGACGTGTTCGCCGGTGACGGTGAAGAACCGTCCTTCGTCGTACATCTCGATCTCACCGCGGCGATTTCGACCGTCAGGAAGCTGACCCTTCGCGAGAACATGCACACCGGTCCCCGACGGCGAAATCTCGGTGAACGAGTCCAGCCGTTCGATGACGTCCTGTGCCCACTCATCGAACTCACCAGTCTCGCCATCACGACAGGAATCGAGGTCGATGCCGACGATCTCAGTTTCGGTCGAGAACACGAATCCAATCCCGGTTGTATCTATTCTCCCAGATTTATGATACTCGAGTGCGGTCTCAAAATCTCGCCAGTGCGAGGGATCGTCGGTCTTCGCATTGGGGGTGCCACTGGTTCGATACGGTTTGGTCGGGATCTTGGTTGCCTTCCCGTCTCGGTCTTTCTCACGCCAGCAGATCCACTGCTCAATTTCGCGTATCGTGTCAGGTATCGTATCCTCTATGATGGTATCTATGGGCATTGGTGTTCAGGAGGGAGCGATAGACCACTCGGCCGCACACTGTCTGGGCGGGATAAACTCGTCAATCGGTGCGCGCATCGTGCGCGGAACCTGGTCCACTCTAACCGCAATACTGCACACGATTGGTGCAGTTTCGTTCCCCAGGCGAGACTACCCTCTAGTATATTATTGGGGGAAAGCGCACCAGCAATAATCGAGGTTGCGTTATAGGTTCTATAGACCGTTCTAAGAGCGCCCATTGTGAACCAGTTCACGACTCCTCTTCGTCGGCCTCGAACTCCTTTACCGACTCCACGATTTCGTTGGCTCCAACGATCTTCCAATCGCTATCTGACCCGAACGCTTCGTCGGTGATCTCTTCGTAATCTGTGATATCTTTCGAGGGGATCTCGGCTATATACCCCGCCGACTGGAGAGCCCGGACGAGATCGTGGGCGACTTCGTAGTTCTGGACCACCCAGTACTTCTCGACCCCGTCGAATTCCCGGAAGTCTTCGTAGTGCTTCACAGCCCAGGCTGGATTTACCTGGGTGAGAATCTCTCCGATCACTGTGAGGTCTTCCCAGCCATCCTCACCGATGGTGAATCCGGCCACATCGAAAATCATCCCGCCACCGGGTGGTTCGTAATATTTCTCGACATGTAGGCCCTTCTCGTGTTCGACGTATCGGGCAAAGTACTCCGAGAACACCTTGTGGATCGTTTTCTCGTTGAAGTCGCCGCGGTTCCGTCCCGTATAAAGCGATCTGTTGACAGCTTCCTGTCCTTTCTTGGGTATCCAGTAGTAGCGCTGGCCCGCCCAGTGGGGTTCGAGATATCCTTTCTCCTCGAGTTTGTCCTCGTCAATATCGCCACCGGAGAGGTTTCGGATGATCGTCATCGACTGCGTGAGTTCGTAGCCCTCCAGTTCACCATTGAGTGCCTTCACCACGTTCCGAAGAAACCGGACTTCATCGTCGGTAAGGTCCGCAGGCGGTTCGTGGCCGTCCCGTTTGTCGGGTTCCGACGTTCCGTTCGTTGATGGTTCAGGTTCTCCGTTCGCGACCGGGTTTGACTGGCCCGCGGGAGAACTGTTCGTTTGACTCCTGGGTGTCTCAGATTTAGCGTCCGATTTCGCAGCCGCATTGGATTCACGGGTAGGATTAACCGGACCATCACCACTGGTTCCGAGCGTCGTTCCGTAATCGTTCGTCCATGCGCCGTTGTTCGAGGGTTCTTCTCCGCTTGGCCCGCCGGATTTGCTATTCTCGTCATCGTCTGAGTCGGCCTCAGATCCGTTCTGAGAAGATTCTCCCACGGACTGTGATGGTTCTGCGTCTTCTGCTACATTGCTTCCCATCACTCCAGCACCGAAGCGGGCGGCCCGCTGTGCTACCGTCGGTGGACTGTTCACACTCGGAATGAGGCAATAGCGGTGCCGAGTGAACGCCCGCTGCTGAAGGTCCATCTCCGAGAACGTCAGTTGTGAATTGGGTGCGCCGCTCACTGACGTGACTGGCTCTCCGCCATCGCTGTGGCCCTTCGGTATGGATAACGGCACCATCGACACCAATTCCGGGGTATCGGTCATGAACCCCGTATCGGGGAGTTGCGCGATCCACTCCCCACGCGGGAGCGAGGCGATCCGATCAGCCAGTTCTTCGGCATCGAGTTCCTCGTGGAACAGCGTCGTCGCGAGTTCGTCGTCGTTCGCCCCTTTCCCGATGAGTTTGGTGTTGATATTCCGCAGAATCTCCTTGTAGGCGCTCGTATCCAGCGCGTCGCGTTTGACCTGCTCGGGGAAGTGTAGGATCAACTCGAACGCAAGCGCGAACTCACGAGCGTCGGGGATCATCTCGTCGCGGAGCAGCGCGGCCTGCATGATCGGCGCCGCCTCGTCGATGACCAGATTCACGACGTATCCATCACTTGGCGAGGGAAGCTCACGGTCCATCCGCTTACGGAGGCGGACCCACGACCAGAGATAATCGAGCATCAGCACTGTGAACAGGTTGCTGCTGGCCGGGCGAAGCTCGCCCGTATCGATCAGGATGACTCGCTTCGAGTCCAGAATATCGTCCAGGTTGAAGAACATCTGGTCTTCGGCGTACGCCTCGTCCTCGTCGTCCCACTCGGGGACGAAGTTCATCATCCGCCAGATGAAATCGCGCTCCTGGAGCTTCGTGATACGATTGATGACTGCATCAATCGAAGTCTCGAAGCGACGCTCGTCGGCGCTGAAATGGCGGGTGAGGGCGGCTTCGATCTCGGGGTCACTTACCTCCGGGATCTCGCGCTCTTCCTGCATCCGGATCGCCGCTTCGAGGAGATCGCTGATTCCGTAGGCATCCCGACCAAAGGCGGGATCGAACAGTGCCTTGATGAGATTCGCCAGGATCTCGTTCGCGACGAACGCGTTTTCGTTCATCTCCGCGCCGATGACGTAGGAGAGCAACTCGACGTAGCGGTCCATCTTCTCCTGGACGGCTGCTTCACGAGACATGCCGGCGGCTACCTGGGGGCGGATGTCGAAGAACGGGAAGGCAGGCACCTCGCCGTTGCCCCCAGGAACGGTGAAGTGAACGATATCGTCGAGATTTCCGAATTCCCTGAAGTGGGCTCGCTTGTACTCGTCGAACATCGAGCCGCCCTTCTTGTCGAAGATGAAGATCGGACCATCGAGTTCACCGTAGGCCGACAGCGCGTCGTTGACCATCGCGGTCGACTTGCCAGCCCCCGTCGAGGCCGCCCGAAGGACGTGATGGGTCAGCTGTTCGGCCGAGAGCCTGATGTCGATATCCTCGCGATCTGGGGAGGCCGTCACGGCGCTCCCGATACACATGCCGTGATTGTACTTCGCGAGTTGTGTCTCGTCGGTCGCCGTCAGTGGCGAGCGGACGTCGGGCGTCCCACCGGAGGCTCCTCGGCTAACTTTCGGGAGACTGCCGTGGTTTGGGACTGTGACGAAGTTCGCGAGTTCGTCCGGACTCGCGATCAACAGTGGTGAATCATCGCGGAGGCGGTCGGCCATTCCCGGGTACGTGATCGTCGCCTCACAGAGCCGTTTGAACGCCCGCTTGCTCTGGCCGAGGGTGTTGCCCTCGATCCCGTAGTACGGTCCAGAAAGTGGGCTGAAAGCGCCGGCAACGCTCCCAATCACTGTTTCGGGGCCGGCCGCTCGTAGCGAAAGATCGAACGTGACGGTGGGCTGTTTGAGGTCGATCTGGCCCATCCGAGGCAGTTGGTGCGAGTTGCCGGGTTCGCCGCTGTTGATGGTCCCCCCGATCTGCTCGGGTGTCTCCCCACGGTGAATCTGGCGGCGTTCGTCGTCGCTCGTGCCGAACAACTGACGAACGAGTTCCTGTTTGAAGGCGCTCCCTGCTCCATTGACGCCCATCTTGAGGTTGCGCTTGTGTTTCTCGGCCTTGTTCGTCCAGTCAGCTCTGGGTGTGAACACCGCCTGGAAGACGAACGGGTCGTCGGTCCCGGCTGCCTGTTCGAGGAGGACACTGAGCGGTGAGCGATAGCCTTCTTCAGTCGTGGCTTCTAGCTCGCTGAACCGCGAAAGCAGCGTCATCCAGTCGTTTTTGTTCGCTTCCGTGCCGGCCCACTGAACCATCGAGGGGTACTCGAACTCGGGTTCGTCGCCCTCGATCTCAACATCTCCGTCGTCAGCCAGTTCGTCTACTACGGTGGTGATTTGCTGGAAGCCCTGCAATCCCTCGATCTCCTCGATGCCCTCTAACTCGGCAAGGGCTTCGAGCCCGGCTTCGTAATTGCTCTGGCGAGTGAACGCATCCCGGACGGCAAACGAGACGACCTCGAACGTGAACGAGTCGGGATACATCGCGGAGATGTTGTTCGCGAGGTTCTTGAACGCGCGAACGTCGTAGGGGTGGACTCCGATGTAGAAGTCGAATCGCTGTGTGTCTCGTGGCTTGTGAATCAGGAACTCGAAGGTTCGCTGCGGGCTCGTGTACGGGATTGTCCCGGCGAGCGGGAGCGAACTCCCCTGTCCGGCACGATGGAAGCCGAAGAGTCCCTTGACGATCTGCCGGGGCGGCACCTGCTCGCGAGCGGGCGTGATCTTGATGTACGGTTGGGAGGTGTCGTCGCCGGCGTCCGCATTGCTCTGGGCGTCGCCGTCATCCCTACCGCCAGGGTCATCGCCCGAATCGGGATCGGACGTCGGATTACTCTCGGAATTCTCGGTGGCTTCTCCCTCTGTGTCTCGCTCGGTTGGACGCTGAGTGGCAGTCTCTGCAGTGGTGGCGGATTCGCTGGCGTCGGCCTTCCGTTGTTCTGCCAGGGTTTCCTGGAGTTGTTCGGCTGTGATCGTCGGTAGCGGCGTCATCGGATCAGGGACTTCGCTGTTGCGCTGGCGCTCGCGTCGACGGCGTGGATCGGGGCCACTCATGCGGCCCTCCAGTCCAAGCCTTCCACTGAGGGCATGGTCGTGTTGATTCTGTGGTCGAGCGTCTGTTCGGTGCGAATCGTTCGAAATCGAGTCTGTCCGCTCTGGGTGTGTGGAGTAGCCATAGAACGTCGAAATGGGAATCGCGAATGGGGCGTCGCGAGTCGCCGTGTGTCGATCACCGTCCCCTCACGCGAAATGAGGGAGAGGTGGTGTCGGAGCTGCAATCACGGCGTCGCGATGAACTCCAGGACGGCGATGATCGCGGCCATCCCGAAGTAGAACACCGTGAGTGCACCCCCACCGATGAGCACTTTCATTCCCGTTTCAGCGCGGTTGCTGTTGTTGCGAGCAGTAAAATACAGGATCGCCCCCACCCCGAGGGCGGCGAGCCCGACGTACTGGAGGGTGTCGTAGACGACGTTCCAGAGGTTCTCGAGGATCGTGAGGTAATCCGCAGATGAACCACCACTACCACCGGTCGGTGCCTGGGCAGCGACGGGCGTGCTGAACAGCAGGAGTGTCGCGAGCGCCACCACGAGCAGGGGCGTCACACCGGGTCGGTTCCGCAGGATTCCGCTGTGCTTCAGTGATTTCATACCACGAGCGCCCCTTCCCCGGGAGATGTAATATAGCTAGCAAAACTGCGGCAGCCGTATTTTCACGGCCGCCGTAAAGTTGCGGCCGCCGCAGAACTGCGGAAGGAACTCACCCACTGTGGGGTTCCGGTGGGGCGATTTGTAGAAAGAGTTAATACAATTACATGCGGAAAGAAGTGTGACTGGTAATGTGCGGTTGCGGTCCCGACTGGTAACCCATCTGGAGTGAGCAAAACATGGATCTAGACATGCGATCAACAACCCTGCGGATAGCTCTGGGGTGGAACTGATGCCCAACCAACGATCGATACCTGTTCATGAAGAGACAGCCACACGCCTGAAAGCGTTCAAGCGGATGAATCTGCTGGACCAGAAAACGTACGACGAGGCAGTCAACGATCTCCTGGATCAATACGGATTTCCATCACACGACGAAATCGACGACTTCTATCGTCAACTCGGTGGCGGCCAACGTTAGCCGTCACTAGCACGATTTTTGTTGAGTGCGAATGATTTGTTCGTATCTTCTTGCATGGCTAATTGGTCAACATAGGATGAATCTGAATATCGATGGCTTGATCCTCTTCCTGCAGTGAAGGATTGGAAAGATAGACTATCAGTCTATTTTATCGACAACTTCTACTGGTGGTTCCATCAGTACTTCCCATGTAGGGTCATCAGAGCCTGCTTTTCCCTTCCAGTATTTTCTTCCCTTTCGGAGAATTTCGATGAAACTCGTCGCCTCAACTAAATCCATGTCCCGGATCTCATATGACTCACACTCAACTTTCATTATCTGACCGTCTCCCCCTTGATACTGCTGTCTGTACTGATTCACATCTTCATAAGTTTGGCCGCCGAAATAGGATTGGAATCGAGACTGTTCCTCTTCGTGATCAATCTGTCTAACTAGCTCTACCCCAGTCTCGAACAGAACTGGTGCTGGTTCATGGTGGATTTGCTCGTAGTCACTGCCCTTCGACTCGGATCTGAATAATGACGACACCAATCCTTGATATTCATCTTTCAACGGTAGTTCAACGCCGCCTTCTATCGGAGGCTCTCTCGTCCCAATTAATGCACTGAGAGCGTGTCTAGCGCCGTGGCTAGAGAGACCTTCAGGGAATTCTTCTTTCAATATCCCAACATCATGGTTGGGATTCATCGAATCATCTGCTGGAAGGACATACTCCGTGCTATTGACCTTAGGAGGCCAATAGAGGCCTAACGTGTCTCCGACCTCAAGCTCTCCGAATAGGTCTACGTGATAGAATGAGTCCATTACTTTACCAGGGAACTGTGACAATTTAATACCCTTCCATGCAGTGCATTGAATTGTCAACTTGTAGGCAAGGGGATCGACGTTCGATTTTCTTCCTCGATCACAAATTCATACCTCTCCTTTCCTTCCGTCCAACCGGAGGTGAGACCTTCGGCATGAGTATACTGAGAATGTACAATCTTCCCTAAACGGGCATCTGGTGGTAGTTCTTCAACCATTGCTACAAAGTAGGTTCTTGCTCCAGGTTCTATCTCTACACTAAAATGTGTCCAACGTGGGCCCAGTTTATCGCTGTCAATCGTGGTCTGTTCTCTTTCGTATGTGAAACCTGCCTTGTCAACATAAGTCGTCTTGTCACGGTGCCATTTTTGTACATCATCTGTGTTGTTCTGGATATCGAAGAGAACTACAGTTCTACAGGTGTTCTTCCCCAATTCATCCGGTAGTCTCACAATCTCAGATGCATCCATATCAGGAATTATTCCTTTTAGCCGGACTGTGAATATCTCTCCCTCCACTGTCGGTTGATTCTCGGGATCGCCTATAACAGAAATTGTCTCAGCTGGCTCCGAGGAAAATACTGAACCAAACCAGCCTGGTGTACTTTGTGTGTTGGCCTCATTGTTCTCCGACTTAACAGCGTCATATGCCTCCTTAATTTTCGTGAATTCATCCGGGTCACCACCTTGGTCTGGGTGCTTTTCTTTGGCGAGTGCCCGATATGCTGCATCTACAACGGTTTCTGGTGCATCCTCTGAAACACCTAAAATACGGTGTGGTTCTCCCATGTACTTGGATGACTGGACATATCAGGAATAGTTATCGGGTATCAGAGAACGAGTGCAAATACGGTGAACAGATTGCTGCCCACCGACAGCGCGATCATCGCTAGCCCAATCGCGACCCATTTCCGTCCCCGTTGGCGGCCTCGGGAGTAGGGGGCTGCAATTGCATGTAGCGCCATGCCGATCGAGAAGACAGCCAACCCCAGGTGATGGAGCATGCCAGCTACCGCGGCGCCGAGTGCTGCGATACTCCCCATTCCCGAGACACCATACGGCCATCCCGGTGGGAGAAACTGCGTACCCATGATGAATCGAATTGTCTCGTAGACCGTCGAAATGCCGAAGATCGCCAGCAACGCGACAATCCCCCCAACGAACATCCCGCGGAATCGCATCGACCGCCGAACATTGTTTCCGGCAATTACCCATCCCATCGCCCCGATCCCAATTGCGACGAGTGCCGCATATTTCGCTGTCGCGTCGAGAACAGTCACGAGTCTG
>NZ_CP187159.1:0-97830 GCF_049605515.1 Halorientalis pallida
GGCAGGGTCAGCAGCGTCGGCAGCGTGGTCGGGAACCGCACGGACAGCAACGGTCCGGTCAGCGGACGGACCGGGGAATCGCCCAGCAACGCCAGTACGAGCAGGACTGGATCGAGAAGCAGAGCCAGCAGGGTGGGTTCCGACAGCAGTCGGATCAAGTCGCTCGAGAGTCCGCTGGCGGCGGCGGGGAGCGGATGGGGGAGGACCGCCACAGACAGGTGCGCCGCGAACGGGACGTGGGCGGACAGCAACAGTACAGGCAGGGTGATCAGGCAGGGGCGAGCCACCGGCAGGGCCAGTACTAGAGCCCACGAACGGCGGCCGTCACTGCCGATTCCTCATCCAATTCCGGCGTCCCCGTCGGTTCCTTCGTAGGCAAGACCGGCGTTCGGTGGCCGGCGGCCGGCGAGGACGACGTTCGTGACGCCGCCGAGCAGGAAGATCAGCGAGGCGAAGTAGAGCCAGGTGATCAACAGGAGGACGCCGCCGAGGACGCCGTACAGCTCCGCGGTCGAGGAGATGGAGATGTACACCTGAAAGAGCAGTTGCAGGATCGTCCAGCCGACGACGGAGACGATCACGCCGGGCACTGCCTCCAGCGGTTCGATGGCTACGTCCGGGAAGACGTAGTAGACGGGATAGAACGCGGCCGACAGCGCCGCGATCAGAAAGAGGACGTTGAGAACACCCAGAAACGGAATCTGTGGGACCATCGCGAACACGAGGCCGGCGAACAGCATCGCGAGCATCGCGCCGGCCATCGCGGCGATCACGATCAGTGCGTCCCTGATCTGGTCCCGGATCGAACCGCGACCGTCCGTGCCGTACAGCTGTGCGAAGGCCGTGTCGAGCCGGCGAAACAGGGTGAGCGCGCCCCACGAGAGCGCCAGCAGGCCCAGCACGGAGAGGCCGAAGCGGCCGCTGGCGTGGGTCAGAGCGTCGAAGACGACGTTCTGGCCGGCCGGCGAGAGGTAGCGCCTGGTGAGCGACAGGACGACGGCGACCAGCTGCTCGCCGCCGATCCACGAGACGGCGATGACGACCAGCAACATGAACGGGAGCAGGGAGACGAACGCCGAGTAGGCCAGGCTCCCGGCCATGAACGGCACGTCGCGCTCCCGGAACTCCGCGACGATGTCGCGGACGAGCGTCGTCGCATCGTCGACGGGCTTGGGCCAGGCGATGCTCATCGTACGCCTCGCCGTCGTCGGAAGCGTGACTCACGCTCCATCCGTGCGCGTCTACGGGCGGGACGTACTTATCGCTCGCGGGGTGTCCAGCCAGTGACACCGCGAGGGTCGGATCGGTGATCCCGAGTCGAGCAAAAAGAAACCCCCCGTCCCGCCGTCAGGTCCGTGGACTGGCGGTCGGGACCGGGCGGGCCGCTGGCTACTCCCCGGACGTCACCGCTACTGCTGGAACTGCCCTTCTTTCTGGCCCTGTTGGCGCTGTTGACTCCGTTGTTTGTACTGGAGCCCGCCCTGTGACTGCTGTGAACCCTGCTGGCTCTCGATGGGCTGTTGTTGCTGACCGCTCTGCTGGGGCTGTCGTTGCTGGCCCATCTGGCTCTGGGGCTGTTGCTTCTGAATGTTCTGCGGCTGCTCTTGCCGGACCCCCTGCTGGGGCTGTTGCTGCTGGATGCCCTGCTGTGGCTGTTGCTGGACGCCCTGCTGGGGCTGTTGCTGCTGGATGCCCTGCTGGGGCCCCTGGAACGTCTGTGGCTGCTGTTGCTGGCCTATCTGGCTCTGGGGCTGTTGGGGCTGGATGTTCTGGGGCTGTTGCTGTGCCTGCTGTCGCTGGTGGGTCTGTTGCTGTGGGTGGGCCTGCTGTTGGCCCTGTCCGGGGGTTCCCCCGCCACCGACGAACTGTCCGCTCTGCCCGCGCTGGGGCATCTGGTGGGGCTGTTGGGGCTGGCCGAACTCCGGCTGTAGCTGCTGGGAGAGTTGCTGGGGCGGCACTCCGGCTCCCTGGGGCTGCTGGCTCGGCTGTTGCTGTGGCAGGCCGACCTGCTGGTGGATCTGTCGTTCGGCCTGTTCGCGCCGTTGTTCGTGCTGTTGCGGTTCCTGCACGAACTGCCCTGTCTGTGGGTCACGCGGTTGCAGGTCGGCCTGAATGGCCTTGTCCTCGCGGAAGGCCTGGCTGTGGCGCCGGTCACTGGTGCCCTGCCAGGCACCGGATGCCTGCTGCTGGCGTTGCTGGCCCTGCTGTCGTTGACTCTGTGGTTGCTGGCCCTGTCTCTGCTGATACTGTCCGGTCTGATACGGGTTTTGCTGGCTCATGGTTGGTGTTGCGCTGCTGTCAGCGTAGTGTCGGCGTCGTCGTGTCCCGGACGAGGAAACGGTCCCGGAACCGGGGGTCGGTCGCTACCCCATCGGAGCCTGCCATGGCCCCGCCATTAACCGTTTCGTCGGTTCGGATCGCTAAGACGGCGTTACTCCGTTTCGGCGGGGTTTGGGTCTTGCTAGAACCCCTGGGACAGCCCACCGGACTGGGCGATGCTCTGTGTCCCCGCACCCTGTGTTCGACCGGTCCCCTGGGTCGGTCCCACCCCCTGCTGGAGCGTCCGCATCGTGTCCCCCAGAACGCGGGCACACTCCTGGCAGTGGTCTCGGTCGTGCTGACCGCACTCCTGGGCACAGGCCTGGACGGCCTGCTGGAAGGTCTGGAGGATCGCCTGTCCGTACCGGGAGTTCCGCGGCACCATGGCGAGTGCGGTCTCGCCGATCTCGGTCACGTCGTGACAGAGCCGGATGCACTCGACCATCCCGGGATTGCTCTCCTGAATGCACTGGTCGGCACAGTAACCACACACCTCGACGGCGCGGGAGATGCTGTCGGCGAGTTGCTGGGACTGCTGGGTCGTCTGCTGTCGATACCCGCCCTGGGTCCCGACGGTCGCGCTCTGGCTCTGCCCGTACGTCTGTCCGGTCTGTGCGCCTGCCGTCTGCTGGAACTGTCCTGCAGTCATGGTTCCACGGGCGGCCGTCGCCCGACAGTGAGTATCACAACCCGGTCAATAGGTATAACACGGTTATCACCGGTAATCCGGGCGTATTCGGTCGTTCGTCACGATATCTCCGATGCAGGATTCGGTGGGAGTTTGGCCTCGCCCGACCTCAGACACCGGGAACGCCGGCCGCGTCGAACGTCGTCACGCCGAGCACCGCGAGGAGGCCGACGACGATCACGGACGCCAGCCAGGCGACCAGCGCGATAGCGACCGCGTTCAGCCACCCCCCGGGATACCGGTAGTTGATCACGGCGACGTACGCGATCAAGGCGACGATGGGACCCAGCAGTGGAATCCAGCCGACGAGGAAGGCTATCAGGGTCCAGACGGCAGCCCCGATCAGCGCGGTGACCAACGCGTAGCTGTAGTCGTCGGTGTCCGTGATCACACGCGCGCCGGCGTAGATGCCGAGCGCACCGATGAGGAGACTCACCACGAAGACGATCATCGAGTCGACGAGGGCCATGCCGACACGTTTCGGTCCCGCGTCGTTGTTATTGGTGGGTTTCCCGGAACGGATCGAGCGACGGGCGAGGCCGGGTCGACGGTGCGGACGGCGTCCTCAGCACTCGACCCACCGACCCTCCGCGTCGGCGCGCAGGATCGCGTCCAGCAGTCGCTGGACTGCTAGCCCGGCCTGGAAGTCCGGGTCGTGGGACTCGTCGGTCGCGGCCGCGCGCAAGAACTCGTAGTTCTCGTGGACGATGGCGTGTTCCCAGCCGAGGACGTGGCCCGGCGGCCACCAGCGGTCGACGTACGGGTCGTCGGCCTCGGTGACGAGTTCGCGCTCGAACCCTCGCGCACCCGAGCGCCGGACGAGCAGTTCGTTGGGCCGTTCGAGCGACCAGCGGAGCGCCCCGTCGGTCCCGTCGAGCTCGATCCGGTGGTCGTTCTTCCGTCCGGGGGCGACTCGGGAGGCCTCGACGGTCCCCATCGCGCCGTTCTCGAAGGCCAGCTGAGCGGTGAACGCGTCGTCGACGGTGACGGCACGTGTCTCGTCGCTCTCCGGATCGGGTCGTTCGTCGACGAACGTTCGGGTGTGGCCGCTGACCCGTGCCACGTCAGCGACGAGAAAGCGGGCGAGATCGAGCGTGTGTGCGCCCAGGTCCCCGAGTGCGCCGCTCCCCGCGAGATCGGCGTCGGTCCGCCACGACCACGGCGCGGTCGGATCGGTGAGCCAGTCCTGAAGGTACTGCCCGCGGAACGCGCGTATCTCGCCGAGTTCGCCGGACTCGACCAGCGTCTTCGCCCGGGCGACCGCCGGCAGGAACCGGTAGTTGAACGCGACGGCGGCCGTGGCGTCGGTGTCGGCCGCGGCAGCGGCCATCCGCTCGGCGTCGGAGAGCGTGTGCGCGAGCGGTTTCTCGGAGAGGACGTGGACATCGTTTTCCAGGGCGGCGACGGCGGGGTCGGCGTGGAGATAGTTCGGCGCGAGGTTGTAGAACACGTCCACGTCGTCGACGATCTCGCGCCAACTCGTGGCGGTCTCGGCGAATCCGAGGCGGTCGGCGGCCTCCGCCAGGGCGGATTCGTCGCGACCGATCAGGACCTGTCGGTGCGTGTCTGGCGCGTCCGGGAAGAACATGGGGAGCCGCGCCAGCGCGTTGGCGTGGGCGGTGCCCATGAACCGGTATCCGAGGAAGGCGACGCGAAGCGTCACGCCCAGAACGCCTCCCCGGGCTCGGACTCCAGCAGAACCCGGTCCAGTAGCGCGACCGCCTTTTCGAGACCCTCCCGGGGACTCGTCAGCGCGTCCTCGTGTTCGATGCTGACCGTGCCGTCGTACCCGATCAGCCGGAGGGCCGTGACGATGCGTTTCCAGTGTTGCTCGCCGTGCCCGTACCCGACCGTGCGAAAGAGCCAGGACCGTTCGGCCGGCCGGTCGTAGGCCGTCGTGTCGAGGACGCCGCGGGTTCGCTGTCGGGACTCGTACAGTTCCGTGTCCTTGGCGTGGACGTGGTGGATCGCGTCACGGGCGCCCAGCCAGCGGACGGCTGCGACCGCGTCGATCCCCTGCCAGTAGAGGTGCGAGGGGTCGAAGTTCGCACCCACGCGTTCGTTCGTCGCGTCCCTGAGCCGTGCGAGACCGTGCGGTTCGTGGACCAGCATGTTCGGGTGCATTTCGATGGCTACGTTCACGCCGTGATCGGCGGCCAAGGCGGCGACCTCGCGCCAGTACTCGACGGCGCGGTCCCACTGGTACTCGAGGGCGTCGGCGTGTTCCGGCGGCCAGGGGGCCGTGATCCAGTTCGGCGTCGCGTCGTCCGGACTGCCGCCGGGGAGTCCGGAGAAACAGGTGACGGCGGCCACGTCGAGTTCGTCGGCCAGTCGGATCGCGCGCCGGAGTTCCCGGTCGGCCCGCTCGGCCCGCTCGTCGTCGGGGTGGAGCGGGTTGTTGTGCGTCGCGAGGGCGCTGACCGAGAGGTCGCGCTCGTCGAGCGCAGTCCGGAGTGTTGCACGTCGGTCGGGGTCGTCGAGCAGTTCGTCCGGCTTCAGGTGGTCGCTTCCCGGAAAGCCGCCACACCCCAACTCCACGGCGTCGACGCTCAGGTCGGCGAGGTAGTCGAGTGCGTCCCCGAGCGGGCGCTCCCCGAGGGGGACGGTCAGGACACCGAGGTCCATACCTCAGTTTCGACGCGTGGCGGGTAATAGTTCACCCGCGAAGTCGCCCTTGCCCAGCGGTGGGGAGGGCCGCAGATCGTGGGTCGCGGGTCGCGCCACTACCGCTGTGGGCGGGAACGCCCGTTCGCGCCACCGTTCTCGTCGGTCCGGGAACGCTTGATGTCGAGTTCGGCTTCGAGCGCCCGGAGCCGGCGGTACATCCGTCGCTCCGCCTCGGAGATCCGGCGGTCGAGCCGCTCGATCTTCCGGGCGCGGCTCGCGTCGTCGGCCAGTTCCGTGCAATATTGCTCGTGGGTCGCCAGCCTGTCGTACGGAACCGGCCGCTCACAGCCAGGGCAAATCGGCATGTCCTCCGTGGTACAACTTCTCACGACTTCACTCTTTGGATACACGCGGTCGGACGACGGTAGTGGATTCGATAGTCGGTGTCCTCCGCGGCCGAGGGAGTCCGTGGAGGGGTGCCAGCGTCAGACCTTTCGCCGACAATCACACACGACGTGTATGGTCCTGCAGATCGGGGTTATCGGTGTCGGTGGACTCGGCTACCTCCAGGCCAAGACGTACGCGGAACTGGAGAGCGTCGACATCGTGGCAGCCGCCGACGTCACCGCGGACGCCCGCGACTTGTTCGAGCGGGAGTTCCACGCGCCCGCATACGAGACGTACCGCGCACTCCTGCACGAACACGGGGCGGACCTCGACGCTGTCACCATCGTCACACCGCACACCCTCCACTACGAACAGGCCATGGCCTGTCTCGATTGCGGGCTCCACGTCCTCGTCGAGAAGCCGATGGTCACCGACGTGGGGCGAGCGAAGGCGCTCGTCGAGGCGGCCGCCGAACGCGATCTCGTCCTGCAGGTGGGCTACCAGCGTCGATTCCACGACGGGTTCAGAGAGATCGACAGAGTGCTACGAAGTGGTCGGGTCGGCCGCCTCCGCGCCGTGGACTGCTACGTCAGCCAGAACTGGATCGACAACCACCGCGGCACCTGGCGCGTCGACCCCAAATTCGCCGGCGGTGGCCAGCTCTACGATACCGGATCGCACGTCCTCGACGCGCTGGTCTGGCTCTCCCACGCCGAACCTGCGACCGTAACCGCACAGATCCAGTACGCCATGCCCGACATCGACGTCGACAGCGTGCTGACGGTCAGTCTGGAGCGCGACGCCAACCCGATCCTCGCGAGCGTCGCCATCGTCGGCGACGGCGTCGACGTCACCCCCCGGGAAGGGTACCGATTCTGGGGAACCGAGGGAGCGATCTCCTACGGGGACGACGAACTGGTGATCGAGGAGCAAAACGGAGCCACCTACCGGACCGAGATGGCTATCGACGCCGACTTCGACACGCTCAACCGTCGCAAATTGCAGAACTTCATAGACGCTATCGAGGGACGTGCCGAGTCGGCCGTCCCCGGCACCGTCGGCCTCACCATCACTGCCCTCACCGAAGCCGCCTATCGGGCCGACGCGACGGGGTCGGCGGTTTCGGTCCAGTCGGTCGTCGACAGCGCGACCGTCGAACAGTGAGCGCACTCGGTCGAGTCACCCGGGCAGAGAGCCGACGCCGGGGGTGACGCGTCGGCCGAGCCAGTCGAGAAAGGGAGCGACATCGCGCTGAGAAGCGAGCCGGAACTCGGCGTCGGTGTCCCGAGAGCCGACGTGGACGCCGACGTCTCCGGCCCGGAGTGTCCGGAAGACGTCTTCGTCGGTCGTATCGTCGCCGAGATAGACCGTCCCGTATCCGGTCGGGAGCGTCGCCCGAATCCACTGGACCGCCCGTCCCTTGTCCCAGTCGATACGCGGCCGGATCTCGACCGATTTCCGTCCGGAGACGAGTCGTAAGCAGTCGTCCAGTCGCGGAGCGAGTGACGCTATTCGGTCGGTCACGGCCGGTTGGTACGCCGCCGGAACCTGGCGGTAGTGCACCGTCAACGAGAGCGTCTTGTCCTCGACAAGACAGCCCGGAATATCCGCTAGCGCTCGTCGAACGAGTGTCCGGGCACGGTCGAGAGCGGGTCTGTAGCGTCGCGCCGCGGGATGGACCACTCTGTCGGTCCCCCGGGCCACCTCGAAACCGTGGTTGCCGGCGTAAATGGCACCCGGAACCTCCGCGCGCGACCGAAGATCGGCGAGTTCCCGCCCGCTCACGACCGCGACGACGGCGTCGTTCCGCGCGGAAAGTCTGGAGAGTGCGATCCGGTTCTCCGGTGTGATCTGGGGGCGGTCGGGGTCCGTCGCAATGGGTGCGAGTGTCCCGTCGAAATCGACGGCGACCAGGAGTCCCGACCCGCGTTCGAGTCGCGTCGCGATTTCACCGAGGTTAGTGGCCGCCGGTGTCGTCGGGTGACCGTTCGGTGGGAGCGACGCGTCCGCCCGGTTCGGCGCTGTCTCGTCGTTCGTTCCCTTCCTCGGTCGCCGGTGATCCAGTGGGTGCATTCGTCGTCGGTGATGGACGTCGGTTTGATTCGTAGTTCGTAACGCGAGTCACGTCGGACGGTGAGGGACTCGTGGACGCTCCCCACTCGGCCGGAGACACTGGCCGACCCACGAGTCGAGGTCCTGCTCGGATACGGCACGGCGAAGATCGGCCATGCGTCGTCGACGCTCGTCGTCAGGCATCGCGAGCGCGTCCTCTATCGTCGTGGCGAAATCGGGCACGGCACAGGGGTCGACCGCGAGCGCGTGTTCACCGAACTCGTCGTACGCACCGGTCCCGCGACTCAACAGGAGAACACCCGGATCGGGACCCTGTGCGGCGACGTACTCCTGGGCGACGAGATTCATCCCGTCCCTGAGTGGGCTGACGATGCAGAGGTCGGCATCGCGATAGAGTCCGAACAGTTCGGCCCGGGAGAGGTGAGCCGTCGTGTAGACGACCGGTTGCCAGTCGTCGGTACCGAACCGCTCGTTCAGTCGCTCGACACAGTCGAGCACCTCCTCTCGAAGCTCTCTGTACGCCGGGATCGCTTCGCGACTGACGCTGCCGACCTGCACGAACGTGAGACGACCGCGGAGCTGGGGGTTCTGGTCCAGGAGGGATTCGAGCGCGCGCAACCGTTCGGGAATCCCTTTCGAGTAGTCGAGGCGGTCGACGCCGACGGCGAGCGTGGTATCCCCGTCGATGCCGTGCTTGTTCCGGAGCCGAGGCGGGAACGCAGTCGCCTCCGCGGTCGTCGCAGTGTCGGCAACGTCCCCGACTGGGACACCCATCGGACTGGCACGGACGGCGATTTCTCGGTCGTGGTACGCGACGTACCGGTCGGCCCAGTCGACGCTGGCCTCGTCGACGGCGGTCGCAACGCACTCGAGGAAGTTCTCGGCGTACCGATCCGTGTGGAACCCGATGCGATCACAGCCGAGCAATCCCCGGAGCAGATCCTGTCGCCGCGGACAGGCCCGGAACGTGTCCCACGCTGGCCAGGGAATGTGCCAGAACTGTGCTACATCGACCGTGGAACCGAGTTCCCGGCGGATCGCACGCGGTGCGAGCCCGAAGTGGTAGTCGTGAATCCAGATCGTCGTCTCGTCGAGACGGTCCTCGGACGCACTTTCCACTGCGTTCCCGGCGAATCGCTCGTTCACAGCTCGATACGTCTTCCAGAACCCCTCGTCGCAGTTCACGTGACCGAGAAACGAGTGGCAGAGCGGCCACAGCACTTGATTGCTGAACCCGTAGTAGTAGTTCTCGACCTCGGCGTCGGAGAGCCAGACGCGTCGCAAGGTGTATCGGCCGTCCGACACCATCATCCCGGAATCGGTTTGGCCCCGAGTCGATGCTTCGTCCCCGGGCGAGTCCTGGGGTGGTGGAACAGTCACGCACCCGTCGTCGTCGACGACCGCTCTATCTGCGTCGCCATCCCCCCAGGCTATCCACGTCCCACCCAGTTCTCGCATCACTGGATCGAGTCCTGCGGTAACTCCGCCCGTCGGTCGATCCACGGTCACCTCGCCGTCGTCGAACTCGTGGCTGTATGGCTGTCGGTTCGAAACCACGATCAGGTCCCGGTGGGACGTTCCTCCGACGGCCGCGTGACCCCCGGCGTCGTGGACGCCATCGATCCCGAGCCGGTGTACGCGTTCCTCACGCTGACCGATGTCCTCACCTCGCTCGCTTTCGGTGTTCCGCTCGCTTCCGGCTCTCGTTTGTCGATCCGAGTTCCGATTGGTCGACCCGGCACCGTTCCCGTCTCCGCTCGGCTGTGGTGGCATATGGTCGTGCATGATCCCGAAGGGAACCGCAGTCCGGACCGGATGGCAGGCTTTGCCGGAACAAGGCGGTGGTGCCTGCAGATGAAAGGCCGATCTGCCCGATGGTGCGGAAGCGATGCTCCGAACCCGGTGTTCCGTCTACTACGTCACACACGACCGAATCTGCAATCGGTGAACCGTGATTGTCCACAGAGCCGATCCGAATCATACTCAGTTCGTTTCGTGTCTGTCCACGTTTACAGTCGTATAGATGTAAATCCAGAGCGTCCTACACCGGGAGAGATAGCGGGGAGATCTGAAACCAGCGAGTGTATCGGAATGTGAACGGTACTCGATACGGTAGCGATTGCGTGTGTTGGACAGCAAAAATCTTAACCAACAATTTTCGACCGTTTCTACCCAACAGGCGGTTCAACCGTTCGACCAGTAAATTAACGTCGTTCGATGGGTATTGTTGGTTAAAGCATGAACGAGGACGACAGGTCCGAGAGGACAGGAACTGACGACGGGAGTTCACCAGACGAAAGCCGAGGTGGTGCTGGAGCAGACGTTGGAGCGTGGAGCGACGGCGAAGCGTCCAGGACCCCCGCAGCCGAGGTCCGAGAGGTAGTCGACGAACTGGACGACGCGGAATTACGTGGACTGATTCGATACGCGAGTCACCGATTGGAGTCGGTTTCCGAAGCCCTGCCTTCACCCGAAGACGGATCGGCATGCGGAGTGACGGCGGATGAATCAGAACCTACGGATCCGTCTTCCTCCCGGGACGCGGGCACGTCTTCCTCTCAGGAGGCCGCATCAGAGGCCGAGTCTCCGTCGGGAGCGGAAGCGGCCGACGAGCGTCCCGAGGGGGTCCCGTCGAAAGCGACCAGAGTCGTCAAAAAAATCAACGACAACCGGTACTATTATTGGCAATGGCGGGACGGCGATTCGGTGAAATCGAAGTACGACCGTCCGGCTGACCCTGACTGAGTTGTCGCGCACACACCGTGTTTCCGGTGAAAGAGGCGAATGGTGGAAAGGATACGAGGTGACGTGGGGCGCGAAATCAGAATGATCCGAGAGAGGTTCCCCAATGATTCGAGAGAGGTTCTTTCGGAGCGCGCGCACACCGGGTTTCCGGTGAAACCGTGTGCGAGAGGGGCTTGGGGTGGAAGGTTCGGCCGGGGGTGGAGCAAGATTGTGGACCGTATCCCAGAATTATCCTAGAAACAGACACACACCGGGTTTCCGGTGTAATTCAACAGTATAGTGCCTCAAATGCGAGATATTGCTTCTGTACAGCGAACATCAATTACAGAGAACTAGGTAGCTGCAAGTACACGGAAGGAACGGATCGAGATTATCCCAGTGTATCTAGTTTGTTGCCTGCATCAGTAGGTTTTTTAAATATAAGAGGCGAACAGTCCACTAAGCATATCACTCTTAGAATAGTGATAGCTGCTAAGCTATCACGAGTGAACTGCTTTTCTACCTGAAGTAGGTCCATAGCCGAAGCTGTTCTCTGTGCTTCGTTCTCTGTTCTCTGCACTCCGTTCTCTGTACTCCGCACTCGTTTCTCCCTTATTGGTTCTCTGTTCTCTGGTCCCTGTCCCCTGTTCCGCTTTTCGTTTTGAGCACTCGGACTCCCAGTCGAATTTCGGGTTGTTGGCTCGTTCTTCGTGGTCTTCGACTCTATCTGGATAAATTCGGTCTCTTTCTCGTTTGGCCCTCCCGGCGAGGACTTTCCCTCCTCTGGGGAACACCCGTCGTCGGTCCGTGTATTGCCGTCTCTCGATCCGTTTACTGCACCGTCCCATGCGACGCTCCGACCCGATCGAGACCTCGGTGGGTTCGTTGATACGACCCCTTCGATGCCCCACCTTTCACCCACCAACCCCCGTTTCAACTGCACCCTCCCCCCTCAACCTCCCCATTTCACCGGAAACCCGGTGTGTGTCTCTCCCCCGATTCTTTATAAACCATTTCACCGGAAACCCGGTGTCCTATTTCGAAATTTTATATAAACTGAGTTATCTAAGCAGAAGATCATGAACGGCACCGCGCTCGTTCCCCCGGCTGGTGGTGGGCTGGTCCGTTTCGGGGCTCGTCTGTCTACCGCCGGTCGTCCAAGTTCGTCTTTTTTACGGACGGTCCCGTATACGCTTCATGTCATCGCCAGTAATCCAGGGGTACGACGGGACGGCTCGGGTAATTGGTGTATAACTATAGACGAAAATTCATAACGAGAATACGGACCCATGTTCGACCTGACTGGTTTCCAACGAGACATCATGTACCTGGTTGCGGGGTTGGACGACCCACACGGCCTCGCTGTCAAGGACGAACTCGAGAAGTACTACGAGTCGGAGATTCACCACGGCCGTCTGTATCCCAACCTCGACGAACTGGTCAAGAAGGGGCTCATCAAGAAAGGGAAGAAGGATCGACGCACGAACGTCTACAAACTGACCGACCGGGGGGTTCGCGAACTCCAGGATCGCCGGGACTGGGAAGATCAGTACCTGCAGGACAAGCAGGCGATCCCGACATAGCGGCCCCGATCCTGTTTTCGCCGCCGCAGTACCCGACACTGTTACAGCTGCGTCACGACGCGTGCCTCGAGATCGAGTCCACGGCCAGCCTGTCTTGGGATCCCGTTTACGGCCAGTTGCTGACGAATTACCGGACATGGACCGGGTAACAAACCGTCGGTCGGTCGTGTTCTGGGGTCGATGGTTCGATCCCGTGAAGCGCTCGCGACGCTGATCACGACCCGACGCCCGGTGCGCCGATCCGTCTCGGTTCCCTGGATACTCGCACTCGTCGCGAGCAAGGCGGGCGACCTCGCGACCACGGTCGTCGGACTCACCGTCGTCGACGGACTCTCCGAACGCAACCCACTCGCCGACATGATTTTCCACCAGTTCGGGATCATCGGTCTGGTTACGGTGAGCACCATCGCAGTCCTCGTCGTCGTCTTCGTCGTAGAGTGGGCCGCTGGCGTCCTCGAGCGGTCCGACGAGACTGGAATGGGCCCAGACACTGTCTATCTCCTCGGCTATTTTCCACTGGTCACCGTGTTCGGCGGCGTCACTGTGTTTAACGTTGTACTACTGTGTATACACTCACGACCCTGATCGTTTCGTCGCGGTCGGGTTACGGAACACACCGCTCGTCGGCCGTAACGACTCTATAACTATCCCAGCAGCGCGACACGGCCCGTTCGATGTCGCGCTGGCGGTGTCCAGCGGACCCGTGATAGCATGGTCGAGGATGATAGGCTCGCCGACTCGGCGGACGGTGTACAGACGGATCCGGAACTGGTCTCGGTCGTCGTCGAGGACGAGGACGCGCCCGACCGATGTACGATCTACCACCCGGAGTCCTCGGGGGTCGACCGAATGTCCCGGTGGATAACCACGGAGACGGACCTGCTCGTCGATCTGGACAGTGTGCGGTGAGTCGGTGCCGTAGCTGGCGACTCTGCCTGCGGTCGTACTCGCCGATGCGAAACTCTGCGACTGGACCACTCGATCCGGCCCCGGAACGGCTGGATCGACACAAAAAATGGAAACCCAGGGTGGTACCGACTGGTCACTCAGTCGTCCCGTTCGGCACTCACCTCGCGCGCGTGAAGCGCCGAACAGGCACCGATGGCCAGACAGAGCACGCCGAAGGCGGCTACCGACACCGTACTACCGGCAAACAGGCTGACGAGAAAGAGCGCGCCACCGACGCCGCTGAGCCCGAGGTAGTACTCGTGCCAGGGCCGGGTGTCCGGTGACTGGTTGTCCAGGTACTCGTAGAGCTGGGACGCGTTCTCGCCGAGGGAGACGATCCCCCGGTTCTGATTGAACTGAACGATGCCCATATCGGCCATCTTCGGCAGGTGGCACTGATACAGGCCGACGTACACGCGTTTGCGCTGGCTGGAGGTGATCGACGCGACGTCCGTGTCGTTCTCCAGGGCGGCGATGTGCTCTGCGAGGTCGCTGAGCGTCACCTGCTGTTCGTGTTCGCGTAGATATCTGATTACTTCACGACGACGTTCGTTTTTCAAAATCTCGAATATGAGATCTAGTGACAGTTCTTCGGCGGGCGACTCCTCACCCCCTTCCGCGGTCGTCGTCGGTTCGGTTGACGATTCCTCGATCTCTCGTGTCGTAGGTCCTGTTGACCCCGTTTCCTGTGTACTCATGCACTAATCACCCGTCTCTCTGATCACAGCTCGTTCCCCCTCCCAGGCGGTCGTGTGTTTCCTACCGGAGCGCGTCTCCATTCGCTCCATTACTGCGAGTAGGTCTCTCCCAATGACCGACGCCACGTGGGAACGCGTCGATTTATCCGTGGCGTCTACACGCACGACAGGCAGACACTTAATTGTTATTTGTCGTATAGGAAATAAATATAGCCACAGCTGATGCGTCCGTGGTACGGATACATTTCGATCCCGGAACTGAACGGAAACAGACCGGTAGTATAGTCTCAAAAATATTTTCGAAAATGGAGAATCCGCCTATCGGAACCGATCGTCTTCGCCTTTCCCCACGACTCTGACTGTCCTTCCAGGTCCGACGGATTCGTCCAGTGCGTTCCGTCCGTCGACGACGACCGCACGCTCGAACTGGTTCCAGTCGATGTCGTCGAATTCGTCGTGCGCGGTCGCGAGGACCAGCCCATCGAGGTCGAAATCCGGGAGTGCCTCCATCGTCGCCGGCCGAACGTCGATTGTATCGAGGTCCACGACCGGATCGACACCGACCACGTCGGCGCCGGCGTCCCGGAGCAGGGACGCGATGGCTACACCGGGGGATTCACGCGTCTCGTCGACGCCGGGGCGGTAGGCGAAGCCGAGGACGGCGACCGTCGCCTCGGACAGCGCCACCCCCCGTTCTCGCAGCCCCTCGGACAGTTTCCCGACAGTGTACCCGGGCATCGCGTCGTTGATGCGCCTGGCCCGCCGGAGGAGCGGCGTTCCGGTGTCGCAGGTGTCGATGAGGAAGTACGGGTAGTAGGGAATGCAGTGGCCGCCGACACCGGCCCCGGGTCGGTGCAGATCGCAGTACGGCTGTGCGTTGGCCGTCTCGATGGCCTCGTACACGTCGACGCCCAGTTCCTCGGCGAGCGTGGCGAGTTCGTTGGCAAGCGCGATGTTTACGTCCCGATAGACGCCCTCGAAGACCTTGACACACTCGGCGGTCGTCGCGTCGGCCACTGTGTGGACCTCGTTGTCGGTGACCACGTCGTACAGCGAGGCTGCGGCCCGGGTACTCTCCGTGTCGACACCCCCGACGACCTTCGGATATGCCCCCCGGACGTCCCGCAGTGCGCGCCCGCTCGCAGTCCGTTCCGGGCAGAACGCGACCCCGAACTCGCCGCGCTCGCAGTCGCTCTCCTCGACCAACTGCGGGACGACGACACCCTCGCAGGTCCCCGGCGGGACGGTCGACTCGATACAGACGAGGTCGCCCGGGTCGAGACCGCTCGCGACTGCGGAGACGGCCGCGCGGAGCGCCGTGAGTTCGGGACTGCCGGCCTCGACGAGTGTCGGGACGATGATCACGTGAACAGTCGCGCCGTCGGCGGCCGCGTCACCCTCGGTCGTCGCGACCAGCGAGCCTTCGGCGACCACCCTTCGAATGGCCCCCGGAAGTCCCGGCTCGCCGGTGACGGGGCAGTCCCCGTCGCTGACTGACTCGACGACCGCCGGGTCGACGTCGACGCCCACGGTGTTCCCCGTCGCCTCGGCGAAGACCGTCGCCAGCGGGAGCCCCATCTTTCCGAGCCCGTAGACCGCGACCGGAACGCGACCGGCCCGTATCGCTGTAGCCCGACCCACAGCCGTACTCGATCCGCCGTACAGCGAGACACTCGATTCTGACTGCTGGCGCATGTTAGTTCTCGATGGAGGGCGGTTCGTCGGTCGCGTGGTCGTCGATACGACGTGCCACGTCGAGTGCGGCCAGCGCGTCCTCGCCGGTCACGGGCGGCCGCGAACCGGTCGTGGCCGCCTCGACGAACGCTTCGAGTTCGGCCCGGAGTGGCTCCCCGTTCTCGATGGTGGGCCGTTCGATGATGCTCTCGTGGCGATAGCGGAGATCGCCCCCGGACTCGTAGTATTCCGGCACGGAGTGGCGGTGAATCTGGACGCTCTGTGCCTCGTAATCGACGTTGACGCGACACTCCGTGGCCGTGATCGCGAGACGGCGAACCTTCTCCTGGGTCACTCGGCTGGCGGTCAGGTCGACGACGACGCCGTCCGCCAGTTCGAGCTGTGCGGTGACGTGATCACGGTCCCTGGCGCTCATCGCGGAGACCCCGGTGACGGTTGCACCGATGGTCGACAGCACGATGTCGATGTCGTGAATCATCAGGTCCAGAACGACGCCGTCCATGCTGTCGCGGTCGACGGGTGGGCCGAGTCGCTGGACGTCGACGGCGATCACGTCCAGGTCCGGGACGATGTCGGCGAGCGCCCGCACAGCCGGATTGAACCGCTCCACGTGCCCGACCTGTAGCGCCACGTCCCGATCACGAGCCATCTCGACGAGTTCGCGCCCGCGCGCGAGGTCCGAAACGAACGGTTTCTCCACGAGGACGTTCACGCCGCGGTCGATGGCTTCGGCGACCACGCCGTAGTGGTACCGCGTCGGGACGGCCACCGACACCGCGTCACAGCGGTCCAGCAGTGCCGTCTGGCTCAGCGCGTCGGTCCCGTACTTGGCCGCCACGTCGGCGGCACGGTCCTCGTCGGCGTCGGCGACGCCGGCCAGGTCGACGTCGGGCAATTCGTTGTAGACTCGCGCGTGATGGTGGCCCATCGTCCCGACGCCGACGACGCCGGCCTTCGGTTGCTCGGCAGTCATGTGTTCTCAGTCGGGTCCTCGTTCGTCGGATCGATCCGAATCGGTCGTCGGTCTGTCACTCGTGGCTCACCTCGCTGATCGTCCGCGCGATGGTACGGCGGTCGGCTTCGGTCGTCGCGGGATGGATCGGCAGGGACAGCACTTCTTCGGCGGCGCGACCGGCGACGGGGGCCGAGGCGTCGGTCCCGCGGTAAGCCGGCTGTTCGTGGATCGGCGTGGGGTAGTAGACGCCGGTGTCGATACCGGCTGCCGACAGTTCCTCGCGCAGTACGTCGCGCCGCTGGGTCCGGACGGTGTACTGGTGGTAGACGTGTCGCCGCTCGACCGGTTCGACCGGGGGGATGACCGACGTGTCTTCGAGCAGATCCGTCAGTTCGGCGGCGTTCGCGCGGCGTGCCCGGTTGAACTGCGGGAGCTTCTCCAGCTGAACCAGTCCGATGGCGGCCGCGAGGTTCGTCATCCGGAAGTTGTGGCCCAGTTCCACGTGCCGGTAGCTGTCGTCGCGACCGTGATTGACGAACCGGGCCGCCCGCTCGGCCACGCCCTCGCGGTCGGTCACGAGCGCGCCCCCCTCTCCCGTCGTCATGTTCTTCGTCGGGTAGAAGCTGAACGCGCCCACGTCGCCGATGGAGCCGACGGGGCGGCCGTCGTGTCGTGCGCCGTGGGCCTGTGCCGCGTCCTCGATCAGCGCGAGGTCGTAGGCGTCGGCGATGTCGCCGAGGTGGTCCATGTCCCCCGGCAGGCCGTAGAGGTGGACGGCCAGGATGGCGTCGATCTCCTGGTCTCTGACGACGGACTCGACCGCGTGGGGATCGAGGTTGTACGTCTCGGGGTCGATGTCGGCGAAGACCGGTTCGGCACCGCAAAACCGGATGGCGTTGGCCGAGGCGACGAAGGAGAACGGCGTCGTCACCACCCGGTCGCCATCGCCGATACCCAGCGCGTGCAACGCGGTGTGGAGCGCGGTCGTGCCGTTGCTCGTGGCGACGGCGTGGTCGGTGGCACAGAATTCGGCGAACGCCGTCTCGAACTCGGTGACGGTTTCGCCGGCCGCCAGACGGCCCGATTCGACGACTTCGGCCACCCGGGCGGACTCGCGGTCGTCCAGTTGCGGGGCGGCGATGTCGACCGACCGGACACGCTCGTCACCGGTGACCATCGTCGTCCTCCCGTCGCCGGATGCGACTGATGTCGCTCGAAAGCACAGGTACGCCGACAGACAGTGTTCGTGTTGGGGACCTCATGGTTCGAGTTCGCCAGCGGACGAAACCCCTGGCACGGCTGGATGCAGTCGGCAATTCGCCTTTGTTATGCGGCCCATTTAGCGCGCGTATCGGACGCCTCACGGCCGCAGGCACCCGACTTGCCGATCACCGGTCGTCCCGGTCCGACCTGCGGCCGCATCCTCCGTCCAGCGGATACTCGACGGCGCTGCCGCTGGATGGGCACGACGACGGTACCAGCGCGCTACCGTTTATAAGGTGGGTGTAACAAAGGGACGACGCAGAAATGAAGCGGTACGTCACTCCGAGATGACCGTGCCAGGCGTCCAGTCTCGTCGAGCGAGCTAACCACGAGGGACGAACTCCTTGATGGCATACGATCAGGAAGAACTGACCCAGGATCTCGTTTTCGACATCCTGAGCAGTCCGCGCCGACGATACGTTCTGTACTATTTGCGGACTGTCGGGGAGCCGGTCGCGTTGAACGACCTCGCCGAGCAGGTCGCGGCCTGGGAAAACGAGACGGAGGTCGACGAGTTGTCCGATCAGGAGCGCAAACGCGTGTACGTCTCCCTGTACCAGACCCACATTCCGAAGCTGGACTCGGTCGGCATCGTGGAGTACGATCAACAGAGCGGCATGGTCGAGTTGACCGACCGCGTCCACCGGATCGACGACTACCTCACCGAGACGAGCGAACCGATTCCCTGGCAGGGCTTTTACATGGGACTGGCCGCGGTCAGCGGGGTTTTGCTCCTGCTGGTGTGGCTCGGCGTCGGCCCGTTCGGGCAGATCCCGGCACTGGTCGTCGGTGTCGTCATCACCGCTGGCCTCGCGGTCTCCGCCTCGGCCCACTACCTCTACTGGCGGTCACAGCGAAAACAGGTGCCGACGGAGCTGCGTGATCGAGGGGGCTGAGGCCGTCGGTCTCCCCGTCACTCGTGGACGACACCGCTCCCGGTCCTGAGTGACCGCATGGTGGAACACTCGAGACACGCGTACACGTGGTCTTCGTTGTCTCCGAAGACCCGGGCGAAGGCGCTCGTGACGTAACTCCCGCAGTTGCGACATCGGGTCGACGTTTCGGTCGTCGTGTCGTCGGTCGTCGTCGTGAGTTCCGCTGTCATGTGCGGTCGGCACGTGGCGTGGGGGGTGCTTTGTTATAATCAGGCTATTGAGGGGTGTTCGGATTGTTACGAGCTTACTGGCGGCATCTGCGCCGCTGGCGGGGGGCTCGGGGCGACCGCCGACACGGCCCAGTCACAGGTCGGGCTGTTCCTGTCTCTCGGGGGCCAGCCGTGGACCGCCCGACAACTCGTCGGGAATCGCCTGAGAACGTGTCGCTGAGGTCGCAATAAGGGGGACAAAATTATTGGGGGTGACGACGAACACATGGCAAGTCACCGAAAGAGGCACTGACGAGCCCTCGACGCCGAGAGCGGCGAGTCGTGTCGCCGAGTCAGTCGCGGCGGGGTGCCGAAGACGGTAGCGACGGGGCTGAGTACGCCAAGGAACGCGGTACGGCTGGCGCGATAGGAGGACGATCAACCAAATGAACTCAGACTGGGACGACGTGAGCTTCGTTATCAGTTCGCAGTACCGCATCGCGGTCCTCAGGCGGCTCGCCGACGGGCCGGCGACCCCGTCGCGCATCGCGAACGACGCCGATCTCGGCATCGCACACATCTCGCGGGCTCTGCAGGGGCTCCGCGAGCGAAACCTCGTCGAACTGCTGGTCTCGGAGGACAGACGCAAGGGGCGCGTCTACGGGATCACCGAGAAAGGCGGCAACGTGTGGCAGAAGATCGAGGCCGAGAACATGGTGTAATCGGCTCGTTGCCCCCCGTGCGTCACGGTCGAACGGCAGGTCGGGCCGCATGCTCTCTCGAACGTCGCTCTGCCGGGGCCCGCCCGTCGACGCTAGCCGTCCTCGTTTTCCTGTGCCGCGTTCCCCACGTCGGTGTTCTCTGGAACGAGCTGTTCCGGTGTCCGCTCGTGCATCGGTGTCCGAGCGAACTCTGTAATCCGTTCCCACTCGCTATCTGTCAGCCGTCCTTGCATGCCCACGTTCGTTCGGCGTGTCGTGTCTTAGTAATAACCTTCTTAGTTTACAGGTAATCGACTCGTAAAACCCGAATTCTCGCACCGTCGGGCGGAAAACTAGTGATTATAATCTGACAGTATGGCCGTTTTGTTCCCGCAGGAAAGCGGTAACCGATACGTAGCCACTTTCCGACGACTTGCAGTCGATCCGTCACTGACTGGCAGTTTCGTTGCAGCGAACACCGGGTCCACTGTCGAGTTCGTCCGTCGACGGGACGGGCCGACCAGGATCGGTCGGCGCGGGTGGAACGCGCGGGCTGACGGACGGGACTGTCCGGAACGTTTAGAGGAAACCGACGCCTAGATTTCGACCATCCCACATGAGCGAGACGGATTGCCAGTGTAAAGTCGGTCGCGGCGTCGAAGCGTTCGGTCTCGACGGGGTCCACGACGACCTGACCCGACGATGGTGTGGCGACGGACGCGAGCGACAGAGTCTGCGAGAACTGGCGAACTACTTCAACCGACGGCTGTTGCGCTCGGCCGTCGAGTCCGTCGACGAGGCCCCGCTGTCCGGCGAAGTGTCGAATCTCTACCGACTGCTGACGGCCGACGACGTGAGCAGCGGGGTCCGGACCCAGACCCGTCGGCGTCTCGAGAGCGCCGGCGTCCCCGTCGAGGACGTCGAGTCGGCATTCGTCTCCCACCAGACCGTTCACACGCACCTGACGGAGTGTCTCGGCGTCTCCCGCGAGTCCGCCGAGGACGATCCGGACGCCCGGCGTCGGGCGGATCGGGACCGCATCCGGGCGCTCCAGAGCCGGACGGAAGTCGTGACCACGGACGCGCTCGAACGCCTCCGGGACTCGGACGCGCTGGCGCTGGCGGAGTTCGACGTACTCGTCGACGTGACCGTCCTCTGTGACGAGTGTGGCCGCCAGCACGACGTGGGTGCGCTACTGGATCAGGGCGGGTGTGACTGCCGGGAGTGACCGTCCCAGTCCGCTCGGAATCTGCTTGCCAACCGTACGGCTGTAAAGCAGTGAGTACATCCTCTAGGAAGTGCCTACCGCCGGAGTACGTCTGACGGGCGTCTGACCCGCCGGACCACCGCACCCGGGTGGTAACAAAACGTTATGTGCGAGTAGTCACAGCCTTCACAACATGGATACGGTAGAGTCGGCTGGTGTCGTCGAGGTCGACGTGCGGAATGTCGGCGGCATCGACCGAACGCGGTGTACGTTCGAGCCGGGGATCACGGTACTGACGGGGGAGAACGCGACCAACCGGACCTCGTTTCTCACGTCGCTGATGGCGGCCCTGGGCAGCGACCGGGCGACGCTGAAAAGCGACGCCGAGGAGGGGGAGGTGCGGCTCTCGTTCGACGGCGAGACGTACACGCGAACCTTCGAGCGGACGGGCGACCGGGTCAGCATGGGGGGCGACCCGTACCTCGACGATCCGACCGTCGCGGACCTCTTTGCCTTCCTGCTGGAGTCCAACGAGGCGCGCCGGGCGGTTCGGTCGGGAGCCGACCTGCGCGAACTCGTGATGCGACCGGTCGATACCGACGAGATCCGCGCCGAGATCGACCGACTGGAGGAGGAGAAACGTCGGCTCGACGACGAACTTGCGGATCTGGACGATCTCGAAGCCGAACGCGCCGATCTCGTGGACGAACGCGAACGCCTGGCCGACGAGATCGAGGAAGTCGAGGCGGACCTCGACGCCCGGCGGGCGGAACTGGCGGATCTCGACGCCTCCGTCGAGGAGAGCAAGTCACACCGCGAACAGCGCCAGGAGAAGTTCGCGGAACTCGAGTCGGCTCGCGAGGACTTAGAGCGGACGCGTCGACAGCTGGAGACCGAACGCGAGAGCCTGGCCTCCCTGCGCGAGGAACGGGCGGAACTGGAGACGCGTCGCGACGAACTGCCCGACGCCTCCGGCGACCGACTGGCCGAGATCGAGTCGGAACTCGACCGACTCAGGGAACACAAGCGGTCGCTGGAGTCCACGATCAGCCGGCTCGGAGAGATCGTCCAGTTCAACGAGTCGATGGTCGACGGTGCGGACGCGCCGGTCGAGGAACTGACCGAGCGCGACGACGACGTGACGGCACGACTCCTGCCGGACGACGACGAGGTCGTCTGCTGGACCTGTGGCTCCGAAGTCGAGGAGTCCGCCATCGAGAACACGCTCGACCGGCTCCGGGATCTCCGTCAGGAGACCGTGTCCCAGCGGCGGGAGATCGGCGACGAGATCGACGACCTGCAGAGCGAACAACGCGACCTGGAATCGACCCGGGAGGAACGCGAGCGAGTCGACCGACGGTTGTCGGAACTCGACGCCGAGATCGACCGCCGGACCGAGAACGTCGAGGAACTGACGGCTTCCATCGAGGACCTGGAGGCGCGTGTCGAAGACCTGGAAGACGCTGTACGCGAGCGCGACGAACGGGAGTACGAGGAGGTCATCGAGCGCCACCGGGCGGTCAACGAACTGGAGTTCGAGCTCGAATCGCTCCGGGACGACCGCGAGGCCGTCGAGGACGAGATCGGGGAGATCGACGCCCGACTCGACGAGCGCGGCGAGATCGAAGCCCGGCGCGAGGAAGTCGCCGCGGAGTTACAGGTCCAGCGCACCCGGATCGAACGGCTGGAGGCCGAGCTAATCGAGACGTTCAACGACCGGATGGCGGAGGTCCTCTCGCTTTTGGACTACGACGGGATCGACCGCATCTGGATCGAGGTCCGCGAGCGCGAGACACGCGAGGGCCGCCGCAAAGTGACCGAACGGGTGTTCGACCTGCACATCGTCCGTCGCGGTGACGACGGCGGCGTCTACGAGGATACCGTCGACACGCTCAGCGAGAGCGAGCGGGAGGTCGCGGGACTCGTGTTCGCGCTCGCCGGCTACCTCGCCCACGACCTGGACGAGACGGTGCCGTTCGTCGTGCTGGATTCCCTGGAGGCCATCGACGGCGACCGGATCGGGCGACTGCTGGAGTACTTCGCCGACCACACGCGGTACCTGGTCGTCGCGTTACTGGAGGCCGACGCGGCGGCCGTCGACGACAGCCACGAGCGTATCCAGATGGGATGAGTCGGCCGTCGATGCCCGTCGTGACGCTGGCGAGGGGGCGTCGGTGCGGGGAAAAGCGGGGGCAGGGGAATGTCCTGTGCCCCGTCCGTGGGGCAGGGCTGGCACCCCGGCACGGGTGGGGGCGGCGTCGGTTGCCGGGGCGCACTGACGCGTACTGGATCGGGACCTAAAGTTATCGGCCGAGTGCGGACGCCGCGCTCGGCCCTAGCAGTGGCTTTCCGCCCGCGAGGGGCGATACGCCCGCCATAACAAACTGCCGGTACTCACCACCCTGCGGTATGGACGAGCCCGTGGAGTTCACGGACATCTACGTCGACGAGGCCATGGTCGACCGCGCGACCGAGGTGCTACGGAGCGGTCGATACGTCAAGGGGCCGATGGTCGAGCGGTTCGAGGCCGCGTTCGCGGAGTTTTGCGGCACGGACCACGCCGTCGGCGTCGCCAGCGGGACGGACGCCATCTACCTGGCGCTGAAAGCGGCGGGCGTCGAGCCGGGCGACGACGTGTTCGTGCCCGCGCACACGTTCTTCGCGACGGTGAGCCCGGTGCTGGAACTCGGAGCGAACCCGGTCTTCGTCGACCACGAGCCAGTGACGTACACGATGGACGCGCTCGACTTGGGTGAGCGACTCAGGGCGGCGGACCAGCCTGCGGCCGTCGTCCCGGTCCACATCTACGGCCACCCGGCCGATATGGGGGCGATTCGGGAGGTGGCCGACGCGCACGACCTGGCGGTGATCGAGGACGCCTGTCAGGCCCACGGCGCGACGTACGAGGGCGAGCCGGTCGGCAGTCTCGGGGACGCCGGGGCGTTCAGCTTCTACCCCTCGAAGAACATGACCGTCGCGGGCGACGGCGGGATGATCACGACGGACGACCCGGACCTGGCTCGCGAGGCCCGCATGCTCCGGAACCACGGCCGCAACGGCGACGGCGAACACGTCCGTCTGGGGTTGAACCATCGGCTGAGCGAACTCCACGCGGCGCTGGGACACGAACAACTCGGACACGTCGACGACTGGAACGAACACCGCCGGAGTGCGGCCGAGCGGTACACCGACCGACTGACGGATGTCGACGCGGTGACGCCCCCACAGACGCGATCCGAGTCCGAACACGTCTACCACCTCTACGTGATCCAGGTCCCGGATCGCGCTGATCTCCGGGACGCGCTCGATGACGCGGGCGTGCAGACTGACATCCACTATCGGGTCCCCGCACACGAGCATCTGGCCGTCGAGCGCCATCTCGACGAGTCGCCGCGGGTTCCACGAACGGAGACGCTGACCGACCGCATCCTCTCGCTCCCGATGCACCCCCGGATCACCGACACCGAGATCGACAGGGTGTGTGCCGCCATCGAGCGCCACTACGACAGATGAGATACGGCATCGTCGGCACGGGCTACTGGGGGAAGAACCACGTCAGGGTCGCGACGGAACTCCGGGACGCGGGAGTCGTCGACGAGGTAGTGATCTGTGACGTGGACGGCCAACGGGCAGCCGACCTGGCCTCGACCTACGACGTGGCGTACACCACGCGCCACGACCGTCTGGACGCGGACGCCGCGTCGGTGGCGACGCCCTCGCCCACCCACGAGGACATCGCGACCGACCTGCTTCGATCGGGGACGGATCTGCTCGTCGAGAAACCCCTGGCGCTATCGGCCGACGCCGCCTGGAATATCGTCGAGACGGCCCGGGAGGAGGGACGGAGCCTCGGCGTGGGCCACATCTTCCGGTACCACCCCGGACTCGGGGAGCTGAAGCGCCTGATCGACGCCGGCGAACTCGGCGAGATCGAGTACCTCCACACGGCTCGCTTCTCGCTCCGGGTCCCCCGAGATACCGCTGGCGTCCTCTACTCTCTCGCCGTCCACGACGTGGACGCGTACGACTACCTCCTCGAGGAGCGCCCGAGTCGAGTCCACTGTACGATGCACTCGACGCACAGGGACGACATCGACGAGACGACGACGCTGACCCTCGACTACGGCGACCGGACGGGTGTGATCCACTCCTCCTGGCAGATCCCGGTCTTCGGGAAGCGCCGCGACCTCGCGGTCGTCGGCACGGACGGCGCGGCGTACCTCGACTATCTCGCCGACACCGAGGTCGAGGTCTACGACGCGAGCATCGTCACCGACGACAGCGGCGACCTGCGCAAGCGCGACGAGGGCAAGACGGTCCGCGAGGCCGAGGATACGGAACCGCTCAAGCGGGAAGTGCGCGAGTTCGTCGCGGCCGCGAAGGCCGGCCGCGACCCACCGGCGAGCGGCCGCGTCGGCGCTCGCACCGTCGAACTGCTCGAACGGGCCGCGGCCGCCGCAGCGGCCGGACGGATTCTCGATATTCGAGGTCGATCCCGGCCCGCTGAACGGGCGAATACGGATTAATACGACGTATACGCGAAGTCAGTACCCCTCGACGCTGACGCCGAGCCGCTCGAAATCGGCCACGTTGCGGGTGACGACGGTGGCGTCGGCTTCATCGGCGACCGCGGCCACGAGAACGTCGGCCGCGAGCGAGTTCACCTCGGCGCTACTGGTGGTCTCGTCGTCGTGCAGCGGGGCTTCCAGTTCGGCCGCGACGAAGGCGTGTGCGGGCCGGAAGGGAACGATCTCGAGCCAGTCGAACGTCGCACGGATCTCGGCCGGATCGAGTTGCCTCTGGAGCTGTCGCCCGACGGCGATCTCCTTGAGGTTGATCGTCGTGGTCAGGAAACTCGCCTCGTCCTCGTGGGCGTCGAGGTAGGAAGCGACGGCGTCCCGTCCTGCCCAGTAGTGGATCAGAAACGTGGTGTCAAGCAGTTTCGTCGTCATCTTCGACCTCTGCCAGCGCCTCGATGGCGTCGTCCTGTCTGTCAGCGACACCGGCCCCAGTTTCTCGCCGTGATCGCTCGGCCACCCGCTCAAGCTCCGCGGCGTCATCCTCCTGGAGCGTCCCGAACCCCGTACGCCAGTCAGTCGCCGACTCCTCGATTAGCCGATCCACTACGTCGGTGAAACTTTCACCCTCGCGTTTGCGGGCTTTGAGCCGCTCGTAGACCTCCTCCCGGATGCCGATGGTCTTCGTTCCCATATCTTGTGTTTGTGTACACAAACACAAAACGATTGTGACGGAACGGTCGAGGCGGTTCAGACTCCCGGGACGCCGAACGCGTCGAATTCGGTGATGCCGACCTCGGCGAGCACCGAGAGGACAAGAATGGCCGCGATCCAGGCGACCAGGGCGATAGCGGCGGCCGAGAGCCAGCCCCCGGAGTAGCGGCGCTTGATGACCCAGAGGTACGCCAGGAACACGAGGACGGGGCCGAGGCCGGGAATTCCGCCGAAGATGTAGCCGACGATTCCCCAGATGAGCGCTCCGAACAGCGCCGTCCAGACCGCGTGTTCGAAGTCGTTCTCGCCGGTGACGATCCGCGCACCGACGTGGATTCCCAGCGCTCCGATCAGGAGGCTCACCACGAAAACCACCAGACTGTCGACGAGTCCCATGTTCGACCAGTCGCCGCGACGGGTGAAAAAATCGATGGCCGCTCCGGGCCGACCCGATCCGCACTGACTGACCTATCCGGGGAGTACCTGCTCGTAGTCCGATTTCGTGAGGTAGAGTTTGCGGTCGCCGAGCCGCGTCCAGGCCGGTTCGTGCGGCGGGAAATCGAGCGCCCGAACTCGGTCGTAGAGCGCGAGTTGGGTCTCCGTATCACTCGCGGCCAGTTTCTCGGGCGGTATCTCTTTGAGGTCGTCGAGACTGTCCTTGGTGTAGAAGTACCGTTTCCCACCGAACGCGGACTGGGGCGTCGCCAGCCCGTCGATCTCGCGGGCCGCGATGGCGGGGAGGCAGTCCTCGAACAGTTCGATGGAGGCACCGCGAACTCGCTCGTAGAGGGTTCGGGCGGTGTCTTCCTCGGTGATCGGGACGAACTTTCGGTCGATCACGTCGCCGGCGTCGACGTCCTCGGCCATGACGTGCAGCGTCGTCCCGTGTCGCCAGTGATCGTCCGGTCGGGCGTTCATGATCGAGTGGCTGAACACGTTGCTCCCGCGGTAGCGCGGGAGTTCGGCCTGGTGGAGGTTCAGCGCGGCTTGCCGGGGCGTCTCCAGCAGGTCGGGACCGAGGATGTTCGGGTAGTAGACCGAGAGGAGGTAGTCGATGTCCGCGCCGACGACCGCCGCCTCCTCGTCGGTCGTCAGCACCGGCAGATCGTGTTCGCGCGCACGCTCGTGGACCGATCCATTCCACCAGGACTCGTGGTCGCGAGGGTACGTGACCACGGTATCGACGGTTAGCTCGTCGTGTGCGACCAACCGTTCCAGGCACGCCTCGCCCAACGGGTGACTGCCGAAGAACGCGACCGATACCATGCCAGCGGTGTCGCCGCTGAGCGGTTTTGTTATAGGCACCCTTTGGAGTCAGCGACCGGTTGGCCGGCAGCCGTCGAGGACCGAACGGTCTTAACCAACACGGGAGCTGGATCGCGGTCTTAACCAACACAGATCGCCCGCCCGTCGGTGGCTCCGCTCAGTCGCTCCCGCAGGTGGCCCGCTGCGTTCTGCACGGCGAACTCGAACACTGGGCGACCGCTCGGGAGGGTGTACACGTCGCCGAGTCGGTCGGGTTCGCGAGCGCGGCCGTCGCGGACGGCACGCAGGGCTGGCAGGAGCATGTCGCCCGAGGCCGCGTAGAGCCGTCGTCTGATGGCCTCCCAGGTGTGGCAATCCCCGATGTCGACCGTCCGGAGCGCGGCGATATCCCCGGCGTCGACGGCCTCGGTCAATCGCTGAACGGTGATCCCCGCCGTGTCGGCGTCGTGGACGAACTCCCAGAAACCCGCGGGCTGGCCGCGGTACTCCCGGAGATCGCCGTGGTGGTAGCTGAGGACGCCGTACTCGAAGGCGGTGAGGACGGGACCGACGACGAAGTTGAAGCCGAAGCGGACCGCCACGTCGGCCTCGCCCGCGACGGCGTCGACCACCTCGCCGGGAATCTCCTGTTTCCAGCCGTCGACGATCCGCGGGCGGACCGCGCGCTCGGTGATCCCGTCGCGGTCGAGTACGCGGTCGATGTGGACGTGCTCGGTCCCGACGCCGCGAGGCCGGAGCCTCGCGTTCACTGCGTTCACGACGGCCCACTCCCGGACTTCGAGGCCGCGCCGGAGCGTGTCCCCGAGCGAGCGATCCGACTCGGTGGCACTGTAGAGGATCGAGGTGATCGTCACGTCGTCGGCCGCGACGACCTGTTCGAGCGCCTCGGCTTGCCAGTCCCGGACCGTCGTCCCACTCAGGAACAGACAGACGTCCATCGTGGCTGGCTTCACCAGCAGGTTACTTCAAACTCCGCCGGGTTCGAGACCAGTCCGGTTAACCAACACTGTTGGTTAAGGATCTAAGCTGGACTGTCTGGAAAAAGCTCTGATCGCTGGCGACCGAACCCAGAATAGGCCTGTAGACACACCACTGTTGCAAGTGAAGCCGAAGGGTGTAGGGATTGAAACTGACTTCTTCACTTGCAGCGGTGGTGTGTGGGACGACGCGCAGACAGTCTTCAGGATGACAGTAGCCTTGTTAACACTTATCCGATATTGTTCATGCTGGCGATGTCTCGAATCGTCTCGATCTCCCGATCGAGAGTCAATACATCGTCCATTGCGGCAACTGCACTGGAGAACGGGACGTCGAGATCGTAACTGTAGTAGTTTCCTCGGGATCCACTTCGGTTTTCTTTTGCCGACAGAATACCTAACATCCGGAGATCCGAGAGATGATTGTAGACTGATCGCTGTGCGAGCGTATCCATTCCTGCTGATTCACAGAGCGCAGTGTATTCCTCGTATAGTTCACGCGTCCGGCACGGCGTCTCTTCTTTCGCCGCCTTCGAGATAACAGCGAGCAGCGAGAGGCGACCGTGGGCAGTCAGTTCCCTCATTCCTTCTTCGACACGCTCTTGTTCGAGTTCTGCCCGCGCCTCTTCGACCTCGGCTTCGGTGATTCTCTCGCTGTCGTTACTTTCCGCGATTTCACCAGCCAACCGGAGCAGATCAAGTGCTTGGCGAGCACTGCCGCTGTCCCGTGCCGCTAGTGCTGCACAGAGTTGGATCACGGCCTGATCGTATCCATCTTCTTTGATAGCCACTGCCGCCCGGGACTCTAGAATATTCGCGAGTTCGTTCGCGTCGTATGGAGGGAATTGTATCTCTCGTTCACAGAGAGTGTCTTGGACTCGGGGGTCGAGCTGTTCACGAAATTTAAAATCGTTACTGATGCCGATTAAACCGACCTTCGTCTCTTCGAGATACCCGTTCGCTCGGGCTCGTGGGAGTTCGTAGAGAAGTTCGTCACGGTCGCCGATTGAGTCGACCTCGTCAAGGACGAGTAGAACGGTCCCACCGATTTCGTCGAGTTCCTGATATAGCTTCTTGAAGACGGCTTGCTGAGGATAACCAGTGGAACTGATCTCACCACCAGCAGGCCGAAGCGTATTCACGAGCTGGACAGCTACCTGATAGGAGGAGTTCAGTGTCTTGCAGTTCAGTGAGACAATCGAAAGGTCAACATCGTCGTATTCGTCGAGGTCTTCCTGCAGAACTTCGAGAAGATATTCTGTGACTGCAGTCTTTCCTACACCAGTATTGCCGTAAATGAAGATGTTGTTCGGCTCCCACCCATCTACGATCGGTTGAAGCGCGTCCATGTACGAATCGATCTCTTCGTCACGTTCTTCGATCGACTCTGGCTGGTAAGATTCCCCCAAGGCGTCTTTGTTCCGGAAGATGTTTTTCTTCCGCTCGAAACGTCGCATGAAGATTCATTGACAGATAGGGTATATAAAACCACCCTTTCAAGTGATTCAACTGATCGGACAGACACACACCACTCTTGCAAGTGAAGCGCTATCTGCTAGGGGTGTAAGATTTGACACCCCACCGTTTCATCTAAAACGCTGACATAAATCGGCCCGTTTATCCCAGAAATTAGTTTCTGCTGCGCATCAAGAGAGTGGTGATTGGCGTGTTAACACCAGTTGTCACTGCAGGAAATTCGCACCCCCTCCCCCTCTTGTTGCTAGCTTCACTTGCAACGGTGGTGTGTGTCTGTCGTTGTCACTGTCCTCACACTCCTGGCAAACTCACCTCACGCCAGCAACCCGCGCACCTCACCAGGGTCCAGCAGACCGCTGGCCACGGACAGGATGGACCAGACGGTCGCGCCGAGGAGCACGACGGCGGCGAGTGAGAGGATCCCGGTGATTCCCGGGCGGGCGAGCCAGACGACGCCGCCCATCGCGAGCGCGATGACGCCGATCCGGAGAGTGCGTTCCGCCAGGTATCCCATCCCGAGGTCGAGTTCGCGGTGGATGTAGTAGACGTTGACCGCGGTGTACGCCGAGTAGGTCGTGACGGTCGCGACGGCGGCCCCCATCACACCGTAGGGCGGGATCAACAGGAGGTTGAGGACGACGTTGCTCCCGGCGGCGGTGCCGCGAGCGAGCGCGCGGATGCGTGCGAGGCCGAGGTAGTCGAGGCCGTTCCCGGTGATCTTGTGGACGGCACGGACGACGACGAAGAAGCTGAACAGCCGGAGGACGGGGACGGCGCCGAGGTAGTCGGTGCCGACGACGAACCGGATCGCTGGCTCGGCGACCAGCGCCAGGCCGACGGCGGCGGGGACGTACAGCAGGAGGACGTTCTCCATCGAGCGCTCGTAGAGCGTCGCGGCCCTGCCGGTACGCTCGTCTGCGTGCTGGTCGCCCAGGGCAGGGGAGATGGTGAAGCCCAGGGCCGTCGCGGGGACGATACAGAAGTCGGCGATCTGTTTCGCGAGCGTGTAGAACCCGACGGCGACGGGGCCGACCAGCACCCCCAGCAACACCTTGTCGATCCGGCTGTCGAGGACGACCGAGAGCCGGGTGGCGGCGGTCGGAACGCTGTATTCCAGGAGCCGGCGCGTGAGGTCGGCGGCGGGTTCCGTGGCGGCGTTCAGGTCCGCGAGAAAGTGGGTCCGGAGCGCGACGAGGCCGACGACGGCCCCGGCGGCGTAGCCCGCGACGTAGCCCGCGAAGGCTCCGAGCGCGCCCAAACCCAGCAACACGAGGCCGATGGCCCCAACCACGCGTGTCAGGGAGTTTACGACGCTGATCGCGGCGGTGTACTCGACCCGGTTGAACCCCTGGAAGACGTTCGTCAGGTACGAGAAGAACGCGCGGGCGATCACGAAGACCGCACCGAGCAGGAGGAAGGGCGTCAGCGTCGGATCGCCGAGCAGGCGGGCCAGCGGTCGGTGGAACAGGACGATGCCGCCGGCGACCGCGATGGCGAGGACCGTCAGATACCGCACGGAGATCGACAGGACGTGGGGCACCTGTCCCGCGTCGGTCGCGAGGAACTCCGTCACGTAGCGGCCGGTCGACTTGGGGAGGCCGAGCGTCGCGAGCATCGCGCCGACGCCCACGACGGAGACGGCGAAGTACAGCAGGCCGTAGGCCGCGGGGTCGAGGAGGTACCGCGTCAGCGCGAACAGGAGGACGGCGTTGGCCAGCGCGTAGACGACCCGCGCGCCGAAGAAGGCTTTCGCACCGCGAACGAGGCGAGTGGTGAGGTCCATGCCTGATCACGAGACCGATTCGTTACGCTGGTCGACGTAGTAGAGGCGGAAGTCGCCGTTCGAGCGGACGCGGTGGATGCCGGGCGTCGTTCGCAGGTCCCGAAAGCCCGAGAGGGGGTACCGGAACCCCTGGTAGAGCCTGACCTCCTGTGCGAGGTCTCGGTCGGTGATCGGGACGTACCGGTCGCCCTCGTAGTGTTTCGAGACGTTGTTGCCGAACACCCGGTCGGGGATGGATTCCTCTTTCCCCTCGAACAGCCTGCCGTCCGGCGTCCGGTCGGTGAACGTGGTGCCGAAGACGGCGTCGACGTAGCGGCGCGGGCCGCCCCTGACGCCCGCGTACTCGACCCGGGGGTCGCGGTGCTCGAAGGAGTTCTCGTAGCCCTCCATACTCGTCAGCGTGACCTGGTTCGAGGGCTGGAAGATGTACGGCGAACTGTGGACGTGGGCGACCTGGGCGGCCAGCAGGGCCGTGAACGCGACGACGGCGACGAAACGCATCGTCCGCCAGGAGGGCCAGGGGACCGAGATCGGGACGCCGTCGACGAGTCCCACCGCGGCGATCACGGTGACGACGACCATCGCCGCGCCGAGATAGCGGAAGGGCAGGACGGAGACGCTCCCCGCGAAGAAGACGAGGAAGGTGCCAGAGAGCAATGCCAGCCCGACAGCAAGATACCGCAGGCGTGTCCCCCGACGCGCGGGGTCGTCCATGCGACCGAGCCACCCCGCCAGGACGACGAGGCCCGCCACGGCCGAGAGCAACAGGCTCACGCCGAACAGCTTGACGAACAGTTCGGGGACGCTCCCGCCGAGGATCTGGAGCGAGTCCGCCCGCCGTGTCACCTCGTCGCCGGGCGGTTCGGCCCCGAGCAGTCCCTGAATCAGCCCACCTAACGCCCCGTGGAACCGCTCGAAGCGGGGCGTCCACAGGAGAAAAGCCGCCGTCGCCACGGCGAAGGGGGCGTAGAAGGGGCGCTGTCGGCTGATCGGGTGGTCGCGGTCCCAGCGGCGGAACAGCCACTGGACGGCGACGATGGCCCCGAACAGGAGCAGGACGCTCCCCGCCTGCTGGGGGTGCAGGAGGACGACCGTGGCCGACGCGAGCGTGAGCAGGACCCCCAGCCCGCTCGCCGCCCGGGGAAAGCCCGAGTCCGGCAGTTCGAGGTATCTGAAGGCCAGAAAGAGGACGAAGGGGACGAAGAAGATGGCCTGACTCGTCGGGTACGGTTCGAGGAACACGCTGACGTTGTTGATCGGGAGCAGGAGCGCGCCGGCGACGGTGCCGGTCACGAGCGCCCAGCGGGAGTCGGCGACCTCGCGGACACAGAGCGGAACGAACGCGACGAAAAGCGCGGTGAAGACGACGACCACGTACTGCATCGCACGCGGGAGGCCGACGCCCAGCACGCGGGTCACGAACACCGATATCGCGTGGATGCCGGGGTAGAGGAAGCCGAAGGGGCTGAGCCGGTCTTCGGCGAGCATGCGGGCGAACCCGAGGTGGGACAGCGAGTCGCCCGGCCCCCAGAAGTAGTAGTTCCGGAGCAGTGGGAGGGCGGCGACGGCGAGGACGCTCGCGCCCAGCAGGACGAGCGCCCCCCGGCGGACGCCCCGGGTCACCGCGGGATTGTACGCGACGAACAGCGCGAGGACGACGGCCAGTCCGAGGCCGGCCCAGAACGTCACCGGGGTCGCCGCGTACACGTCGAGTTCGTACCGGCGACCGGGATCGAGCCAGGCGGCGACGGTCGCCGTCGCGAAGGCGAGATACCCCAGCGCGAGCGCCAGGCGCGCCGACCGCACCGGCTCAGTCCCCATCGTTCACCCCTGGTCCGCCGATTCTCGGTCGTTCGAACGGCGCGAGACGTGTCGATCCAGTCATGTCGGGTTGAGCGGCTGTCGGGTGGTCCGAACCCCTCGCGGGGCGTTGTTATGGGGCGCTTTGGCGGGCCGCCCTCGGGGTTCGGCGCTCGCTACGGTGTGGATGCCCGTGGTCGCTCGCGCGGGTCACCTCGCCTCGTCCAGCACGTCGTCGTAGACGGTCCGGATGCGCTCGCCCATCCGTTCGAGGCTGAGGTCGCGGGCGTGGTCGCGCCCGTTCGAGCGCTCGTCGGCGCGCAGGACCTCGACGAGTCCGTCGACGAGTTCGGGGTCCGTCCGGCCGACGGCCGACGGCGTCACCCCGTCGAGGCGTTCGGGCACGTCGCCGACCGCCGTTGCCACGACCGGTGTGTTACAGGCCATCGCCTCCTTGACCGTGTTGGGCGACCCCTCGCGTTTCGAGGTCAACAGCAACACGTCGGCCGCGTTCATGTAGGTCGGCATCTCCGAGTGGGGTACGTCCGAGATGGTCTGCAGCGTGATCGACTCGTCGAGGCGGTCGCGAGCGCGGTCGACGACCCGCTCCGCGCGTGGGAAGTCCTTGACCTCGCGTTTGGGCGGGTAGGGAAACAGGACGTGTTTCTCCGAATCGGACCAGTCCAACTCGGCCCGGGCCTGGGCCTGTGGCCGCGGGACGAACGTGTCAAGATCGACGCCGTGGGGGATGACGTGACACTCCCGGTCGAGTTCGGCGGCCATCCGGTCGGACATGACGATCACCGCGTCGACGTGGGGGACCAGCCGTCTGGTCACCCAGCCGTACTCCCCGAGCAGGTCGGAACCCCACAGCGAGAGGACCACCGGGAGCCGCGGCTGGACGACCGCGGGCGGCGCGGTCAGCCCGAAGTTGGCGTGCAGGAGGTCGTAGTCCCCGAGGCTGTGGCGAAGCGCTCTGGTCCCGAAGCGCGCGTAGTCGAGCAGGGAGCGGTGCCCGGTGGTCCCGGCCTTGACCGAGGCGCTGTGGCTCTTGCCCGGGACGGCCACGGTCGTCGGGGTGACGCCGAACGACGCGAGCGTCTGCAACTGGCGTTCGTAGAACTGTGCCTCCTGGTTGGTGACGAAGTTCAACACGTCGAGGGGGCGCGCGGCGGCGTCGGTCCGGGCGTCGTCCCGGTGGCGGCTACTGAGAGTCACCGAACTAGGGCCTGATAGGTCTTTTTCGCCAGCGCCATCGTTCGGCCGCCCGATTCGACGACGTAGTAGGGGACCAGTTCCGCGCCGAACTTGCTCTTGTACTGGCAGAGCCGTTCGGTGTTGGCTCCCATCAGGTCGTAGGTCGTCACCGACTCCCGGGGCGGATCGTCGATGATGTCCTCGATGATCCGCCAGTGGAGCAGGCTGTTGAGGCCCACACCTTCGTGAACGGTGCGGGTGCCGCCCTGCCAGAAGTAGGCGGCGTCGTTGGAGTAGAGGACGGTGATGCCGGTGAGGAACTGCCCGGACGCGTCGCGGGCGACGTAGATCCGGGCGCGGTCGGTCTCTAGCAGGGACGCCACCAGATCCGAGACGTAAGCCCACGAGAGCGGGTAGTTTCGGCCCTGTTCCTCGTAGCGGGCGCGGGTCTGCTCGTAGATGGCGCGGGCGTCGTTACGGTCGCCCCGTTCGACGGTTACGGCGAGATCCTCGGCGTCGCGCACGTCACGCCGCAGACTCTTGCTGAAGTTCGTCCGGACGGATTCGGGGCTCTGCCCCGCCAGATCGAGTTGATAGGTGAACTGCGTCCCGAGATCGAAGTCCTGCCACCGGAAGGGTCGTGGGTCCGCGTAGGTGGTGTTACAGATCATCCGGAACAGCTCCAGCGGGGAGTCGCTCTCGATCTCCTCGAGGACCGCCTCGGTGAACCGCCGGTTCACCTTCTCCTGTTTGCGGCGTTTCGGACTCTGTGGCATCAAGACGGGGCCGAGCCGTGGGACGCTCATGCCGGGCGGCGGCGAGAACACGAGCGTGCTGAACAGCCGCTCGGCGACCACGACCGGCATCAGGCCGACCGGTTGATCGCCCTTGTACCCCGCGAACAGCCGGAGGTCGCCGTCCACGTGTTCGCCGAGTACTTCGAGCGCGGCCGGCGCGTGGAACACCTCGAAGCCCGCGTCGGGGAGGACCGACTCCCACTCGTCGATCTCGATGGGTTCGACTCGCATCGCTGAATCTGCCGACGAATCGCGGAGTCACACCTTTGTTATCAACGGCCTACTGGCCCTACGGGGTGACCGCCCGCCGATTGCTCGGCGGTCAGGTTACTGCCGCTGTGGCGTCGATTGCAGGTCGGCCGCCGTCGGGTGATCCATGCTCGCGTAGAGGTCGCCGAGGGGGCCGACCCAGGCACCCATGTCGAGCGCTCGCTCGATCAGCCGCCGATAGAGTCGTTCGTAGCCGGCGTAGTCGTCGCTGAAGTACCGCGGGTGCCACAGGACCGACATCGCCGCCTCGTTCTCGCGGGCCTCGCGCAGGAGTGACTCACAGACGCTCCAGGCGCGGTCCCACTCGGTCTCTGGGTCGGGAAGGGTCTGTTCCATGAGTGTCACGGGGAAGACGACGAAGGCGTCGTCGAACGGGCGGAACGGCTCGTACCGGTCCCGGAAGCCGTACGTGTCCCGGGACCCCGGCGTCGCGTCGTAGCGCAGTCCCACGGCGCGCTGGCGGATCCAGGTGTCGGGGCGCTCGCAGTTCAGGTAGTGCTGTCGGCCGCCGCGGATGCCGTGGCCCAGAATCTCCTCGATACGGGACTTCTCGGCGGCGAGCATCGCCGCGTCCCGGTAGGACTCGAAGGAGCCGTGGAGGCCGACCTCCCACCCGTTGCGGTCGAGTTTCCGGATCACGTCGCGCACGGCGTCGTCCGACAGCGAGTAGCGACCCGCGTAGAGCCGCCAGGCAGACGGATCGGCCAGGTCCGCGGTCGGACGGTCACGGAACAGCGACTGCTCGTCGAGGAAGTACCAGCTCGACCGGACCCCGTGACTCGATTCGATCTCCATCACGCGCTCGAAGGTCCAGTAGGGGTTGCGGCCCGGCAGGAGGTCGAGCAGGTGTCGCGGGTCCCGTTCGGCCAGCGCGTAGTACAGCGACTGGTAGGTCTTGTACGGACGGTCCACGTCGTGGGAGAGACAGAGCGCGAAGGCGGCGTCGTCGGCGACGGTCCCGTCCAGCCAGCTCATGAACTGACCAGTGAGAGGCCGCGTTTGACGGCGTTGATCGCCGCATCTTTGGCCCCCTCGACGAGCCACTCGGGGCGACTCCCGGCCCAGCGATTGGGGTGTGAGAGCAGGCAGACGCGGTCGATCCGTCCGGAGAGCAGGAGCCCGGTCAGTTCCGGCGTCGTGTCGACCTGGACTCGTTTGTCCCCCTCGCCCATGGTGTGGTCTTTGATCTTGAGGTCGCCGTCCCGCCAGGTGCGGCCGGTGTCGGAGAAGTAGGTTACGTCGGTGAAGTCCATCGAGAGGTACGCCTCGCCCAGCAGGTCGAACCGGTCGAAGTCGGCGTGGTCCCAGATGTCGCGGTTGTCGTGGGGCGAGAGGGGATTGCCGTGCATACAGACGGTCGCCACGTCGACGAGCGACCGGAGGCGGTCGAGTTCCCGCTCGAAGGAGGCGAGTGCTGCCCGGGGGTCGCCGTCGGCCCGGTCGAGGTCCTCGTAGTGATAGCCGACCTCGTGGCCGAGCGCGGCGATGCGCTCGATCACGTCCGGGCGGAAGGTCTTGTCGATGGTCCTGACGTAGTAGGTACTCGTCACGCCGCGTTCGGCCTCGATGCGGGCCATCGCGAGGGCGTTGCGCGGCTTCCGATCCACGTCGTGGCGCAGGACGGCGAACCGGTCTGGGAGTCCGGTTCCGCCGTCCGGCGTGGGGTTCGCCGGCCGGTCACTGGTTCGTTCCGGGGGCGATACGGTCCCGGTCGTGTCGGCGCGCCGAGCGAGGTACTCTCGGACCGTGAGGAACTCGTAGTCGGCCGCCAGTCCCGCGTCGAGGAGGCGGCCGTACGTCGGATAGGTGAAATCGGCGTCTCGGGACATCGGGATGGGCCTCCGTTGGTGGGAGCGGTGACCGGACGGCGACGGCGGCGACAGCGGGCGAAGATCGCGCCGGCGTCGATCCCGGTCCGTCGTTCGTTCCCCGCTGACCACGCTGGCGGCTTAGTTATGCCCGCCCTGTCCGGCGGTAAGAGCGCGGTGACCGGTGAAACGATCCAGCGACAGAGAGGTCACTGCGGGCGGGCGTCGAGGCCGTCGCTCGCAATCCGGGGCCTACACTCTCCTCGTGATCCGGGGCCCGGCGATGGGCCGTCGACGCCGGCCGTCACGGCCGGGTGGGTCATAATCCCACGATAACTTAGGCGAGTGGAACGGTCGGTTGCCCCATGACCGGGGAACGACGACGGGTGCTGTTCGACATCAACCACCCGGCACAGGTACACCTGTTTCGGCCGCTCGTTCGGGATCTGGAGGGACGGGGCCACGAGACGCTGGTCACCTCGCGGGACAAGGAGATCACGACGGAATTGCTGGACGCCTACGACATCCCACACGAGTGTCTCTCGACCGAGGGCGGCGGCCTGCTCGCGACGGCGGCAGAGATGGGCGTCAAGGGCGTCCGGCTCTACCGCATCGCGCGGTCGTTCGATCCGGACGTGGTGGTCGCCCGCCCCAACCCGCCGGCGATCTACGTCGCGAAACTGCTCGGCGCTCGGACCGTGATGCTCCGGGATACCGTCATCCCCTCGCGGTTCCTTCGGGCCTGTTATCGCGGACTGATGCTCCCGTTCGTCGACGACCTCTGTGCCCCGGAGGGGTTCGAGACGGGCCTGACCGGGGGCCGGAATCACACGCTCGGCTTTCAGGAGCTGACCTACCTGCACCCCGACCGGTTCGAGCCGGACCGCGAGCGGCTGGAGCGCCACGGCGTCGCGACCGACGAGTCGTACTTCGTCCTCCGCTTTGCGGCGTGGGAGGCCTACCACGACGTGGGCGGTGGGGGCTGGTCCACCGCGGGCAAGCGCGAACTGGTCGACGCTCTCTCCGAATACGGCACGGTGTACGTCACGAGCGAGGCCGAGTTGCCCTCCGAGTTCGCCGAGTACGAACTGGCGGTGCCGCCCCACCTGATCCACGACCTGCTCTACTTCGCGGACCTCTACGCGGGCGACTCCCAGACGATGGCGACGGAGGCCGCACTGCTGGGGACGCCGGTGATCCGGGTCAACTCGAAGGTCGGCACTCACGAGATGCACAACTTCGAGGACCTGGAGCGGCGGGGTTTGCTCTACTCGTTCCGTGACGAAGGCCGGGCGCTGGCGAGAGCCCGCGAACTGATCCGGGGCGAGGAGACCGACTGGCAACGCCGTCGACGCGAGTTGATCGCGGACGAACCCGACGTGGGTGCGTACCTCCGTGACCTGATCCTCGACCCGGACACGGTGGAGCGGGACCGCGAGGAGCGGCGGCTGACGGCACCGTCGAGCTGAGGGCCGATTCCGCCGGTTCGCGTCGAGCTGTCGCCGTCGGGCGCTCACACTCGGTTGCGGGTGCTTATCGAGTGTTGGCCGGCAATAACAATGAGGGCCGGGCACCCGAGCCACGCGCATGTCCCTACGCACAGCCGTCGTCGGCGGCGGGACGGTTTCGGACAACCACCTCGACGGGCTCGACGAACTACCCGTGACGACGCTCGCAGCCTTCTGCGACATCGACGCCGACCGCGTTCGGGCGGTCGCCGCGGAGTACGGAGTCACCGGCTACACGGACGCAGAGACGATGTTCGCCGAGGCCGACCTCGACTGGGTACACCTCTGTACGCCGGTCGGCACGCATCTGGAACTGGCGACGAAGGCCATCGAAGCCGGGATTCCGGTGTTGATCCAGAAACCGATCACCGAAACGGCCGAGGAGTACGAACAGCTCGCCGAGACCGCACGCGAACACGGCGTCCACGTCTCGGCGGTCCACAACCACGTCTTCGACCCGGCGATGCGGGAACTGACGACGGCGCTCCAGGGGGACGCGGTGGGCGAGGTACGGGCCGTCGACGTCCGATACACCGGACAGACCTATCCCGACGACGTGCGCCGTGGCGAGTGGGCATTCGACCTCCCCGGCGGCGAGTTCGAGGAGGGACTGCCACACCCACTCTACCTGTTGCTCCGCGTGGGCGGGTATCCCCGCGCCGAGGACGACGTGCAGGTGGTCACGCACTGCCGCAACGAGTACGAGCGTCCGTTCACCTACGACGGGGCGAAGGTCCAGTACTGCAGTCGGGAGGACCTGCTCTGTAGCGCGACGCTGACGCCCGGTCGCGTGCCCGACAAGAGCGTCACCGTCCACGGCGAGGACGGCGTGTTGATCGCCGATCTGATCGCACAGACGCTGGTGACCCTGGATCGGGACTATTCGGCCTCCGCAATCGCTCGCGCCCGGAGTAACGTGGACCGTGCGCTCGCCCGGCTCGGCGGCAACGTGGCGAACCTCCGGCGCGTGATCGCACGCCGCCGCAACGACGACTGGGAGACGAAGACGGAACTCGACGCCCACGCCTACCAGTTCGAGGCCGAGGCGCTGGCACTCACCGGCGACCGCGAGCCACCCGTTCCGCTGGCGGAGGCCGGCTGGACGATCCGGCTGATGGAAGCGATCCGTGACGCCGCGGCCGACCGTGCCGAGGCCACGCAGGACGTGTCGGTCTCGAACTGATCGGGGTCTGGATCTTCTCGACTTTCAACGCTCGTTTTCGCCCTCCAGCTCCTCCGGAAGCGGGTAGTGTTCGGCGGGGACGCCGGCGGCGAGCGTCTCCGGCGGCACGTCCTCGGTGACGACCGCGCCGGCGGCGACGAAGGCCCGCTCACCGACGGTCACGTCCGGGAGGATCGTGGCGTTCGCGCCGATCGAGGCGTGTGCCGAGATCGTCGGACCGGTCAGTTCCACGTCCGTCCTGAGGGGGTAGGGATCGTTGGTCAGCACGGCGTGGGGGCCGAGGAAGACGCCCTCGCCGACCGTCGTCTCGGGGGGCACGTAGACGCCGGTCTGCATGCTCACGGCGTCGCCGACGGTGCAGGTGCCGTCGAGGACGGCGTTGGTCCCGAGGATCACGTCGTCGCCCACGGTCGTGTCCTCCCGCACGATTGCGTTGTGGCCGGTCGTAAAGTTTCGACCGATCCACACGTCGGGATAGACGACGGTCCCCGATCTGATGGTCGCGCCGTCGCCGATCCGGGGCGCGCGTTCGTCCGCGCCCGGCGACAGGAACTCGACCGACGATGCGATCTCACAGTGCTGGCCGATCCGTGTCTCGGTCACGTTCTCACCCCCGGGGGCACTCGGTCCCGCGACGGTGCCGTCACCGGCCCGGCACGCCCCCGGTGAGCCGTGGCTTACCACGGGTAACGGTTTTGTTATACCGCACCTGTCCCGGCCGCGGTCACGTCGGGGCGCTACTGGTCCGTCGGACCGCCCGCGACCGCTGGCACTCCAGGGGGAGACCGAACCCGAGACACGCGTCTCCCCGGTAGCCGGGGTGCCGCCGGAACACAGCCGGAAGGTAAACGGTATTTTCCGCGTATCACGGTTTTTCCGACCGTAACGAAGTGGCCGGCTACGGTAGCACTGGGGACAATGGGGACCGTCGTCCTCTCCGTCGACGCGGAACTCGGCTGGGGATTTCACGACTTCGCGGAGCCGCCCCGCGACCGTCTCACCAGCGCACGGCGCGGCTGGCGAACCCTGCTCGACCTGTGTGACGAGTATCGCGTCCCGGCGACGTGGGCCGTGGTCGGCCACCTGTTCCTGGACGAGTGTGCCGGCCACCACGCCGACCACCCCGCACCGCCGGGGTGGTTCGATCACGAGCGCGGCGACGACCGCATGCCGCCATCGTTGCGGTTCGGGGACGGACTGATCGACCGAATCGAGGCGGCCGACGCGGATCACGAGATCGGACTGCACACGTTCTCACACGTCGAGTTGGGTGCGGACGGGACCACTGCGCGGCTGGCCGACGCGGAGCTGTCGGCGGCCGTCGAGGCGGCTCGCGAGTGGGGGCTCGACCGGCGGCCGCGGTCGTTCGTGTTCCCGCGGAACAACGTCGGCAATCTGCAGGCGCTCGCCGATCACGGTATCACCTGCTACCGGGGGCAGGCACCGACGGCCCGGGCGGACGGCTACGGGGCTGTGGGTCGGCTCTTGCGGGCCGCAGTCGGCACTACCGCCCCGCCGCTGGTCGAGCCACGCCAGGACTCGCTCGGGCTGGTCGATCTGCCGGCCTCGCTGTTCCTGTTCTCCGTCGAGGGGCCGGCCCGCTCGCTCGCCGAAGCGGTCGTCGGTGATCCGGTCGCGATACTGGCCAGACGCGGCATCGACGAGGCGGCGGCGACCGACGGGGTGTTCCACATGTGGCTGCACCCGAACAACCTCGTCACGCCGCGGGACGTGGCGCGGATGGAAGCGATCTTCGAACACCTCGCACGGGTTCGAGCCCGTTCCGATCTACGCGTCCGAACGATGGGGCAGGTCGCCGCCGAGGCGCGAGGGGCTGGGGAGACTGCGAGGGAAGCGGTCGCGACCGACGGATCGAAGCCGGAGTAGTCGAACCGGACCGGAGGCGTGGTGGATCAACCGGTGTTGTGTTCACAGAACGGCAGATCCCAGCTGTCCGGGTCGGCGATGTCCCGGCCCTCGACGGTCCAGGGATCGGGGGCGTCCTCGGGTGTGAGCGGCATCGTGATGAGAACGGTCGAGTTCGCGAGCGACGAGAGGGCCAGCCCGTCGTCGGGCTGGAAGCCGAACGACCGGAGCAGGTCGGCCGGGAGCCCCGACCCGGCGACCGCGAACACGTCGGTCTCTGGGTGAGTCCGGAGCAATCGCTCGAATAGCGCGGCCACCGCAGGACGCCGCGTCTCGCCCGCCAGCGGCACCACGTCCGCGATCCTGGTTTCGGTCCGTTCCGCGAACTGACGGGTGCCCGCGACGAGACCGGCGACGGGATCGCCGTCCCGGCGTGCGATGTAGCCGTCGTACTCCCAGTTGGGATTCTCGAAGCGCCAGTCGTAGAACGCCCGGTCACGGCGGACGTGGATCACGTCGGGCTGGGGGAGGGCGGCGATATCGGCCAGCGTCTCGGTCGGGACGCCGGGCTGTCGTTCGACCGCGATGTCGGCACGGTCGTGGCCGTTCCGTCGTCGGTCCTGAAGGCGGTGGTAGCCGCCGCTGAGCCCGTCGAGGACGGACGCCGTGCCGTCGGGGGCCCAGGAACCGAGTTTCTCGTCGAGGTACGTCGACGGTCGTTCGATCCGGAGCCACGTTCGGATCGGCCCGACCGTCCGCGCGCCCATGTCGAGATAGGCCGGCCGTGACCTGGCGTTGGGGATCGCGAACAGCAGTTCCGGTTCGCGCCGCCGGTAGTAGGCGAACGCGAGGTCGTTCATCCGCGAGAGCAGGCCGCGTCCGCGGTGGTCGGGGTGGACCACGGTGTCGGCGGTCTGCAAACCGATCATCGTTCGGGGACCCACCCGGAGTCGGAAGGGGACGAACGGCCGTGCCCCGACCACGTCGCCCTCGTGGTCGGCCACGAATACCGGCGTGTGGACGAGATACGGCTGGCCCTCGAACTTCCAGGCGAACCACTCGCGACTGCCGCCGAGTTCGAGTTCGGTGTCGCGATGGAGGTCGAGATATCCGTCCACGTCTTCGGGCACTATGCGGCGGATGCGGTAGGTCTCGCCCTCGGCCTGGTGTTCGATAGTCGGGTCGGGATCGGTCGCGGCCTCGGTGGGGTCGAGTTGCTGGCTCATGTGTTCGGTCAGTGTGCGATTACTGGCTAATTTCCGGCTGGTCGGCCCGGAGTCGCTGTTCTGCCTCCTCGCGATCTTCGGGGTAGCCGATGTCCAGCCGCCACCCTTCGAGGGGAATGGCGTCGATGGTCCGGCCGCTCTGGAGCAGGAGGTTCACCGCGTCGGTGATTTCGTACTCGCCGCGGTCCGAGGGCTGGACCAGGTGGCAGGCGTGGAAGATAGCCGGCGTGAACGTGTAGAATCCCGTCATCACGAGGTTCGAGGGCGGCGCGTCGGGTTTCTCGACGACCTCGACGATCTCGCCGTAATCGTTGGTGTCACAGACGCCGTACCGGCTGGCCTCCTCGCGGGGAACCTCCTCGACCAGGAACGCGGCGTCGGCGCGGTCTTCCTGCTGGCGGCGCACGGCGTCCCGGAGGTTCGCGTCGAAGACGTTGTCGCCCATCATCAGCATGAAGTCGTCGTCGATCTCCTCCTCGACCGTGAGGAGGGCGTGGGCGAGCCCCTGCTGGCGGCGCTGGTGGGCGTAGGTGATCGGGACGCCGCGGAACTCGTCGCCGTAGTAGCTGATGATGTCCTCCTTCCGGTAGCCCACGACCACGAGGAGCTCGTCGGCGTCCAGGTCGACGAGCCGCTCGAAACAGTGGGTCAGGATCGGCCGGCCGTCGACCTCGACCATGCCCTTCGGTTTGTCTTCGGTCAACGGGCGGAGCCGCGTGCCTTCCCCGGCCGCGAGTACGACGGCTTTCATGTGACGGCCGTCCCCGTGTTCCGAGAAAAGTATGGGCGCGTTATCTGGGATACGGGACGTATACTCGCGTTTTGTCTATCGAATGTCAATAGTGCAACCACCATTCCGTGAGGGGAGACACACACCTAGTTTCGAGTTATAGGGAAAACGAGGGTAGTTGAATGGCAGGAGAGTGGCTGAAATGCGTTCCCTCGGTAAAACAAGTAATTTTTAACTCGAAACTAGGTGTCTACTCTCTAGTATAGATACCTCTAGTCTAGATAGAATTATAGAGAATGCAAATCCGGAACTCTTGATAGATGCAGCAAATTCTGTAGTGCCTGCATCTATCTACTGAATATAACTCGAAACTCGGTGTCCCTCTGAGAGACATAATTCCGTTCCCGACTGATCACATCTTAACTCGAAACTAGGTGTGTGTGAGTAGGTTCGAGTATACACTTCTAATCCAACATTCGGAAGACTGAGACACACGAAACGTCGGATATAACTCGAAATCCAGTCCAAATATACTTAAGATAGGCGGTTGCAACTAACCTCATGCCCGCTGACGACGGTTTCGATCGTGAACCGGATCCACTCTTCGAGTCCGTAGAGCCCTCCGGAGGAGATCGCATCTTCGAACGTCGGGAACTCGTGACCATCGATCACTTACCCACAGAGGACCGGATCGTGGGTCGAGATGAACAAATTCGGATGATAGCGGGCGAGATCGGACCAGCCGTATCCGGTGCACCACCGAATTCCGTGATGATCTATGGGAAGACCGGTTCAGGTAAATCGCTCGTCGCCAAGCACGTAGTACAGCGAAGTAAACGGGAAGCGACGCGTCGAGGCAACGCATTGGCGACCGGCTATGCGAACTGCTCCCAGGCGAAAGGGAATTCAGACACGTTGCAACAACTGGGTGAGCAGATCACTCCTGCCGATAGTTCTGTAACGTTCCCGGAACGTGGAATCTCCGAAAACGAGTATTTCAATCGGTTGTGGACTGTTCTGGATGCACAATACGATGCTGCAGTCTTCATTCTCGACGAGATTGATCGGCTCAAGAATGATGATATACTTATGATACTATCGCGAGCGGCCGAATCCGGCTCAGTCAGCACACCTATCGGTGTCATCGCCATCTCGAACAAAATAAATTACCGGGATCAGATGAGCGAGCGGACGAAAAGCTCGTTTGGGCATACTGAATACGTCTTTGACCCGTACGATGCTACACAACTCCGTGAAATATTGGCAAACAGAACTGACGCATTCAAAGCTGGAACATTGGAAGATGGAGTGATCCCGAGAGCGGCGGCACTCGGGGCCAAAGAGCACGGCGATGCACGGAAGGCGATGCGATTGCTGCGATACGCGGGCGACTACGCGAAAAACAACGGCGCAGATATGGTCCGTGAAGAGCATCTCCTCGAAGTTCGTGCGTCCGCTGAGGCTGAGCGTCTCCGTGACTTGGTTTCTGGTTTACCGAGTCACTCTAGACACGTCCTCAACGGGTTGGCCGCACTCACGAAACAGAACAAGGAACGACAGTGGTTCCGGACGACACAAATTATCGACGCGTACGAGCGGGTTTGTCGAAAAGAAGGCGTGGACACGCTCACGAAAGACCGTGTACGGCAGTTACTCAAGGAGTTGGCATTTCTGGAAGTGACTGAAAACCGCTCCAATCACGGGGGGAAAGGCACGGGGTCGTACAAGGAACATCGATTGATGTGGGATGCGGAAACGGTGTCCAGAATGCATTCGCGAAGCTGACCGGAACCCAGTTCCTGTTTGTAATCCAACCGCAGTTGCTACAGCAAAGCTTTCGGGACAACGGATTTCGATCTAACAAGCCCGTTTAGCCCCTCTAGCTGGACATTTAACTCGAAATCCGGTGTGGGTATCGTAACTCTCTCAATCGTCGTCAGCCGGCGCTTCCCCGACGACCTCTTCGACGTGTTCCTTGTACAGCTCGCAGTCGCACTCGTGGTCGAACTCGAAGCGGTCGTTACAGATGTCGGCTTTCATCGGGGAGACGAACTCCTCGGTGACGCCGCAGTAGGGTCGTTCGTGGTCGAACTCCATGTCGCCGTCCGAGCGACGGTACTCCAGATACGGACACGTCATAGGTTGGTCTGTTGTCGACCGATACAATGTTATGTAGGTCTTTGACGCAGTAACACACTGCTACCGGCGCGTCGCGGAATCGCCGACCCCCTCCAAATTACTCCATCCCGAGCATCTCGCGGGCCTCGTCGGGCGTCGCGAGGTCGCGGTCGAGGTGGTCGATGATCTCGACGGACCGTTCGACGAGCTGGGCGTTGCTCTGGGCCGGTTCGCCGCGCTCGAAGTAGAGGTTGTCCTCCATGCCGACGCGGACGTGTCCGCCGAGGAGGGCACCCATCGTCGTCAGCGGGAGCTGGTGGGGGCCGGTCGCGAGGACGTTGAACTGGCTCTCGGCGGGGAGGTTCTCGACCATGTTGAGGAGGTTCTTCGGTCGCGGCACGGTGAAGGTCCCGGGGCCGAGGATGACGTTGATGTAGTACGGTGGGTCGAGGATGTCCTTCTCGATGAGGCGGTAGGTCTCGTTGAGGTGGCCGTTGTTGAACACCTCCAGTTCGGGCTTGATGCCTTTGTCTTGCATCTCGCGGGCCAGCGATTCGATATTGTTCCGGGTGTGTTCGGTGATGATGTGCTGGCCGCGGTTGAACGGACCCATGTCGAGGCTGGCCATCTCGGGCGGCGGATCGGTCCGGATACCGGCCACGCGGTTCTCGTAGGGGCTCTGGCCGCCGGTGGTGTTCTGGATGATGATGTCGTCACAGCGGTCGCGGATGGCGTCGTTGACGGCCTGGAGCCGTTCCGGATCGTTCTCGCCGTGTTCGTCGCGACCGTGGACGTGGACGATGGCAGCCCCCAGTTTCTCACACTCCCTGACCTGTCTCGCGATCTCCGTGGGCTGTTCCGGGAGGTTGGGATTGGCGTCTTTGCCGTGTACGCCGCCCGTCGTCGCCACGGTCAGTATCAGTTTTCGCTGATCGAGGTAGTGGTCGTAGCTCATAGTTGTCGACTCCGGGTGAGCGCCGCCGGGTCGATGCGCCGACGGAACCCGCCGGGAGACGCCGTGTCGCCCGACTGCCCGGCTGTCGGCTCAGTCACCCTCGTATCTACTTTGTTTTTGCACGCTTACCGGGCGTGTGAGTGCCGGACCAGCGAAAAATAGCCCACAGAAGCCAACGTAGCAGCCGACCGTCAGCGGGGCACGGGCTGGCGAGGTCGCTCAGTTCCGGTCGTCGAGCGAGACGACGGCGTCGGAGTCGGCCACGATGAAGGCGTCGTCACGGAGGAACTCCTCGTCGTGGGGGAGGATGACGTAGTGGCCGCCGTCCGCAGAGGACTCGGTGATGTCGAGTTCGAGCGGGTCGTACCCGAGGTCGTCCGGGTCTGGATCGGCCGGCATGGAGCGCCAGTCGACGGTTTCGGACTCGCTCATGTTCAGGCCTCCAGAATCTTCACGCCGGCGTTGCCATCGACGCTGATCCCTTCCAGACTGCCGGTGAAACGGAAGGCGTCTTTGCCGTTCCCGACGACGCCGACGACGGTGCCGTCGCTGACGTGGTCGGTCATGCGGTCCCAGGGGAGGCCACCGTCGACGGTCATCGACCGGCCGGCGTCACGCGTCGCCGTGCCGCTCACGCTGAACTCGTACTTGGCGATCTCCTCGGCGTCACCGGTGCCGTCGATGACGAGGATCTTCTGGCGCGGGTCGGCGTTGCCGCCGTTACCGCCATTGCCCTCGGAGCTATCCTTCCCGTTGCCGGAGTCACCGGAACCGCCGGACTCGCTCCCGTCGCCGGGTCCGTTCCCAGCGTCGCCGTCACCGATGATCTCGGCGAAGGTCGTCTCCTCGCCGTCCAGTTCGACGGTCACGTCGTAGCCGCTGGAGATCTCGAAGCTCTCGATCTCGCCGTCGAAGGTGTACGAGTCGAGCGCGCCGGGGTTCATCCGGATGCTCGTCGCGGTGAAGGTCCCGTCGTCGTTCTCGGTGATCTCGTCGGTGTTGGGTTCGGCTTCGTCGGCGAACTGGATCGGCCCGCTCGTCGTGAACCGGACGTTGCAGTTCTTGTCGGGGTTGTCGTCGCTCGCCTGCAAGACGAGTTCGTGGTCGAGCGGTTCCTGACTGTCCTCGTCGTCTCCGCTTTCGTCGTCGTTACCGCCCTCGTCGCCGCTCCCGCCGTCACTCGAACCGGAACCGGCACCCGCGCCGGGGCCGCTCGGTTCGACGTTCGCGCCGATGGGTTTCCAGATCGAGTACTCCGTGTCGGGGCGCTCGGCCTGGCTTCCGGTCACCGTCTGGAAGTGGTCGGGTGCGTAGTGGTCGGCGTCGCCGGAGAGGTGGATGTTCTCGCCCGACCAGTGGCCTTCGATGTCCCACTCGACGGAGAAGGTGGTGCCGCCGTCGTTGTAGACCCGGAGATTCCGGAGGACGCCGCCGCCGCCCTGGCCGTCCTCGTCGAACTTGATCGCCATCGCGCCGGTGTCCGACCAGTTGAAGTCGGTGTCCTCGATGACCACGTCGGTGCCGGCGTCGTCGATCTTGATGCCGCGCTGGTTCCAGCCGGTGTTGCCGGCGGGGGCGCGTTCGGTCGCCTCGAAGTAGCAGTCGCGCATGACGCTCCCGTCGGAGGCGAAGCGCACGGCGGCCATCCCGGTGTTCACGAAGTCGCAGTTCTCGACGATGACGGGGCCGTTCTCGCCCTTGTAGGGGTCGGAGACGTAGCAGGCCACGTTCCCGAACATCGAGAAGTAACAGTTGCGGATCCACAGCGTGCCCGCGTGGTCGGTTCCGGCGTACAGGCCCGTAGAGTCGGAGCCATCGACGGTCCCGTCGGGCATGTTGACGTTGATACACTCCATGCGGGCGTCCCGAGCCGCGCCGACGCGCCAGCGGGACTGCTCCTGTCCCTTCTTGCCTTTGACCGTGATGTTCTCCAGCCGAACCGTCCCGCTCTCGGCGAAGATGTCCGGTCGGACGAGTTCCTCGGGTTCGGGCCGGTTGAACACGACGCCTTTCGTCGAGCCGACCAGCGCCGCGTTCTCGTAGTCGCCGGCGAGGCCTTCGCCCTCGAAGGCGTACTCCCCGGCCGGGATCTTGACCAGCGTGCCCGACGAGAGGTGGTCGTCGAGATAGGGGTCGATCAGGTCACCGTCGCTGAGCCCTTCCTGGCCCAGGTCGACGGTGGTGTCCGTGAAGTCGACCTCGCTCCCCTGACTGCCCTGTTGGCTCCCTTCCTGGGCACCGGCGGCCCCGAGGAGACCCGACGCTCCGAGGGCCGCGGTCGTGCCGCCGACTGCCTTCAGCAGCGACCGTCTCTCGATAAGCCGTTCTTTCCGACAATCACTGTCGTCTTGGCGACGTGCCATGTCCGGGTAGGCAGATAGTAAATACATAATGGTTCTGACCAGTACGGGGCCACAACGCCTCGTCTACACCACAGTTCGCTAACGATGGGCCCGCCTCGGTGTCGAGGTACTTGCGGGCTAGTCGCCAGCACGAGTAGGTTCCGGCTACCGCGCGGTCGTCGCCGTGGCGTGCCGCAGTCCCCGAGCCACCGATTCGGCGGCACACGTCCCCGCTGAAATACGGGTGGTAAGTGTGTCTTATCGGACCGCCTCGCGGTGACCTCGCCGTGCAGGTCTGACAAAACATCCCATAACAATACCGGCGGTGGCACAAGGGAGACCGATGACAGCAGGCCGTTCGTCAGGGATGCGGACGTTGTTGCTGGGTCTGGATGGCGCCTGTCTGCCGGTGCTGGAACCGCTACTCGACGACGGGGTGGTTCCGGCGCTGGCGTCGCTGTGCAGACGGGGGTACACCGGCGGACTCACGTCACAGTTACCGCCGTGGACGCCCAGTGCCTGGCCCTCGATCTACACCGGTGTCAATCCAGGCAAGCACGGCGTCTACGGCTTTCTCACCTTCGAGGGGTACGACTGGACGGTCGTCGACCGGTCGGACGTCGACGAGTTCGCCCTCTGGGAACTGCTGGACCGCGAAGGCGGCGAGTCGGTCGTCGTCAACGTCCCCGTCACACATCCGCCACGGCCTATCGACGGCGCGGTCGTCCCGGGTTACGTCGCGCCCGAGGACCCGACCTGTGTCCCCGACGATGCCCTCACAGCGGCCGACGCAGCGGAGTACGAGATCTACCCGCCGAAGGCCAGCGAGGCGTCCCGGGACGAGCAGGTGAGCGCGTTCGAGCGACTCGCGAGGTCCCGCGGCCGGGTCTTCGAGAACCTGGTCGCGGAACACGAACCGGACTTCGGCTTCCTCCAGTTCCAGGTGACGGATACGGTGTTTCACGAACGCCCCGGCGACCAGGAAGCCGTCGAGCGAGTCTACGCCGCCGTCGACGACGCCGTCGGCCGGGTGCTGGAGACCTGCGACCCGCGGAACGTGTTCGTCGTCAGCGACCACGGGATCGGTGAGTACGGGGGCTACGAGTTCCGCGTCAACGACTTCCTGCGGGAGCGCGGGGACGTGACCGCCACGGCCGGCGGCGAGGGGATGCCGTCCTGGGACGCCATCGCGCGCAACCAGCTCCGCAACGGCGACGAACCGGACGAGCGTGACCCGACCACGCTCGAACGGCTGGCCTCGGCGGCCGCTCGCGTCGGGGTCACCAGTCAGCGCGTCCAGCGCGTGCTGGAACCGCTCGGGCTGGCCGACGCCGTCACCGCACTCGCCCCGACCGACGCGATCAGGGCCGGCACCGAGCGGGTCGACTTCCCGGCCTCGACGGCGTACATGCGGTCGCGAATCGAACTGGGCGTCCGGATCAACCTCGCCGGCCGAGAACCCGAGGGGGTCGTCGACCCTGCCGACTACGACCGGGTTCGCGACGAGTTGATCGAGGCGCTGTCGGCCGTCGAGACGCCACAGGGGCGGCCGGTGTTTCAGGCCGTGCGGCCGCGTGAAGACGTGTACGAGGGCCCCTATCTCGAAGCCGCGCCGGACATCGTCGTCGTGCCCGCGGGGTTCGAACACTTTCTCGCGGGGTCGCTCCGCGGCGAGCGGTTCGATACGCCGCGTGAGCCCTGGAACCACAAGCGGACGGGCGTCCTGATCGCCGCGGGCGAGGACGTGACACCGGCGGCCATGGAGACCGCGGACCGCCCGCACATCTTCGACGTGGCACCGACGGTGCTCTCGACGCTCGGCGTTCCGCCCAGCGAGCGAATGGACGGCCGGACGCTCCCGCTGGTCGAACGGCTCGACAGCCAGACCTACCCCGAATTCAATGCACGAGACATCCGACAGCGCGACAGCCACACCGTCGAACAGCACCTCGCCAACCTGGGCTACCTCGAAGACGTCTGACCGCACCATCCGGACGCGGCTCACGCGGACGGTCCCGGCGGCCCGCTGGAACTCCCTCTGTGCCCGCTCCGCCGGCGCGACGCCCTTTCACCAGTACGAGTGTTTGCAGGTCCTCGCCGACCGATCCGACGCGACTGTACACCCGTTCGTCGGCTATCAGGACGACCACCCCGTCGGTCTCTTTCCGATCTTCGAGCGGTCCCGCGGGCCGGTGACGACGTTGTTCTCACCCGTCCCCGATCACAAGATCCCGTATCTCGGTCCGGTACTGCTTGACCGCTCCGGAGGGCCGCGTGCGGCCCACGAGCGACGCCGACGCTCGTTTCTGGGCGCGTCGCTGTCGTGTCTCGGGGACCGGTTCGCACCCAGTTACGTCAACGTTCGGACGGCGCCCCGATTCGACGATCCCCGTCAGTTCGCCTGGCGGGGGTTCGAGGTGGTTCCACGTCACTCCTACGTCGTCGATCTGACGCCCGAGCCCGACGTACTGCTGGACTCGTTCAGTAGCGACGCGCGACGGAACGTCCGCGATCCGCCGGACAACGTCGAAGTCCGTGAGAGTGGCCACGACGCAATCGACCGGATCATCGAGCAGGTCATCGCGCGCCACGAGCAACAGAACGAGACCTATCTCGTGACTCCGGCGTACGTCCGGGACCTGTACGATGCGCTTCCGGAGGGGGTCCTGCGTCCCTACGAGATCCGTCTCGACGGGTCGTTCGCTGGGGGGCTGATCACGCTGGAGTCCGGAGACACGATCTACCGCTGGCAAGGGGGCGTCAAACCCGACGCCGACGTGCCGGTCAACGACCTGCTGGACTGGCACGTCATGCGCGCGGCCCGAGACCGCGGCCGGGAGACCTACGACCTCGTCGGCGCCAACAACCGGCGCATCGCCGACTACAAAGCGAAGTTCGCGCCGGAGCTGGTGACGTTCTACAGCATGGAAGCCAGCACCCGGCCGATGGCGCTGGTTTCGCGGCTCTACAAGCGGGTGCGGTGAACTGGTCTCCGCCACAGCCCTCTCTCCCCGACTCACACGCCGTGGTCGCGGAACCGCTCGACGTCGACCGTGACCGGGAGCGACTCGAAGTCTTCGTCGCCGCCGACGACGAGCGTCGCGTCTTCGGTCGCGGCCAGCGCGACGGCGGCGGCGTCGGCCAGCGAGATGTGCCCGCCGGCTTTCACCTCCCCGACGAGTTGCCAGTCGGCACGTTCCACGCTCACGCCCGCACGACGGAGCGTTCGCAGGTCACGGTCGGCCGCGCGGCGGGAGTCGGGCGTCGGCTCGTCGTCGGCCGTCCCCTCGAACCGGGCCACGAGGTAGTACACTTCGCTCGCGTTGGCTCCCGCGAGCAGGCCACGTGCGTCACCGGATTCGACCGCCGGCAGTAGCTCGCCGACCCGTTCGTGTCCCGGTTCGTCGTAGAGAAACGCGATGATCGCTTCGGTGTCGAACACGACGGCGTCGCTCATCGGTGCCACCCCGGCATCTCACTCCTCGGTCGACGGTCGGAACGCCTCGGCACGCTCGTCCTCGCGCTCCTTCTCCGCGGCTCTCAGCTCGCGCACTTTCGCCGTGACCGCGCCGGGTTCGTCCTCGCCGGCGTGGATGCCGTGGAGTTCCTCGAGCGACGGGACGGGCTCGATGACGATGCGGTCGTCCGCCTCGTAGACGAACACCTCCCCCGGCGTCTCGATCCCGAATTTCTCCCGGAGCGGCTTCGGAATGGTCGCCTGCCCCTTCTGGGAGACGCGTACGACCTCGGGTTCCGTCGTATTACTCCGCATCACTCGTTGTACTCTACGATGTGTGTACTACTAAATCCATCGGCGTCTACCCTCGCCGAGCATCGAGAACGAGCCTCACAGACAGCGGGAGAGCGCGGCGACGGTGTCGAAGCCGCGACGCCGGGCGGTCGCGTTGTCGAGAACGAGGGGATCGCCCGTCACGTCGACGGTGCTGTCGGTCAGGACGTGTCCCGTCGAGTTCGTCAGCCGGATGCCGTTGCGCTGTCGACCGCCCTGGTGAACACAGAGCCGGTCGAAGCGACAGCCGTCCCGGCCGGCGACCGTGATCGCGGCGTCGCCGCCCGCCCCACCGACGACGCGGACGTTCTCGACGGTGAGAGACGCAGCGCCGGTCGCCCGCCGGGCCTCCTCGCCCGGCTGTTTCGCGTTGATCGCCGGCACGTCGTCCACGTCGGTCCGGAGCCGGGAGTTGCGGACCGTCGCCGACTGTAACCACTCGGCCATCGTGATCGCGCCGTCGCTCTCGGTGACCGACCGGATCTCGACCCGCACGTTGTCGACGAGTACGTCACCGCCCTTGCGGAGGCGAATGCCGCGCATGTTCTCGAGCCCCTCGCGGGTGGCGTCGCAGGAGACCCGGACGTTCCGCACGACGCTGTCGCCGCTGACGCGGACGCTGGCGATACCGTTGTTCGCGTAGTGGCCGCCGATAACCCTGACGGGGCCTCTCGCCGAGGAGGCGTAGAGGCCGTTGTCCGGCCAGCCGCCGACCTCGCAGTCGACGAAGGAGAGTTCGCCGACGCTGTCCTCGCCGACGTAGATGCCGGTGTTCGGGAACTCGGTCGAGCCGCCGTGAGGGAGCCGAAGGCTCTCGACGCGACCAGTCCCCTCCTCGCTGGTCACGTCGAACCGCACGCTGTCCTGGTCCACGTCCTGTCGTCCCTGGACGGTCACGTCGCGGACGAGCAAGCCGTCGTCCACGGCGCAGTACAGCGGTCGTGCGCCGGTCCGGTCGGCCGTCACGTCGAAGTCGATTCCCTGCACCCGGAGGTCGGTCGCCGTCCCGCCGACGCCGAACACCAGCAGTGCCTGCGCGAACCCCTCCGGCGGGCGAAAGAGCGCGCGGTCCCCGACGAGGCCGAGGGTCGAGACGGACGGACGCTCGACCGGTTCGGCGAACTGGTACTCACCGCGCGGGAAGTACAGCAGCGTGTCGTCGTCGATCTCGCTCCGGAGGACGTCGTCGACGGGCTTCGAGCCGGTGTTGTCGGCGCCGGCCTCGACGACGTTGACGGTTCGGTCGTACTCGGCCACGAGTCGTGCCGGAACGCCACCAGCCGCCGGGCCGGTCGCGGGGTCCCGAGTGACTTCAGCCGGTGGCGACCGGCCGGGCGTCTGTTCCCCGGCGTCGAGGAACGAACAGCCCGCGAGTGCGCCCGCTGTGCCGACCGCGAGCGCCTGTAACAGCCGACGGCGAGTCGGAGACCCGGGGCTAGATGAGTGCCGCGTCACGGTCGCTTCCAGCAGTGGCGGGGATATGGTTATGACCCGCTAACGACGGCTAAGCCGTGCCTTCGTCCGCGGTCGCCGTTGGCGGCCACTCGTGGCCGTCGCGGGAGACGGCCCCCGCTCAGTCCGCCGAGGCCTCGGGCTTGTGGCCGTCGGTCGTTGGCGTGTCGGCCTCGATCCGCTCGTCGGCGTCGACGGTCCGCGGGTCGGCCACGACGGTCCGGTCGGCGAACCGGTCCCGTTCGAGAACCGCGCCCAGCAGGAAGGCGAGACAGCCGACGACCGCCAGCAGGAGAGCGTTGCCGACACTGCGTGTCGTTCCGTCGTCGGCGACCGTTTCGGCGAGCGCCAGGCCGACGCCAGCCGTCCCCGTGAGGAGTCCGGTAGCGTACGCGAGCCACGCGGGATGGGCTGGACCGCGGAGGTACTGCTCGCGGAGGCGGCCGAGGAAGTTCGTCAGCAACATCGTGGAGACGCGGGGGACGTACGTCGACAGCGAGATGTGACTCTCCTCGTCGTCGTAGGCCGCCGCCCGGGGCACGTCGGCGACCCGGAGGCCTTCGGCGTTCAACTTGACCAGCAGGTCGTTACAGTAACCGTAGAACTCGTACATCTCCTCGACCTCGACGGCTTCGAGCGCGTCGAGCGAGATGGCCGTGTAGCCGTTCTGCGGATCGCTCGTCCCCCAGTAGCCGCTGGCGATCTTCGTCAACAGCGTCAGTATCCGGTTGCCGAGCAGACGGAATCGTGGCATCTCCCGCGCCGTGTTCGGGTCGTGCAGGCGGTTCCCCTTGGCGTAGTCCGCCCGTCCCTCGACGATGGGGTCGATCACGGCGGCCAGCCCCTCGGGGCGCATCTGTCCGTCGCCGCCCATGACCGCGGTCACGTCGATGCCGTCCTCGCGTGCGTGCAGGTAGCCGGTCTTGATCGCGCCGCCGACGCCGCGGTTCCGCTCGTGTCGGATCGTGACGACGCGTTCGTCGAAACCGGCCGCGGTGGGCCCAGTCGACTCGTCGACCGCGGTCGCGGCCGCGGTGATCTCCGTCCACGTGCCGTCGGTACTCCCGTCGTCGACGACGTAGACGCGGTCGACGTACTCCGGGACCGTCCTGATCACGTCGCCGACCAGCCCCGCCTCGTTGTACGCGGGGACGACGACCGCGATGGTGTGGTTCCTGTACATCTTACCACGGGTGCCGGTCGTCCGCCGCGATTGCCGTCCTGTACACGTGCATCCTGCGCCTCGAAGGCCGACGCGAGCATTGTTATGGGGAACTTGTTTCAGCCGTTCCCTTCCCTCGCGTTCGGCGACGACTACGGCCCCGCGATCGTATAAGGACCCGCGCGGTGAGGTGTGGGAACGGCGAAGCGCCGGCCAACTGTCCGTTCCGCGTTCGCTACGGTCGGTCTGTGGATTTCACCTGAGTGTTGGGTGTCCGCACCCCGGGTATGCACCGTGTTACTAAGGGCGGGCCGTTCCCCTCCTCAGTCGATGAAGACCCGTTTTTCGGTCCGCCCTCGTGACGAGCCACGCCGTCGAAACGATCCCTCACCCAGTGTCGGAGTGCGGCGTGACCGGATCGTCACCGCGCCGGCGGGCCGATAGCATGTGGCCGTGGGAACACGCGGCCGTCGGATACGTGGCGTACTCGCTGGCCCTCCGGTCGACCGGCCGCCGACCGCCGTCGGATGTGGGCGCTCTCGCTCTGGTCGTCGGCTCACAGCTCCCTGACCTGATCGACAAACCGCTCGCGTGGTGGCTGGGGGTTCTCCCCGCCGGCAGGTCCCTCGGACACTCGCTCCCGTTTGCCGTCCCGGTGATCGTGAGCGTGCTGATCGCGACCCGGGCCGTCGACCGCGGTGCGGTCGGAGTGGCGTTCGCGGCCGGCTACCTCTCGCACCTCCCCGGCGACGTATTCTACCCGGTGTTACTCGGCGAGTCGCCGGCGCTGGGGTTTTTCCTGTACCCGTTCGTCGAGGTACCGCCGAGGGTGGAACCCGGCGGAATCGCGAAACTGGGCGACCTCGTGGCCGGGTTCGGTGCCTTCCTGGCGACGCCGCGCGGGACGCTGTACCTGGCCGGCGAAAGCCTGCTGCTGAGCCTCGCGGTGGGCGTCTGGGTGTGGGACGGTCGGCCGGGACTCGGACCCGTCCGCCGGCAGGTACGGCGGGCGATCACGGGGTGACGGTGAACACGGGTTCAGTTTGCACGCCATAACAATACCCGGGTGGGGCGAACTCGGGCGTAGTATCGCCGCTCATGACACCACGGAAACGCAGCTTCGTGTTCGTCGGACTCTGGCTGACCGTCGGACTCTTGTTCCCGGGGTCGGCGACGGCTGTGCCGACCGGTGGCGAACCGAACGGGTGGGACTGCTCGCAGTGTACCCGGCCGGCACAGGCGGACCAATCGAACGGCACGGCCGAGAATCCGCTCGGGTTCATGACCGCCGAAGCGACCCGGGAATCGGCGACGACGTTCCGGGTGACCTTCCGGAACACGGGGCTGATACGCAGTGCTGGGGTGGCGACGCCGGGCGATGTCGGACGCGTCGACAACGGCGAGTTACGCGGGCTCTCGGCCCAGTCCTACGGGGGGCCGTCGACGTTCGATCTCTCCGTCGCCGTCGCCGGAGAGCTGGAGAACCTCTCGCGGGCCGCGAGGGGCGAGCTGTCGCCGCCGGCCACGCTCGACCGGCCGCTGCTCTACGTGAACGCGACTGCCACAGCTCCCAGTCGTGCGTTCACGGTGACGTACAGCTTCGACGCGGAACGCGACGACCTGCGCGACGACGGTGTGACGCGCGACGACCTCCAGGTCCTCGCGTACTACGGCGGTAAGTGGAACCGTCTCACCAACGTCACGGGATATCCGGACGGGTCGGACGCGGTAGTGAACGCCACCACGTCGGGCACGGTCCCGCTCGCCTTCGGCTACCCGCGACCGGAACTGACCGTCACGAACCTCAGCCAGCAGTCGCGGCTGTTCGCGAACCGAAGCGGGACGATCAGTGCGACAGTCGTGAACCGGGGCCACCGCGACGGCGAGGGGACCTTCGAGGTCGAGACGCGGAACGACACCGTCCTCCGGAATCACACGATCTTCGCCGAGGCGGGTCAGCGCCGGACCGTGGAGATCCCGGTCGCGTTCCCGGGGCCAGGCGAGTGGCCCGTCGACGTGGACGACGCGGAGACGACCGTCCAGGTCGAGCGACCACGACCGGCGTTCGTGGTCTCGAACCTGTCGCTGTCGAGTGGTCGGATCGCGCCCGGCGAGTCGGTGACGGCACGGGCCACGGTCACGAACGACGGTCGGGCGGACGGGGCTGGAGTCGTCCGGCTCCGGACGTTCGACACCGTCGTCGACGCGAAGCGGTTCAGGCTTCGGCGCAACGCGTCCCGGCGAGTGACGTTCACCCAGCGGTTCGACGCGGCGGGGACCTACACGGTTCGGGTCGGGAATCGAAGTCGGACGGTCGTGGTCGGGAACGGCGGACGGCCGCCGGTCGCGAACACTGCCACGGCCGAGACGCCCGCGAGTCGAACCGGCAGTGACGTTCCGATGACCGTGCGGTGGGCACTCGTCGTGATCGGTGCGGGCGCGGTGCTGCTGTTCGGTCTAGCGGCGCTGGGACGTATCGTTCGCGGTTCCTAGCCCGGTCGAGACGTTGACCCAGAGCTGGAGGTGCCGGTCCGCAGTCGCGGCGGACGCGTCGTCCGGCGCGGTCCCACGATAGAGGTAGTAGACGAGCCGCTGGTTGGTGCCAGCCTGCTGTGGGCGAATCCGATGGGGCTGGTACCACGTCTGGCCGGGACCGACGGTCCGGGAGAACCGGTTTCGTTCCGACTGTGAGAGGACGCGGATACGGTTGTCGTCGGTGATCTGGACCTGCTGGAGTTCGGCGACGACGGTGTATCCGGTGACCTCGCGGCGCTGGTTCTCGACGCTGACGGTGAGGGTAGCCGGTTGCCCTCGCGTGAGCGTAGTCGGATAGTCACCGCCGACGTACTCCGAACTCCCGTTGTCGGTAAGCAGGGCGAACTCGGTGTACTGGGCGTCGGGCTGGGGTGTCACGACGGTGTACGCACCGGCTCCGAGGCCGAGCAGTACGCTGAGCGCGAGTGTGACGTTGATCGCGACTGTGAGTGCGGAGCCACCGGTCAGGAACGCACGGGCCCGGGACAGCCAGCGGGCAGTCGGGACGCTGTACCGGCGTTCCACCGGGAGACGCAGGCGGCGAATCCAGCCCACGACGGTCCCGAGGACGACGAAGGTCGCGACGCTGGCCACGACCCGCGGCGTGGAGAGTGGACCGGCGACAGCGACGACGAGCGCGAACAGCGGAAGCAGGGTGACGCTCGCGCCGAACGCCAGCAAGAGGCGTTCGCCGAACGTCGAGGGCGTGACCCGTGACTCGCCGGCACGTGCGGCGTCGGGAACGAGCGCCGCGAGGAGGACGTATCCCGGCGCGAAAAACAGGAACGGGACGCCGAGCAGGGCACGGACGAGCGGATCGCCGGCCGTGACACCTAGGTTCGTCGCGACGAACAGGACGAGCGACACGACGAGGACGAGGTCGAACGGCACCGCGCGGACGGCTCTACCCAGCCGGCCCCAGGACGGTGATTCGGTACTCATGGCCCGCTCGCCCCGTGTAGCCGCCGCTCCGTGTCGTGTCTACGCCGAGACATCAGTGGTCGAACCTACAGCCGAATCGGGCTTTGTTATGGCTCGGCTACGTCCACCGCGACCGGCGCGACGGTCAGGCGGAGGTTCCGATCCGTTCGGCGCGCGGGGCGGATTCGAGCGCCGAGAGGAACGACTCGACGGAGATCGTCTCGTCTTCGAGCTGGCACGGGAGGACGAGTCGGAGGTCGTCGTCGACGTAGACGCCGAGACAGAGCCGTGGCAGGACGATCTTCAGAAACTGCTCGTCTGTCGTCGTCGAGGTGACGAACCGCTCCTCGAACGGCGACTCGACGGACACCTCCGCGTCGGCCGCCCAGCCGCGGAACTCGTCGATCCGGTCGAGGATGCGCTCACCCGCGTGGGTTTCGCCACAGTGCCCCTCCGGACAGACGGCTTTCCCCCAGATGTCGACCGAGACGGTCTCCACCACGCCCTGGCGCTCCAGATCCGCTAGTCGCTCCAGAACCGCCTCCTGTTGCTCGCGCACGCCGATAGGCGGGGCGAACGACCGGAGAAATACCTCTATCCGCGGCGGGTGTCCGCTACGGAGAGACCGTGTCTTCGCGTTCCACCACTCACTGGCCTGGTCTGAACTGCGTCTCATTGTTACCCGTCCCTGGGTCCCGTCCAGGGTCACCCGATATCCCGCCCCGCCCGTGCTTAAGTACCTCGACCGTTCGGACCGATTGCCGTCGGCTAATTTCGGCCAGAAACGTCCGAAAGTGAAATTCGAGCGGCCCGCCGGCGGTACACACCGTTTATACCCACGTGTAAGGTCCCGGAAAGCGCCCCGAAACCGCCGGTATCGGTGGATCAAGGCGTAAGGACCTCCTACGGGTCGGCGGCTGCGGTGACACGTCGCGAGTGGCCGGACGAACGCAGGGAAAGAGGCGATGGCACGTGACTCGCACACGTGCCGGCGCGTGAGGTGACGACAGCGGGGAACCATCGGATGCCTGGTCTGGTCCGGCAGACTCCCCCAAGTTGGACAGTGGCGAATCGCTCCGCAGCTGTGTGGCACGTCACGCAACTGTGAGGCCCATCGAATGGGCCCGTCTGGACGCTCGACCGAGGTTCCCATTGTTATTCGCCGGGTACGACACGCGACGATTCTGGTGATGGAACCGACGGCACGTGGATACTCGGGTGAGACTATTCCTCGCGAACGGTTCCACAGGCGAAAACGCCGCATAACGATACGTCCCGGAGACGACGACTACGGTGCCGTGTCGGCAGTGACGCGGTGGAAGGGTAGCTCAGTGGCAGAGCACCGTCGTGACCTCCGGTCCGACGGCGGCCGTGAGGCCCCGCGTGGTTCGATTCCCGCCCCTTCCGTTCCGAACGCGACGACGCGCCGTCCACCCGAGCGACGGGTAAACGTCTCCTACACACACCGGGTTTCCGGTGAAAGTGCCCGATCCAGACCTCCGAACACAGATATTACCAGACGTGTGTGAATCACGCACAGTCGGGCACGGCACACGTTGTAGTCCCCGACTACCACGAGATCGACGGTGTTCGGACACACCGGGTTTCCGGTGAAATCGCGTTTACAGCGAGCGAAAACGCCAATCGTGACAGAAATATGTAATAGATGCCGAGATATGGAACGCGATCCCATACGCTCCTGATGCGATCTCTGAGGGTATTTCACCGGAAACGGGGTGTGTTAATATAATATTTCTTAGCTCTCTGTGTCGGATTATTATCGGCTGTCGGTCAGATACGTGTTCCGACACCGGGTTTCCGGTGAATCGATTCGGGTGAGATAGCCGGCGTATATCGGAAAAATAGTATACTTTCCGATGAATCGGGTGCGGGCTAACAGACGCCCACTGGGCTTCCTGTAGGACGATTTCACCGGAAACTCGGTGTGTAGCTCTCGGGGAAAAAGTAAAGTCGGGTCCACCGGAAACCCGGTGTGAGAGGATGTCCGAATCCGACGATCTGTTCATCCGGGAGGACCCGATTTTCGCGAACAAGGAGCTGTTGGAGATCAACCACCTCCCGGACGAGGGCCGGATCGTCGGCCGCGACGAGGAGATCAGCCAGCTGGCCAACGCCGTCAACCCCGCGATCTTCGGGCAGAGCCCCAGCAACATCCTCATCTACGGGAAGACGGGCACGGGCAAGTCCCTCTGTGCGAAGTACGTGTCCCAGCGGCTCATCCGGACCGCCGACGAGGAGGGAGTGACGGCCGGGTTCGCCTACGTCGACTGCGCGCAGGACTCGACGGAGACCCAGGCGGTCCAGACCATCGCCAGCGCGCTGAACGACCGCGAGGCGACCGAGATCAAGATTCCCGACCGCGGGATCAGCACGGCGACGTACTACAAGCGGCTCTGGTCGATCCTCGACGCCCGCCTGGACGTGGCGCTGGTCATCCTGGACGAGATCGACAAACTCGATTCGGACGACATCCTGATGCAGTTGTCGCGGGCGGGCGAGGCCGGCAAGATCGAGGACTGCAAGATCGGCGTGATCGGCATCAGCAACAAGATCAAGTACAAAGACCGGATGGACGAGCGGGTCAAGTCCAGCCTCTGTGAGCGGGAGTTCGTGTTCCCACCGTACGACGCGACGCAGTTGCGCGCGATCATGGACGCCCGGAGCGACGCGTTCCGGGAGGGCGTCCTCGAAGAATCGGTCGTGCCACGAGCGGCGGCACTGGCGGCCAAGGAACACGGCGACGCCCGGAAGGCCATCGACATCCTCCGGTACGCCGGCGAGATCGCCCAGTCCAACGACGTGGGGACCGTCCGCGAGGAGTTCGTGATTCAGGCCCGCGAGCGGGCCGAGACCGACCGGTTCCGGGAACTCATCCGGGGCTCGACGCCACACTCCCGGCACGTCCTGCAGGCGCTGACCGTCCTCTCGCTCGACCAGACCGACGAGGAAGCCTTCCGGACGACCCGCGTGTTCGACGTGTACCAGCAGATCTGTCGCCAGGAGGGTGCCGACCCGCTCTCCTTGCGCCGGGTCCGGGACCTGCTGAAAGAACACGCCTTCCTGGACATCATCGAACAGTCACGACACAGCGGCGGGAGTGCGGAGGGGAGTTACACGGAACACCAGTTGCTGGAGGACCCACACGTCGTGAAGCGCGTCCTGGCCGAAACTGTCGAGTCCTGAACGAGCGATCTGGCAACGGTCGGCCAAAGCAGGTAAGAGGGCGGACTCGGTAGGGGGCCTATGGTCGATGGGTCGATCAGCTATGCACTCGTTCGGAAAGTGGCCGCCGAGAAGGGCGTGGATCCGGCGGCGCTCACGCCGCTCCACGAGGTGATCGACCCCGACGCGCTCGAAGCGATGTTCGACGACGCCGACGGGTCGACGCTCCGCAACGGGCAGGTCACGTTCAACTACGAGGGGTTCACCGTCGAGATAGACCACGAGCGCTCGGTCTCGCTCACAGCCATCCACCACGACGGCTGAGGACCTGCCCGTGAGCGCCTGGGAGTGACGTTCTGTTCGACCCGTTCCTGTCAGGAACCAATGACAGCACCCAAATAGGTAGCGGAAGATACACTACGTAGATGTTCAGCGAGCGTTCGCGAGACGCTCTGGAAGCCCTTCCGCAGTCGTCCGTGTACCCCGTCGCGCTGCTCTGTCTGCTGCTCGGGTCGTCGCTGGCGTTCGCGACGAACTACGACGTCCTCGGTGCCGTTGGCGTGTTGCTACTCTGTCTCCTCTCGCTCGTCTACGGCGCGCTCCAGATGCCCGAACAGATGGAGTGAGCGGCCTAGAGCAGGCTGATGACGGCCGTGCTCACCGTCCGGACGACCTGCTCCCAGATGGAGAACCCGACCGTGATCGACAGCACCGTATCCAGGCCGAAGAAGGCGAACAGCCCGGCTCCGAAGAAGTGCGCTTTCCTGAGGTCGAACCGGTGGGAGAACCGATAGAAGAACACGGCGTTGGCGAGACTCACGGGGATGATCGCCAGCATCTCACCCGCCCAGATGGCCGGGTGCGCGCCGTACTGCAGGGCGAGTCCGATGGTGACCAGCTGTGTCTTGTCCCCGAACTCGCCGACGGCCATCATACTGAAGATCGGCAGGAAACTCCCGAACGTCTCGGGGACCGTCCCGACGACCGGCAGTTTGTATCCCTCGACGGCGTCGACGCCACCGTCGGTGTCCATCGGCTGTTCGTCAGGCGCCGGCGCCGACCGCCACAGCGCGGCCGCGAAAAACAGGAAGAGGACGGCGGTGATCGCGTCGAGATAGACGCCCGGGAGTGCGCCCTTGACCGCCTGCCCGAACCAGATCTCGAGGGCCGTCCAGCCCGCGAAGGCGGTCCCGGCGGCGGAGACGACCACCAGCGGATTGTACCGCGTCGAGAGCCCGGAGATGAGAAACTGCACCTTCTCACCGGGCAGCACGGCTAGCTGGGCGGTCATCGCGATGACCATGATTTCGAGGAACCCGCTCATGACTCGGTGACGTGCCGGTTGTCGGGCCGCTCGTCGGTGTCGGAATCGGTCGGCTTCGCTCTGATCGTCTCGGCGACGCCATCGGGGAGGTTCTGCTGTCCCGCCTCGTGGGAGACGGTCAGCATACCGATCGGCGCTTTCTCCTCGATGACGAGCTGGCGACCGGGGACGATGCCGGCCTCGGCCAGATACTCCAGTTCGTCCTCGTTGCGGTCCCGGACCCGTGCGACGACGACGCGGTCGCCGACCGCAAAGTCGGCGAGCGGCCGGGTCTCGTCGGCGGCCGGCGGTTCCAGCGAGGCTTCCGGAATCGGATCGCCGTGGGGATCGACCGCCGGATCACCCAGTCGCTCGGCGATCCGCTGCTCGAACTCCTCGCTGATGTGGTGTTCCAGCACGTCGGCCTCCTCGTGGACCTCGGTCCACTCGTAGTCGAGGTGATCGACCAGGAACGCCTCCAGTAGCCGGTGGTGCCTGATGATCTCGACGGCGACCGTCTCGCCCTCGTCGGTCAACTCAACGCCCTTGTACTTCTCGCGGGCGACCAGCCCCCGATCCTCCAGTTTCTCCATCATACTGGTCACCGTCGGTGCCGTCACGTCCAGCGACTCCGCGATCAGTGACGTCTTGACGGGTGCCCCGTGCTCGCGCTGGAGTTCGTATATCCCCTTCAGATAGTCCTCCATCACGTCGCTGAGCATTCTTGAGATGGTTTAGACGCCTCTAATTCATAAGGCTGGTCCTTCGAATAACTCGGTTACCACTGTAGAACGTCGTTCGAGAGCGTGGAGGCCGACGGGTCACCACTCGCCGGGACGGCCGGGCGCGACCGAGCGGAAGGTCGGTTCCCAGGACTCCAGATCACTGCCACAGGTCGGGCAACGACCGGTCGGGCGCAAGGAGTGGAGGATGGCCTCTGCACCGGTGTCTTCGTCGAACACGCCCGCCTGCATCGCGAACGCGCACTCGTCGGGATAGGACTCGCATCTGACCCCCGTCGTCTTCGCGACGACTGACCCCCGTTCCTCACTCATAGCCACGCTAACGGCACGGATACACTTACGTTCGGGGGTCAGACAGAAACCGATCGGCGGTCCGACCCCCGTCTACGGGCGGCGCAGGCCGAGGCAGTTTACAGGTCCCAGTCCAGGTTCGCGGCGATCTCCATGTGGCCGGTCGAGTGCAACACCGTCGCGACGCCCACGCCGACGAGGACCGAACCTGCGAGGACGCCGGAGGCCAGTACGGTCCACACTGTCGGCCCAGCGGACTGGATCGACGGCGAGTACGTCGCGATGGCCCAGAAGAAGTCCCCGATGAAGATCCCGCCGCCGATCAGGAGGATGGTCCCGAGGAGGCGACTCGGGGTCGGCGTGGCAGGTTTGTCTTTGATACGCATTGGACTAGGTACGGTATTCCAGTGAAATATGTGTTACTACGGCCACGACTGTCGAAAGTGTGTGAGCAGTTGGCGCTGGCCCGGTGATTCGACGGCGGGTATCGGGTGGCCGGCCCGCAACCAACTGCGAAAAGAGTGACTTCGACGCGGCAGGCGCTCAATTACAAAGCCTTCACCGCCGAGTCCCCGATTCGGATGTACAGCGGGCAAACTGTCGCGGTCGTGGTCCCGGCGTACAACGAGGAGGGACTGGTGGGCGACGTCCTCGATTCGATCCCCGCGTTCGTGGACCGCGTCTACGTCGTCGACGACTGTTCGACAGACGGGACGTGGACGGAGATTCTCGACCACAGCGAACGGGACGAACCGGCGGTGGCGGCGAAGACCGACGGCGGCCAGCCGGTCGACCGGATCGTACCGATCAGACACGAGACCAACGAGGGTGTCGGTGGCGCGATCAAGACGGGGTATCGACGTGCGCTCCAGGACGGGATGGACGTGACCGCGGTGATCGCCGGCGACGGACAGATGGACCCGTCGATCCTCGACCGGTTCGTCGAGCCCATCGTCGAGGGGCGGGCCGACTACACCAAGGGGGACCGCCTCCAGTCGCGGGAACTCAGGTCGGCGATGTCCTCGTGGCGGTCGATGGGGAACTTCCTGCTGACCTTCCTGACGAAACTGGCCAGCGGCTACTGGCGGACGAACGACCCACAGAACGGCTACACCGCGATCTCGCTCGACGCACTGGAGCGGATCGACCTGGAGGCGCTCTACGACCGTTACGGGTTCAGCAACGACCTGCTCATCACGCTCAACGCACACGGCTTCCGCGTGGCGGACGTGCCGATGCAGGCGGTCTACGGCGACGAGCAGAGCCACATCAACTACGGGACCTTCGTCCCGCGGCTCTCCTCGCTGTTGTTCCTGGGCTTTCTGTGGCGGCTGAAAGTCAAGTACTGCCTCGTCGACTTCCACCCGCTCGTGTTCCTGTACGCACTGGGTGTGCTGGGCGGTGCGGCCGGACTCGCGTTCGCCGCCCTGACTCTCCTCGGTGGCGCGTCCCTGCTGACTGGAAGCGTCTCCGTGTTCATCCTCCTGTTCAGTTGCGCGCTGCTGGTGTTCGCGATGATCTTCGACATGCAACACAACGAACACCTCGAGGAGAAGGTCTCCTACTGAGTCGTCCGCACACTCTTTCTCGCTCCCTCAGTCGGCCGTCGACGAGCGGCCCGTTCCGGGTGCTGGCGCCGAAACACGCTGTGAGACACCAGCGACGCGGTCGATCCCACGGGGGTTCTCCGCCACGTTCACGAGCAACTCGGTGAGGTCGACGGTCTCGGCCAGGAGTTCGCGCCGCCGGGACTCCCAGCGGTCGGTGGCCCCGTCGTCGGTCACCAGCTCCAGCGCGGTCTCGCGGACGCTCTCGAAGGCCGCGACGTTGCGGACGAGACCGCGTTCTTCGAGTTCGACGAAGTTCCCCATGTCGTCCGCGCCGACGAACGAGTTCGAGCGGACGGCGGGCGTCCCCAAGAGTGCCGCTTCTGTCACCATGGTCTGCGTGTCCGCGACGAGCAGGGACGCCTCGGCGAGCGCGTCGTGGAGCCGCGCCGGGTGGAGATCGAAGCGTCGGCCGGCGGTCGCGTCCACGTCCAGATCGTCGCCCTCGTCGGAGACGAACACGGTGGCGTGATCGTCCAGGTCGTCGAGCAGCGTCCGGACCTGCTCGACGGTGAACCCGCCCTGGCCCACGTCGTGGTGGGAGCCGAAGGCGTTGAGCCGGCAGATCACGAACGGGTCGTCGCCGACGCCGAGGGCCGCGCGGACGGACGGGTCGGCCGAGAAGCGGTCGGGGTGGAGATACGCGGACTCCTTGAACCCGTGGAACACGCGGTGTTTCGGACCGAGGTCGTCCCTGAAGGTGTCGGGAGTCAGGAGTGCGTCGGCCAGCGAGCGGGCGATCCGGTGGTCCAGCGTCGACGGTTCAGAGTCGTGGACGAGGATCGTCCGGGCACCTGTCAGGCGACCGGCAGGGGCGGCGTAGGCACCGATCCCGAACACCACGTCGGGATCGAACCGGCGGGCGTGAACGAGCGCACGGGCGTACTGGGCGGGGAGGTTGCACAGGAGCGACCGTTTCGTCGTCCCACAGCCGCCGTAGACCGAGTAGGGCAGGTCGGCGGCGTCGGCGAGGGCCAGCGTGCAGCCGTAGTCACGCGCCAGAACGCGCACCTCGTGGCCCCGTCCTCGAAGTTCCGCGACGGCGTTCTTGTACAGGTGGACGTGCGCCGGCGTGTTGGTGAAGAACAGGTATCGCATCGGTAGTGGTCCCCGGCGGGAGCACTTCGTTACGACCTCGATTACCACCGACCGTGTGGAAGTACCGGTCGGCTACGTCGGCGATCCGGTGGGGCCGTCCCAGCCGCTCAGGAGTCCCCCGTCGGTGCCGTGACATCGACCCAGATGTAGGTTCGCCGGTACGGCTCCGCGGTGGCGGGCTCGCCGGTGGGCCCACTCCGATACAGGGCATAGGTCAGACGGAGGTTCTCACCGGCCATGGTCGGGTCGATCTCGTGGGTCCGCTCCCACGTCTCACCGGGCGCCAGTTCGACTTCGAACCGACGCAGTTCGTCCCGCTGAGTCACCGAGATGGAACCGTCCGTGGTCTCGACCCGTTGGAGTTGGGCGACCACTGTGTAATTCGTCCGTGTGTTCTCGTGATTCTCGACGCCGACGACGAGTTCGCGGGGACGGTCGTCGAAAGTCGACGGAAACGAAGCGGCCACCGGATCGTCACTCCCGTTCTCCGTGGCGAGGTAGATGCTCGAGTACGACTCCCCGTCGTTCGGAACGACGAGTGCGTACCCCATCGTCGCCGTCGCGACCAGAATACTGCCGGCTAGCAGTGTCAGGACGGCGAGACGAACGCCGCGCGATTCCCAGGCCCGCGGCGACCGCTCGCCCCACCCATCGATCGTCGGCGGCCGGAGTCGCCGGGGTCGGGGAAGTCGCACCCGCCGGATAGCAGCGAGGGCGGCGCCTGTTGCAACGAGGACCGTGACGACGAACGGGACGGTCGCCGAATCCGCCCCTGCCAGTGAAACACCGAGTGCGACCAGCGGGACGATGGCGACGCTCGCTCCCAGTGAGAGCGCCAGCCGTGCAGGCCAGTCGAGCCAGTGGTCCGTCGAATTCCAGCCCCGGGGGTCGTCAGTTCGGTCGTGCGCGGCCGGGAACAGGGCTGCCAGAAGGGTGTATCCGGGAGCGAACAGCAACAGTGGGAGCCCGACGAGCGTCCGCAGGACGGGCGGTGTGAGCGACGGCCAGGAGTAGCAGACCCCGCCGACCACAGCGAGCGTGAACGACGCGCCCGCGTCTCCGGGCAGTTCGGTGATCGTTTCGAGGGTCGACGACGACTGGACCGACGAGGACGGTTCCTTGTTCATCTGGAGCCACCGATGGGGGATTCGGGCCAGGAACGCGACCGATTTTGTTATGTCCTCTTTCACTCGCGTCGCGATCCGTGTGGGGCCGCCGGTCCGGCGACACGGCAGGCCGCGAGCGTGGCGGCTCGCAACTACTCGGTAACTACCCGGTAGTAGACTGTTGCTGATCTGGCCACGGAGGAGGCACAGACGGCCGCCAAAGTGGTGTGCCACCTAGGGACTCAATACTAATGCCCGGCCCATCCCTGGCTCTCCGCGATGGGAGTCTCAGAGTTGCGGGGACAGGGGAGTGACACGACCACCGTCTCGCCGGTACTCGTCGACGGGGCGCTGACGGTCGGGTTCCTCGCCCTCGGGGTCGCCGTGCTGGTGGCGTACCTCCAGCCGTCGACGGCGTACGAACTGTCGATCTACGCCGCGACGCCGGCGCTTTTCTGGGCCGGGGTCGGCGTCGCCTTGTCGGTCGCCCTGGGAGTCACGGTCGGAGTCGCCGGATACCGTCGGGTCGGTGGGGCCGGTCTCGCCGTCGGTGCGTTCGTGGCCGTCGCCGCGCTGCCGCTGCTCCGAGGGTATCACTTCTACGGTGCCGCCGACGCGCTGACGCACCTGGGGTACGTGCGGGACATCGCCAGCGGCAGAACTGGCGTGGCGGAGTTTTTCTACCCCGGAGTCCACACGCTGGCACTCGCTATCAGCGACGGAACCGGATTCTCCGAGGAGCGGGCGCTGCTGTTCGTCGTGTTCGTGACGGCCGTGGTCTTCGTCACGTTCGTGCCACTCGTCGTCAGAGCCATGGTCGACAGTGAGTTCGCGACGAGCCTCGGGGTCTTCGCCGGGCTCCTCTTGCTCCCGATCAACCACGTCGCGGTTCACTACATGGAACCACACTCGATGTCTCAGACGATCCTCCTGTTCCCGCTACTGTTGTACCTGCTCGTCGTGTCCCTCACGTCCGACGCGGAGGGTGGGTTGATCACCCGGGCCGGTGTCCTGCTGGCACTGGTTTCGTTCGCGACGGTCCTCTATCACCCGCTCCAGGCGGCGATGGTACTGCTCCTGTTCGGGACGGTCGCTGGACTGCAGTTCGTGGTCCGCAGGGTTCGACCGACACACTCGATCTCGGGCCACCGACGGGTGTACGGCCAGACGGTCTTCCTGGCGGTCGCCTACGCGCTCTGGACGTTCGGGAAGCCCAGGTTTCGAGACACGGCCGGCATCGTCGAGGGGGAACTGCAGTCGTTCCTGCTCGGTGGTGGGGCCCGTGCCGGTGCCGTCGTCGGCCGACAGTCCGACTCGCTCGCCGCTGTCGGGTCCGGACTCGGCGACCTGTTCCTGAGACTGTTCCTCGTCGGCGCGGTGTTCGCCGCCTTCGCGGGCCTGTTCGCGATCCGGACGGTACTGGCCCGATTCGAGGTCCCCGCCACCGGGAGTCAGTACCTCGTCGGCGCGCTGTTCACGTTCGTCCCTGCCTCGCTCGTCCTGTTCGTCGGTGACGTGTCCAAGCTCGCGTTCCGGCTCCTGGGATCGACGATGGTGATCGTGACGGTCCTCGGAACCGTCTTTCTGTACCGCGTGGTCGCCGACAGTTCGGGCGGTACGGTGAACCGGGCCGGACGGGTCGCGGTGATCGTCGTCCTCGCGGCGATGCTCGCCCATTCGCTGGCGATCGTGTACGCGTCGCCGTACGTGTACAAGGCCAACCCGCAGGTCACCGAGGCACAGGTGACGGGCTACGAGAACGCCTTCGAGATGGGAGCCTCCGGGATCGAGTACGCCGGTGTGAGAGGCGGTTCGGGGCGGTACATGCAGGCCATCTACGGGTCGGACAGCGTCCCCGACTCGCTGGACCTGGCGTATCACCAGCAACGGGGGACGATCAGCGGTGAGAACATGACCCGCATCGCCCAGCGGTACGACGAGGACCGCTATCTCGTCGTCTCCAGGCGGGACGTCGAGCGGGAACTCGGGGCCTACGGGAGCCTCCGTTACAACCGGTCGCAACTGACCGCCGTCCGGACCCAGCCGACGGTCCACCGGATCAGATCCAACGGTGCTGTCGACCTGTACCTCCACGTCGAACCGGACGTGTCCGGGACCGAGGGGTGATCCGGCTCCGTTCCCACTCAGACGGTATCGGGATCGAGACGGTCGCCGTCGACGTAGACCGCCGCGCCGTCGGACGACAGGTCGGTCACCTCGCCGGTGAACTGGAAGGTGTCGACGTTGGTGTCGTCGGTGACCCAGCCCGAGGCAGTCGAACCATCGATCGAATCCCAGGCCTCCAGATCGTCGTACTCGGGGTGGGCCGACAGCTCGCCGCTGACGGTCACGCTGTAGTTCGACGGTGACCCTGTTCCCTCCACGGTGAGTGTGTGCTGTCTCGGTTCTGAACTCCCGCCCGAGTCGATTCGTTCGCCGTCGACGTAGATCGCCGCGCCGTCGGGCGACAGGTCGGTCACCTCGCCGGTGAACTGGAAGGTGTCGACGTTGGTGTCGTCGGTGACCCAGCCCGAGGCGGTCGAACCATCGATCGAATCCCAGGCCTCCAGATCGTCGTGCTCGGGGTGGGCCGACAGCTCGCCGCTGACGGTCACGCTGTAGTTCGACGCCGTTCCCGTTCCCTCCACGGTGAGGGTTCGCCGGTCGGCACTTCCGTCCGAGTCGACGCGCTCGCCGTCGACGTAGACCGCCGCGCCGTCGGGCGAGAGGTCGGTCACCTCGCCGGTGAACAGGTAGGTGTCGACGGTGGTGTCGTCGCTGACCCAGCCCGAGGCGGTCGATCCGTCGATCGAGTCCCAGCTTTCCAGATCGTCGCTCTCGGGGTCCGCGAACAGGTCGCCACTGACGGTCGCCCTGTAGTTCGACGCCGAGCCAGTGCCTCTGAATACGAGCGTGCGCGTGTCCGCCGGCAGTGCGGTCGTGAACGATTTCGTCGAGCCAGTCGCGGCGACGGCATCGTCGACGACAGCGGCGCAGAACTCGTATTCGGTCTCCGCGGAGAGGCCGGACGCATCGAAGCTGAATTCGCCGGGAGCAGAGCGCCGCTCGGTCCCGAGTTCCTGCCAGTCGTCGGCACCGGCCTCGCGGGTCTTGATACTCACGTCGACGGACGAGACCTCGACGAGGTCGTCGAGTGAGCCGCTCAGCGTCGCCGAATCGTCGTCCACGGCGGACGCGGAGCCGGTCGAGACCGACGCCGACGGCTCTGGCGAGGTGTCCGACTGCCCGTCCGAGTCCGGCCGTTCACATCCGGACTCGGCCGTGTTCTCGACGGAGACCGTCCCGGTAATCTCGCCGTTCGGCATGTCGAAACAGCTGTTCCGGACGACCGAGCCCGGCCGCCCGTCGATGTCGATTCCGCGACCGGACCCGGTGAAGTCACAGCCGTCGACGGTGATCTCGAGATCGCCGGTCTGTGCGACCGCGTCGGCGTTCAGCGTCAGTGCGCCGGGATTCTCGTTGCGAACGCGGCAGTTCTCGAAAGTGACCGAGCCGTGGTTGCCCCAGGAGGGGACGTCGATCACCGGCTGATCCGCCGCCACGGTCGTGTCAGTGTAGATCACGTCGGTGTTCCGGACGACGAGGCCCGACATCTCGATCAGCGCGTTGTCCACGAGGATGGCGTTCGCGCTGTTGTCACCGTGGTCCTCGTCCACGACGACGGTCGCCCCGTCGACGACCGAGTGTTTGGTCGGGTGGTCGCCGCCGGCGAGGCGGACGTTCACGTTGTCGTTGTTCCGGTAGAGGCCACCCCTGATCGTGATGACGCCAGGGGAACCGTCGGTCCGCATCGGGTTCGCACCCTGGCGTTCGGCCCGGCAGTCGACCATCTGGATCTCACCCCTGTGTGAGGAACCGTTGAACGGCCCCATGAACATCCAGCCGAGACCGGTCGGGTAGCCGTTCTGGAGACCCGGCGCGTCGACACCGATTTGACAGCGCCGGAGCGTGCCGACACCCTCGGTCGTGGTGATGCCGATACCGTTCTGGACAGTTGCCGCGTCGCCGACGGTCGTCGAATCGGGCGTGACACCCAGCCACTCCACGTCCTCGAACAGCAATCCGTCCTCGAAGTAGAGCAACATGGCGAACAGTCGCTCGCCGTCGGGCCCCTGCTGGATCGAGAAGTTACGGAACAGGTGGTGAGTCTTCGGCCCTCTGAGTCCGAACGCGTAGCCGTCGTTGAACCGGCCGTCCGGGACCAGAAATTCCACGTCGCGCTGGGAGTCACCGGTCCCGACGATACCGAACTGAGACACCGCCGAGTCGTAGTCGAACCACGTCGATCCGAGTTTGTACGTCCCGGGCGGGAACTCTATTTTCGTTCCCGACTGGTAGGCGTCTCGGATCAGGGGAACCACGTCCCGATTGCCGTTGGGATCGGCCCCGAGGTCGTCCACGGCGTCGAGAACGCGGTCGAATTCGAAGTCGTCGGTCGTCACCTCGTCCTCGCGGGGCGTCTGCCCGGCCACGCCTCCAGAGGTCCCGACCAGACCACCGCCAACGGCCGCGGCCGCACCCGTCAACTTCAGTACCGAACGCCGGTCCAGTGAGTGCGTATTGTGCGTATCTGTGTCACTGATGTCCGTCGTCTGCTCGTCATCACCGTCTCGACTCGAGTCCATATAGCCGTAGGACGGACATATATACAAATAGGTATTTACGGGTATAGAATATTTATGTACCCGTCAGAATTTTTTGCATGCGTCTTCGACATGAATACGGACCAAACCGTTCGCTACATCGGGAACTGGGAGTAATCAGTGCCTACGGATCGCCCCAAATTGCTCGGCCGCGACGAGTTCACTCCTCGGGTGCCGGCGTCTCGGGGAGATACCGGTGTACGACAGGCACGGGTCGACCCACGAGATCCTCGACGAACTCGATTACGACACGGTCTTCGGCCTGAAGGCCCCCGCCGAGGCTGACGACGGCGACCGTCGCGACGCCGCCCGCGACCAGAGCCACTGGAACGGTGTACACCGTCAGCGTGACCCAGTTCGAGACGGCGACGGCGGGCGGAACGACGACGAGTGGCAAGAGGACGACCGTCCGCACGACGGGGCCGGAGAACGACGAAATTCCAAAGCGTAGTTTCAGGACCGCGTTGACGAAGCAGTTGAGCAGGCAGTAGGAACTCGCCGACGCGACAGCGGCCCCGACCATTCCGAACCGCGGGATCAACACGAGGTTCAACACGACGTTACAGGCGAAGCCAACGACGTTCGAGAGGAAGACGTACTTCGTGTAGCCCAGCGCCGAGATGGTCTCACGGTTCCGGCCCGCCGCCGCGTGTGTGAAAAAGCCGACTGCGAGGACGGTCAGTGCCGTCGCGGCGGGCGTGTACGTCGGCCCGTAAAGCACCCCGAGAACGTCGTCGGAAAAGACGGTGAGTACGAGGAAGGCCGGGAAGGTTCCGATCAGGATCCACTTGGTCGTGAGCGTGAACACCCGGTCGATCTCGTCGTGTTCGTCCTCGGCGTCCAGCCGCGATGTCAGCGGCAGATACATGAATCCGAACGCGCCGAACATGAGGACCAGACTCGTCGCGAGGGGGTAGGCCGCACTGTAGAGCCCGACCTCCCGGGAGCTCCGGAAGAACCCGAGCATGAGCGTGTCCGTCCACGTCAGCAACCGCGAGAGTACCGTGGCGACGATCAGCGGGGCCGAGAAGGCGACGAGTTCCCGACCGTGGAATCGGACCGCTCCGGCGAGCCGAACCAGCCGATCGAGCAGGACGTGTGCGGCGACGAACGCCAGAATGGACGCGAGCAGATACGAGAGCCCCGCGGCGTGGATCCCGAATCCAGCACTCAACAGCCCCACCAGCAGGACGATCCGAGCGACGGGATAGCACAGATCCTGCGTGTAGGTCTTGTAGATCGTGTGTTCGAGGCCACGGATCGTCCCGATTGCGACGGTCATGCCGATGACGAACGGGAGACCGAGGAGGTACAGCCGCAAGAGCGTGTCCGAACTCGACCGCTCGAAGAACGGATCGGTGACGACGCCGATGTCGAACACGAACGCGACCGCCGCGACGAGGACGCTCACGACGCCGGTGATCACGAGGCCCGACAGCCAGACGCCGCGAACGTCCCGGTCCGCCTCGTACCGGGAGACAAAGCGGGGGATACCCTTGTTGAGCCCGAGGAGCCCGAAGGTGACTCCGAACTGGACGACCGCGAGCGCGAGCGAGACTTCGCCGAACGCACCGGCCGAGAGCCAGCGGGCGACGACGACACGCTCGACCAACTTCGATACGGAAGCGAAGATTGTCCCTGCGAGGACGAGAGACGCACTCGAGAACAACCGGAGAAGGTCGTCGTCGTCGACGGTCATGGTTTCCGGACCGTCGGGGACCGTCCATCACATCGACTCCCGACGGACCGTGCGTTCCGGGCCGGAGCCAGCGCCATCTGTGGACCAGTTCCCACACCGAGGTATTTGTTATCCGGCGTGTACCCGAGCGTGCCGGGTCCAGCGAGAAGCCGAGGTGACCCCGCCGCCAGCATCCCAGCTGGCCTGCTCGACTAGTCAGTCTATAGCAAAATAACAGCGGCCGGATGGTAGAGCCATGCCCGGCGTGGCTGGCGGCGTCGTCGGTGGTACCGGCCTCGAAAGGATGCGCGACGCGATGTGGCACGAGTCCTGGTACGAGAATAGCGTCGTCGAAGCCGGCGACCTCGGGATCGCACACCGCCACCACGGCTCGAAGGACCCGATGGGACACACCCGCTGGCGGGACGGGCAGCGCGTTGGTGTCGTCGCCGGAGCCATCACCAACCGTGACGAACTCGGATTCGGGACCGAAACGTTGTTCGACCGGCTGTTCTCTGACTCGTCCGGACTCGCGGCCGAGCTGGAGGGACCGTTCGCCGTAGCGGCCGCGGACGCTGCGGAGAACCGTGTGGTCCTCGTGACCGACAGACTGGGGAGTCGGCCGCTCTATTACACCGACGAGGACCCGTTCGCGTTCGCCTCGGGGCTCGCGCCACTGCTGGCCGTCGGGGACGGGTGGGAGATCGACACCCAGGCGATCTCGGACATGCTCTTGCTCGGACACATGTGGGGCGACCGGACGCTCGTCGAGGGACTCACCGCGCTCGGGCCCGCCTCGGTCCTCGAGTACGACGACGGCGAGGTGCGGACCGTCCGGTACTGGCGACCCGACTACGACCCGGCACCGGCCGGGGAGCAGTACGTGTTCGAGCTGGCGAAGCGGTTCCAGCGGGCCGTCGACCGCGTGAGTCAGTCGGTCGAGGGGTCGGCCGGACTGTGGCTCTCCGGTGGTCTCGACAGCCGCATGACCGCGAGCGAACTCGCGCGCAACCGGGACGCCGGGCAGCTCGGCGACCTCTACACCTACACGTACGACTCGAATCCGCCGGGCGGGGTCAACCCCCGGTTGGCCGAGCGCGTCGCGACAGAACTCGACGTTCACAACGTCCGGGTCGAGGTCTCGGCCGACCGGTGGGCCCAGCGCCTCGAAGACGCGGTCAGGATCACCGACGGCATGATCCAGTGGCACTCCCTGCTCAACCTCTCCTCGGTGTTCAACCTGTCCGACCCGGCGGCGGGCGTGATCATGGAGGGGCTGGAGGGGTCGCTCGTCGGCCACCACCTCCACCCGTGTCACTTCGAGTGTGACTCGGCGGTGCAGTCGCTGTACCGGAGCGAAGCGTCGCGGGACACGGATACGGTCACGGATCTGCTCGCGACCGAGGTCGACCCGCTCGCGACCCTCCGGGAGGATGCCGCCCGGTCGCCGATGGAGGGCCTTCGGGACGTGGTTCTCGACGCGCACTACCGGAACTACTACGCCCGGGTCGCGCTGGCGAGCAACAAGGTGGCCCGGTCGCAGGTCGGGACGCGGGTGCCCTACGTCGACAGCGCGTTCATCGAGCAGTCGGCGCGGATGCCACACGCGTTCCGCGAGAAGACGATACCGTTCGTCGGCGGGGACGTGCCGCGCGGGATTCCGCCGGCGAAGATCAAACTCCTGCGCTCGCTGAACACGCGGCTCGCGCGGATTCCGTACGAACGGACCAGCCTCCCGCCGACGTATCCCCTCTCCGTCCAGGTCGCCGGGTTCGTCGGCACCACCGCCTGGCGGCGGCTCACCGGCGGGAAGACCCACGGCGGCCCCGGCCTCAACGACGTCTGGTACCGAGAACACGACGGGCTCCGTTCGCTGATCGACGGACTACTGGACGACGCGTGCGAACGCCCCTTCTTCGACGCCGATGCGATCCAGGAGTACCGGGACGCCCACCTCGCGGGCGACGGCGATCACATCTCGGTACTGGCCCCGATCACGACCGTCGAGTGCTGGTTACAGACGGTCTACGAGCCACAGACGGCGACCGCCACGCCGCCAAAACAACCGTCGGGGTGAGGTCGTCGCGGTGTGGCGGGGTAGGCAGCGCGTCGCTCGCCAGTCGATCGGTTACTCGACACATAACGATGGTCGCGCTGTCGTAGTGAACCCACCGACATGAGTGACGACTCACGGACGAGCGGACCACCAGTGCTGGTGGTGGCCGACTTCACGGGGAACCAGGGGAAAGCGGAGCGTCACGTCGGGCCGCTGGCGCGGGTCGCCGCCCCCACGATGGTCTGTGTCAACCCGCCGTCGGCTATCGACGGGGTATCCGTCGAGACGCCGCCGACCGTGGGGTTCAGACCGCTCGATCTGCTCGTACTGACGCTGTTCGCCGTGATCGAAAGCGTTCGCGGCGAGTACGCGGCCGTCTGCTCGTTCTCACTGTTTCCCTACGGCTGTACGGCGCTGGTGGCGGGTCGTCTCGCGGGCGTCCCCACCCACCTCGGCGTCATTGGAGGTGACATCGACGTACACGCGACGAGCCGCTACGGGCCGGTCGTTCGCTGGCTGATGAGCCGGTTCGCGGTCGTCTCGGTCCCGGGAGCGCAGTCCCGTGCGGAACTCGAAGCCCTCGGTGTCACGCCGGGAACCGTCGCAGTCCTCACGAACCCGATTCGACCGGCGGCCTTCCCAGCGACGCCCCCGACAGCCGACAGACTCATCGATCTGCTCTGGGTCGGGCGGTTCTCCGCGGAGAAGGATCCGCTGCAGTTCGTCGACGTGGTCGCGGAGGTCGCTGCGGCCGCCGACGGTGAAGGTGTCCGGGCAGTCATGGTGGGTGACGGGCCGCTACGGGACGCCGTCGAATCGCGGATTCGGGCCCGCTCCGCGGATGCGTCCGTCGAGCTTCCCGGTTGGGTCGACGATCCGGGGCGGTACTACCGGGACGCGAAAGTCTACGTCCTCACGTCCGACCGGGAGGGGTTGCCGCTCACGCTGGTCGAGGCGATGGCCTCCGGCGTCGCACCGGTCGTGCCCGCCGTCGGCAACGTGCGTGAGGTCGCGGTCGACGGGATGAGTGCGGTGGTCGTCCCGGACGGCGGGACGGCGGCGCTGTCGCGGGCGGCGACAGAGCTGTTACGGGACGAGGACCGCCGTCTCGACCTCGCCGAGTCCGCGACGGCCGTGCGGGACACGTGTTCGTACGAGGCTGCAGCAGTGGACTGGCGACGGATACTCGCTGCCGCGGGCGTCGACGAGTGTGGCCCGGCCGAGACCACCAGCGACTCGTCACGGCCGATCAGAGAGACGGCGCGATGACCAGGCACCGGTACGAGTTCGATAACCGGTGTGGACGGTCGGAGTTCGGTTTCGTAGCCGACACATAACCAAAATAGCAGGGCGTCAAGGCCGGGCCGATGGTGGGTCAACCTCGGAACGAGGAGGGTCAGGAGTCGACAGGCGGCTTCACGCGGCGGACACTGCTCCTGGCGGCGGCCGCGAGCCTGGCCGGTTGCAACAGTTTCGGGCCCAGCGATCCGCAGCCATCAGGCGGATCACCGACCACGAATCAGGCTAGGGCACAGGGTTATCCCGGGGACCACGGAACGGTACGACGCGCAGCACCCGGCGAAGTCGACGCCGTACTGCAGGCGGGGGCCGACGCTCCCGGGACCACCCGGGTAGAACTCTATCCCGAGACGATCTACCGACCGAAACGTCCCTGGGTGATCGAAGACGGCGTGGTGTTACACTACAACGGGGCCAGCGTCGAGCCACGGACCGACATCGACCTCCACCACGTCCACCCGGGCGGGACGGTCGAGGAGGCGCAGGTGGACCTCCGCGCGGTCGACGGAACCTACACGTCGAGCGTGTTCCGGTTCGACAGCGAGCGGTTCGGATTCTACGGGAACGCCGACCCCTGGCACGTTCGGGGTGGATTCACGCGGGGCCGGATCGGGGAGGGGACACTGTTCGAGTTCGCACAGGGGGGCGACAGAGCGATCTACTTCGTCCAGGCGGCACACTCGGTCCGGAACATCGGAACGGTCGTGGACATGCACCGGACCAGCGAGTACGGCATCAACGGCTGTCGAATCTTCGGCGTCTGGTACGGATTCGAGCGGGGGATACACATGCACAACTCCGGAACCGTCGGTCGCCTCCCCGACAACATCGCGGGCAACCAGTTCGACGTGGTCGTTCAGCCGGGCGACGGGACACGGATTCTCTGGGACCTGGAGCGTGGACGGTTCAACGTCCTCCGTGGCCGGTTCTGGGACTACAGTATGTACGAGGACGTGATGTGGCGGTTACACGGGGACGACGCCGAAAACCGCTACGGGAACGTGCTGCGCTGGTATCCTGTGGACGGGAGCAAGCGGTGGTTGCTAGCCGAGGATCAGGTAGGCCACGCGTTCGACGACCAGGTCGGCAGCGACCGCAACCGGATCGTCGTGCCGTGGTTGCAGGGGAATCCCATCACCGATTTCACCGGGTGACCGGCGACGGGCCGATCAAACAGGTTCACTCAGGCGTGGTCGGCCGGGGCGGAACTCCCCACCGCAGTGGCCGTCGACGACTCGCCGGCCGACAGAAACGCCGCGTAGAACTCCCCGGGCGGTCCGACCCAGGCACCCATATCTCGTGCGCGTTCGATCAGGCGACGGTACAGCCGGCGATAGCCGGGGAACTCGCCGGGATCGAACAGCCGCGGGTGAAAGAGTGCAGTCATCACGGCGTCGTTGGCACGGGCCTCGTCGAGCAGGGAGTCACACGCCGCCCACGCGGCGTCGAATCGCTCGCCCGGGTCCGGGAGGGTCTGTTCCATCAGCGTCAGCGGGAAGACCACGAACCCGTCGTCGAACGGGCGGCGAACGCCGTAGCCGTGCAGGAAGCCGTACGCCTCGGTCGATCCGAGGCTGGTGTCGTAGGCGAGGCCGAGATCGCGGTAGTGACGCCACGTCTCGGGGTCGTCGAAGCGGAGGTAGTGCTGGCGACCCCCCTCGATCTCGTGGCCCAGCACGGACTCGATGCGAGCTTTCTCCTCGGCCAGGCGCTCGCGGTCGCGGGCGGTGTGATAGGAGCCGTGGAGGCCGACCTCCCACCCGCCGTCGTCGAGCTGGCGGACGATCCGCGCGATTGGGGGGTCCCGAACGTCGTAGCGGCCGACGGCCTGCACGAGCGCCTGCGGGTCGGTCAGGGCCGAGCGGGGCCGGGCGCGGACGGGCGGCTCGTTCAGGAAGTAGAACGCCGACCGGACGCCCAGGTCGGCTTCGAGGGCCATGATCGCCTCGAACTGCCAGTAGGGATTGCGGCCTGGCCGGAGGTCGAGCAGGTGTCGCGGGTCCCGGTCGGCCAGGGCGTAGAACGCGGCGTGGACGGGCGTCTTGAACGGACGGTCCACGTCGTGGGTGAGACAGAGCGCGAACGGGTAGTCGGTGTCGGAGAGTGCGGTCACGGCGTCACCCCCGGACCGCGTCCTCGACGGGCGCGGTTCCGACAGTGCGTTCGAGCGTGCGGACGATGCGTTCGGCCGCGTCCCCGTCGCCGTAAGGCTGGGGTTTGGTGGACACGGCGAACCGCCGGTCGAGGTTCCGGCTGATCGCGTCGGCGTCGGCGCCGACGAGGACGTTCCAGCCGGCTTCGACGGTCTCGACCCACTCGGTCTCCTCGCGCATGGTGACACAGGGCGTGTCGAGGTAGAACGCCTCTTTCTGGACGCCGCCGGAGTCGGTGGCGACGCGTTCCGCGCCGTCGAGCAGGCGGACGAAGTCCAGGTAGCCCACGGGATCGACGAGCTGGAGCGAGTCGGGGATTGCGCCGATGTCCTCGGCGGCCTTCAGCGCCGCAGTGGTCCGGGGGTGAGCCGGGAGGACGACCGGGAGCGGCGCGTCGGCCAGTCCCGCGACGATAGCGGCCAGTCGATCCTCGTTTTCGGTGTTCGCGGCGCGGTGGACCGTCGCGAGGATGTACTCGCCGTCCTCCTGTCCGAGGCGATCCAGGACTCGTGAACGCTCGCGGGCGCGCTCCCGGACGGCGAGCAGGGCGTCGCAGGTCACGTCGCCGACCTCGTGGACGCCGTCGGTGATGCCCTCGCCGGCCAGCGTCTCGACGGCGCGCTCGGATGGGGCAAAGAGCAGGTCTGAACAGTGATCGGTCAGTACGCGATTGATCTCCTCGGGCATCGCCCGGTTGTCGCTCCGGAGGCCCGCCTCGACGTGGGCGAGCTGTACGTCGCGTTTCGCGGCGACGAGCGCGCCGGCGAGCGTGGAGTTGGTGTCGCCGTAGACGAGCATCACGTCCGGTGATTCCCGGGTCACGACGGTGTCGAGTTCTTCGATCATCGCGGCCGTCTGTTCGGCGTGGGTCCCCGATCCGACGCCGAGGTTCACGTCGGGCTCGGGGATCGGAAGCTCCTCGAAGAACACGTCGCTGAGTTTGCGGTCGTAGTGCTGGCCGGTGTGGACGAGGACGCGCTCGTGAGCGCCGAGCGCCTCGGCGACGGGGAACGCCTTCACGAACTGGGGGCGTGCGCCGACGACCGAGCAGATCTTCATCGTCGCCCTCCCTCGGAGTCCCGATCAGTCCGCCGTTCTCCGGTCGTCCCGGCCCGTCGCCGTCCCGATTGCCGTGTAGACAACATCGTGTCGTGGCGGCGGCTTCCCCCTGACTGGTCTTTGTTATGGATTCGGTGGGGGACCGAGACCGCCGTGCAGACGCCGTCTAACACGGCCGGCGGACGGGAGAGTCCGTGTCCGGATGGTTGCGGCGTGGTTGCAGGCCGTAGGCGAGGTATAACAAACTTCGCTGGTCACGACGTGGTGACACGTTCTCCCGGGACCGACGGCGGGAGGAGGGCACGGAGAGCATGACACGGATCGAGTCCGAGCGAGCGAGGGGGGAACCGGCGACGAGTGGGATCACCGAAGCCGACCGAACGGTGTTGCGATGGTTCGACCGCACACTCACGTACGCGCGCGAACGGTCCTATCGCGGGTGGGACTACGGGGACGGGATGAGCAGTCGCCTGTTGCAGGCGCTCCCGGTCGAGAACAAGTGGGTGAACCTGGCCGTCCAGGAGACCATCAAGCGCGCGCCGGTCAACGTCAGACCCCTGTTTTTGGTCGAACAGCGCCGCAACTACAAGGGGACGGCGCTGTTCACGATGGGGAACCTGACGGCGGCCCGGCTCCGTGACGACGAGGCCGTCGACTTCGGGTGGACCGCGGCCGTCGATTACCGGGGCGAGGCCCGCCGGCTGGCCGACTGGCTCGTCGAGGAGCGCCGGGCGGGCTACAGCGGGTTCTGTGGCGGTCACAACCATCCGATCCAGTTCCTGCACGGCCGGGGTCGCCCCGAGGACCCCGACGCGGTGTCGACCGCGTACGCAGTGAAGGCCCTCCTGCGAGCGCGACCGGTCGACGAGTCCTACGCCGATCTCGCCCGCACGGCCGCCGACTTCCTGACCGAGGACCTGAACTACCGCCCCGTCGAGAACGGACGCGGCGCGGTGATCGACTACCACATGAACGAGTCCGGGGACCACTACACGATCAACGCCGGGGCGCTGTGCGCCCGGACCTTCCTGGACCTCTACGATGCCTTCGGTGAGGAGGACTTTCGGCAGCGAGCGACGGAACTGCTCGATCACATCGCCGACCTCCAGGCTGGACGCGGTGGCTGGTACTACCGCGACCCGCCGTCGGCCTCGCACCTCTCGATGGACAGCCACCACAACGGGTTCGTGATCGAGTGTTTCCAGCGTTACCGGGCGGTGACCGGGTCGGACCGGTACGACGAGACCCTGCGCGACGCGCTCTCGTTCTACCGGCGGGAGCTGTTCGAGCCCACGGGTGCGCCGAACTTCGACGAAGCGAACGCCTACCCCCGGGACATCCACGCGAGTACGCAGGGCGCGCTCGTGTTCACGTACGCCGGCGATCACGAGTTCGCCCGGCGGATTCTGGAGTGGGTGTTCGAGAATCTCCACGCCGGCGGCGGGGCCTTCTACTACCGGAAAGAGCGCTTTTTCACGCGCCGGGTCACGCTGATGCGGTGGTGTCAGGCCTGGATGGCGTACGCGATGGCCGAGTACCTCGACGCGCGACGGATGGGGTCGGATACCGACCCGTAACAATACCATAACAAAACGGTCCGTACTCGAAGGGTCGTGTCACAGTGCGACACGAAACTCGCAGGCACGTGGATCACTAAGCATGAGCGTCGACGTACGGGAAGCAACGCAGTCGGATCTGGACCAGTGGAACAGCTACGTCGAGCAGTCACCGTGGGCGGGCCTCTTTCACCGCACGGAGGCGCTGGCGGCGCTCGCTCGTCACACCGAGTGCGACCTCACCCAGCTGGTGGGGTTCAAGGGGCAGGAACCGGTCGGGATCTTTCCCGTCTTCGAACTCCGGAAAGGGCCGGTCACCGCGGCGGTCTCCCCGCCGCCCGACGTGCGGGTGCCGTACCTGGGTCCGGCACCGCTGAACCTCGGGCAACTGAAACAGCGCAGGGCCGAGCGACGCCACCGCCGGTTCGTCGAGGGGGCGCTCGACTGGATCGACGACCGTCTGGCCCCGCAGTACACGCACTTCCGTCTCCATCGGGGATATCCGGATCTGCGGCCGCTGACCTGGGACGCGTTCGACACGGACCCGGCGTACACGTACCTCGTCGACCTCTCGGTCGGCCGGGAGGCCCTGCTCGATTCGTTCAGCCGCGACGCGCGCACCAACGTCCGCGACGGTCGGGACGACGAGCGCATCGTGATCCGGGAGGGCGGCCGCGCGAACGTGCCCTTCATCCTCGAACGGGTCAGGGAACGGTACCGGGCACAGGGCGTCGATTTCCGTCTCCCGACCGCGCTCGTCACGGACCTCTACGACGACCTGCCGGACGGGGCGATCCGGCCGTACGTCTGTCGCGTCGACGAGCGTCCGGTGGGCGGGATCCTCGCCCTGCAGCACGGCGAGACCGTCTCCCGGTGGCAAGGCGGCGTCAAGACCGACACCGAGGCGCCGGTCAACGACCTGCTGGACTGGCGGGTGATGGCCGACGGTATCGACCGAGGCTGTACGACCTACGACCTCGTCGGCGCGAACAACCGGCGCATCAACGAGTACAAGGCGAAGTTCAATCCGGACCTCCAGCCGTTCTACAGCGTCGAACGCGGTTCGACCGTGCTGACGCTGGCGACGCGCCTCTACGACCATCTCCGGTCCGCGTCCGGCACGATCACGCCCACGAAATGAGATGTAAGGGAGTCTATAACAATGGCCGAGCCGCGACTGTGGCCGGATACCGGAAGGATGAATCCAGCGAATACTACGGGTGAGCGTGGGTGTGAGCGCGCAACGACAGGGATCGGACCGGGCAGCCGACTCTGGGCGACGATATCGAGGGAAAGAGTGTCATGAAGGTACTGACAGTCGCCGGTAGTCCCAGCCAGCGGTTGACGACGCTCCCGGTCCGCAGGGCGCTCCGGGCGGATCACGAGAGCATCTTCGTGCGCGCCGGCCGGCGGGGCGACGGGTGCGATCCGCTCGGGACGGCGCTGGACGAGCGTGGTCCATCGGTCCGCCTGGGTACAGGAGGAGCGGGCCACGCCGAGCAGACAGCGACGCTCCTGCGCGACCTCGACGACGTGGTGGCCCGCGAGTCGCCGGACGTGGTACTCGTCGCCGGCGACACGAGCGCCACGCTGGCGGGCGCGCTCGTCGGCGCGAAACGCGACGCGCTGGTGGCCCACGTCGAGGGCGGCCTCCGTCGCCACGACCGGGACGGGTCGAGCGAACTCGACCGGGTGTTGACCGACCACTGTTCGGGGGTTCTGTTCGTCCCCTCGGAGCGGGCCACGGCCCGGCTCGCCGCCGCGGGGATCACCGACGGCGTTCACGAGGTCGGCGACGTGACCTGCGACGCCATGCTCGCCGTCCGGGAGCGTGCCCGGGACCGGTCGACTGCGCTCGACGAGGTCGATCACGAACCGGGGTCGTTCGTCCTCGCGTCGCTCCAGCGCCGACGCTCGGTTCGGGGCGACTGGCGCCAGTCGCTCCGTTCGGGGCTGGCCGACGCGCCGCTCCCCGTCGTGGTTCCCACCCATCCACGGACGGAGTGCCGGTTCGACCGCCGGCTCGGGAACGAAGCGCTCCCGGAGACCGTCGATGCCGTCGAGACCGAGACGTATCTGGACTACGTGTGGCTGGTCGACGCCGCCGAGCGCGTCGTCACCGACGCGGCCAGGGTGCAGAAGGAAGCGTTCCACCTCGACACGCCCTGCCTGACGCTGGCCGAGACGACCCCCTGGATCGAGACCGTCGAAGCCGGCTGGAACGTCCTCGTCGGGACCCGTGCCGACGCCATCCGCCGGAACCTGCGTCGCTCGTTCCGACGGACGGAAAAGCCACAGCCCTACGGCGACGGGAACGCGGCCCGGCGAATCGTCGACAGGCTCGAATCCGCGGTGGCGACCGCCACGACCGACGAGCAGGTCGGGAGCGCCGTTCCCTAGAGATCGTACCCCCAGGTCCGGAGGATCTCCTCGGCGTCGTCCAGGTGGGCCATCCCGGCGAGATAGATCGCCTCCCGCGCGTCGGTCCGCGAGAGGTCGACGCCCAGACGATCTTCGAGCGCCCGTTCGGCGTCGACGGCGCGATCGTGGGTCTCCCGCTGGACGAACAGCTGGTGGACCTCCGGCCGCTCGTCTTTGACCCGGTCCCGGCGCAAGACGAGTGGGAGTTCGTCGCGGCTGATGCCCGCGTCGGTCGCGCTATCGGCATCGTCCCCGCCGTCGCCACCTGTGTCGGCTTCACCCGCTGCCGCTACTTCGGCCCGGTCGTCCGCCGTCCCTTCTCGCTCGGGATCCGCTTCGCTCGCCGCCCGCGATTCCGAGGACTCACTCTGGTCGTCCTCGCTCACGGGTCGTTCCGCCCCGTTCGCCGATTCCGAGGACTCGCTTCGCTCGTCCTCACTCTCTCGCGGGTCACTTCGTTCCCCGCTCGATGTGTCCGAGGACTCACTGCGTTCGTCCTCGCTGTCCCCGAACGGATCGGACGCGCCGGACTTCATGCGACGACCCCCCGTTCGTCCTCGCGGAGATCACCGGCCGTGAGCGCAACGTCGAACTGCGCGGCGACGAACCGCGCGAGTTCGTCGAACGCCGCCAGCGTCTCGCGCTCGCGGTCGGGACGGTCGTTCGTCGCGACGTAGTCGAAGGCCGTCGTCTGGGCGTCCCAGGCCCCGTTGAGCATGGCCTCGCGGACCGGTATCTGGACCGGCGAGACCGGGTAGGACACCTCCGAGAGCGCCTCCTCGTACTTGTCGCGCATCCGCGTCCGGCGCACCTTGTTCGGGACCACCGCGACGACGCCGACCTCCGTGTCGACGTCTTCCTCGAGGTTCGAGACGGTGTCTTCGAGTCCGCGCAGGGACTGTTCGCCCTTCGGCGATAGCTCCAGCGGAATGACGACGTTCGCAGTGGCGGAGACGGCGTTGTAGACGTGCTGGCCGCCGGTCGCGGGAGGATCGACGATCACGACGTCGTAGGTCTCGGGCACGCCAGCGTCACGGAGGACGCGCCGCAACTGCAACTCCTTGACGAAGCGACCGCCCATGTCCTGCTCCATCTCCTGGGCGCGCTGGAGGTTCGTCTCCAGGCTGTCGAGCATGTTGTGACTCGGGACGACATCGAGCCCGTGGCTCGTTGACCGAATCAGATCCGCGAACTCGCCTTTCGGCCGGTCGATGAGATGGCGGACGATGTTGTCCACGTCCGGATCGGCGCGCTCGTCGTCCACGCCGAGGTGGTGGCTCGCGCCGCCGTTCTGGGGATCGAGGTCGATCAACAGCGTCCGCTGCCCGTGACGCTGGTGGGCCGCCGCCAGATTGACCGCCAGCGCCGTCTTTCCGACGCCACCCGCCTCGCTCCACAGCGCGTACGAGATCATATACCCCACAAGACGGACAGTCGAACCATAAATATTCGTCAGACATTCTGGCCAGACTGACCAGTAATACTGCTCAATATTATTGGTTAGTATTACTAACCAAATTAACTGAGCAGTATTATTGGCTGGTATTGCTAGCCGGAAAGACTGACTAACGACACTGCGTGCGCTTACTGGCCAGTGGAACTGACGAGAACCGCTGGGGAGACTGACCGTCGCTGGCCGGTCACGGGAGATACTGCTCGAAGACGGCGGCCAGTTCTTCACGGACGAGGTCGGCCATGGCGTCCGCTCGCGCTTCTCTGCGGGTCCGCTCGTCGAGGTAGTTGCGCTCGGAGACGGACGGGTCGCTCGACCCCTGCGCGTCGGCGACGGCCGCCGTATCGGCCGTGATCGACGGTCGCTGGGCCCTGTAGAGTCGGTACCAGGTGCGCCGACCCATCTTCGGTTTCGGGCGGTCGCCGTCGACGGTCACGTCCGCCCGCTCGCCGAGGTCGCGGAGCCATCGTCTCGCAGTCTGTGTCGTGATCGGACCCCCTTCGGGTGACGGGAGCAGGTGCCCGGACCAGTCGTCGTCCGCCAGGCGTTCGATCCGGGTTCCCACGGCGTCCGCACCGACGAGTATCGCAACCGTGTTGCGCGTTCGCCGGGCGTTCTTGCGCTCTCCAGCGGCGAACTCGACGTAGGGCGTGTCACCGTCCTGTGGATCGAGGACCAACTGGTCGACGTGGAGCTGGCAGGCTTCGACGGGGCGAAGCCCCCAACCAGCCAGCAGTAACAACAGGAACCGCTCGTCGGCGTCAGCGACCGAGAGCAACGCGTCCAGATCGGCCGTCGACAGCGCCGGGTGATCGTACACCGGTCGCCGATCCCAGCCGAACCGCCTGGTGAGGTTTCGAGCCGGGTTGTACGTCGCTCTGCCGGTTTCTTCGAGGTACGTGTACCAGTTTTTGACCGCCGAGACGTACTTCCGCTTGGAGGCGAGCGTTCCGAGTCGGTCGTCGAGGATTCGGAAGACAGCCTTCATCCGGGCGATTTCGTCGGGTTTCGCTGACTCGTCCAACAGCGGCGTGAGGAGGTCGTCGCGGTCGTGCGTGTCGCGGTAGGTACCAACGTACGTTCGCAGGCGCGCGCGGCGCGAGTCGACGGTCGACTCCGCTCGGCCGCGGTCCCGGGCCAGTTCGGTTATGTAGCCATCCAGCGCGGTAGTCGTCGGACCGTGCGTCAGTCCCCAGGAATTGTCGTCGCTACCGTTCGGGGGAAGCCCGACCTCGTCGTAGAACTCCCCGGGCGAGAGCCCGTAATCGCGGCGGAGTCGCTCGACGAACCCCGAGTAGTTCGACTTCAACCAGGCGTACGGCGGAGTCTGGCTCGCAGGGTCGCTCGACAGGTCGTCGTCGGCCGCCATCGCGGGCGCGATCTCCTCGCGATAGAACGACTCGAACTCCGCCAGCGTCTCGAAGGCGGCGTAGCTCGTCATAGCTGGCTCGCGTCGTCCACCTGGTCGGCTCTATCGGTCGATCTCACTGGATCGACTGATCGTGTCGAGCTACCTAAATTTTGTGTTGTGTCGGTGTCCAACGCAGACAACCAGACAACAAGCCTGGGAGCGTCGAAAATGCTCCGTAGTTATAAATTGCATGTCGCTATACAATTTCGGACAGGCCATCGCGAATGTCTGCAACCGGATGGCTGCACCGAACGGATCATTTGTCTCCGAGACGAACACCGAGCGGTGACGGACCTCGAGTTCGACGATTTCGACCACGAGGCGCACATGCAAGCGGCCTTCGAGCTGGCCCGGGAAGCGGCCGCTCGCGGTGACGAACCGTTCGGAAGCGTCCTGGTCCGGAACGATACCGTCGTGATGGCCGAATCGAATCGCGTGAACACCGAGTCGGACATCCGACGCCATCCCGAACTCCACCTCGCTCACCGCGCCTGCAACGAGTACGATCCGGACGAGCGGCCCGAAATCGTGATGTACACCAGCACCGAGCCCTGTCCGATGTGTGCCGGCGGGATGGAACGGGCCGGATTCGGCGGCGTCGTCTACAGCGTCGGTGGCGACGAGATCGCGGCGTTCCAGGGACGGAAGCCCTCGACACGAGCGGCCGAGATTCTCGACGACACTCGCGTCGTCGGTCCACTGTTGAACGACGAGGGGCGGCAAATTCACGAGGTATTCGACTGGTGACTCGGGAGTCGGAGAGTCGACTATTCCAGTTCGACGGTCGGTGGCTCGCCGTTCCACCCGTACGAGAAGACGACGAACAGCACGGTCAACAGGCCGATCCCCACGAGTCCGAGTTTCAGCAGTTTGGTGAGCGTTCGGATCACGTCACCCACTGCGGGTGACACGACCAAGTACTTTCATGTCCGGGACGGCGGCTGTGGCCCGCCGGAGCCCGGAGGCCCCCGGGACGGTCTAGTGGTGTCCGGTGGCCGGATCTCGATGCGGCCGTCGGAGCGAACCGTCACCGCGTACCCCCACAGATCGAACCCGAGCGATAGCGACCCATGCGCAGGCTGGCTTCCCGAAGCCCGGAACAGTCGATCCAGCGCCGCCGGATCGACCCGATCACCCACGGCCAGTTCGACGACCGTCACGTCGAGGCCAGCCACGTCGGCCACGGCGTGTGCAAGTGTCGCCATCAGCCCCCCGGGCGTCGCCTCATCGTGAGTCACGCAGTAGACCTGTTCCGCTCTGCGCCCGCTCGTCGGCTGGAAGTCCGTCGCGTGTCGTCTCATCGTCTATTACTTGCCCGATATACCCCGTTGACTGATAAAAATTCTCCTCCGAGTCGATATGTCCAGTCGGCGTGCCTAACCACTCAGGTCTCGATGTGTTCCGAGAGAGTGTCGATTACACAGGAGAGATATATCTCCGGTCGTATCAGTTCTATGAAACGGGCGACAGCGGTCGTCGAGGCCACTCGGCATGGGCCGGGGAGCGCGTAGCGAGCGGCTACGTCGATGGTGGTGTGAGGTCCTCGGTGCCCACGGGCTCGTGCCCGTCGGTCGAGTCCGAGCCGAGCCGGTCCAGTTCGGCTTCGAGGGCGTCGATCCGGCGACCGATCCGATGCTCGACGCCCGTCAACCGCCGGGCGAGTCGTTGGAGTCCGTCGTCGGATGCAGGATTGCGATCCGAGGACGAACAGCACCACTCGACGTGGGTAGCGAGTCGGCGATGTGAGACGATCTGGTAACACTCCGGGCAGCGTGGCATATCGTATCACGAAGTACTCCTGCGGGAGCCTTGATCGTTCGGCCGAATCGTTTAGGTTGGCTGATCGCGTCCTGGTCGCCCCACCGGCCTCGGGTTTTATCAGCAGGTTCGTGGTACCTCTAGGCGGTCGGTCGCGTATCGCTGACCGACGGGAATCATGAGTTACCAGGGAGACGATCCGAACAGACGACGGGAGCGACAGCGAACCGGAACGCAACAGCGCCAGCCACAGTCCGGACAGCCACGGTCCGGACAGGGACAGCCAGCACAGTGGCAGGGCGAGTACCAGGGATCACCCGGGCAACAGCCCCAGAGCCAGTTCACACAGGGGCCGGCCGGTGGCCAGCGACAGCAGGGCGGTGGCCGACAGCCCGGCAGGCAACAGCCCAGCGGACAGCAGACAGGCGTCCCACAGGCAGGGATGCAATCGGGCGCCAGAGGACAGCCGTCGGGCTACCAGCAACAGGGGACACAGCCGCCCCAGTCGGGCACCCAGGTCGAGACCCAGGGTGTCGGCCAGCCGGGACAGTTCACCCAGCAGGCCGGTATGGTCCAGTCGGCACCGACGGGTGGTGCCGGTGGCACGGGAGCGCCACGGCAGCGGGGGCGCGCTCGCCTCTCACCGTCGCGGGTGGAGGAGGTCGTCAGCACCGATCTGGTCACCGCGAAGCGAGACACCCCGCTCGCGACGGTCGCCGCGATGATGAACGAGAACGACGTCGGGTGTGTGATCGTCGTCGACGACGACGAGGAGACGCCGATCGGCGTCCTCACCGACCGCAAGATCGCGCTGGCGGTGGAGTCGGAACCGGAGATCGGCAAGCGAAGGGCCGAAGAACTCGTCTCGTCGGACCTGCTCACCGGCCGGACGAACATGACCGTGTTCGAAGCGCTGGACAAACTGAAAGAAGGCGGTGTCCGCCGGCTCCCCATCGTCGACGAGGAGGGGACACTCACCGGGATCGTCACACTCGACGACCTGCTCGTGTTGCTCGGGACGAACCTCGGAGACGCTGCCGAGATCATCGCAACACAGACCACCCGCCAGTCCTGACTCGGCCACCGGACCGCGACCCCCGACCGCACATTCGTCCGGGTCGCGTCTTCGAGAAGATACTCGATGACTCACACCGCGGGGCCATCCGCCGCTGGTTGCGGCTTCGATCCTCGTTGTTACCAGATACTCGAAGATAGTAGCCACACTTTACAGTAGTACGTGTGTAATAGATGCGATGGGCTGCGTCGTCGATGCGTGGTGTGCAGGCGATGCCCTGCACCTGCAGGCACCAGTCATTCACCGGCGAGGGCCGTACGACCGACGAACCATGGCAGAACTCAGCGAGGCGGACGAGGGGAAAGAAGTGGTCCGCGGTGACGAGTCGGTCGGTCGCGTCGTCGAGGTCGATCACGGGACGGCATACGTCGATCCGGACCCCGGCATCACGGAGACGATCAAATCGAAACTCGGCTGGGGCGACCGGGACGACGAAGACACCTACCCGCTCCAGGAGGCCAGTATCGAGTCGGTGACCGACGATCAGATACGGCTCGAAGAGGAGTTCTGAACGGCGACCCGTCGTTTTTTACCCGGACCAGACGAGTTCGAGCGACAGTTCGGCGGTACACTCCGGTGGCTGGAGTTGCCGGTCCTCGCCGGTCGTCGCCGTGTGGGCCGGGTCTAACGTGCCTGTACAGCGACCGGTCTCGAAGATCCGGTGTACCGAGGCCGTCGAGGTGTCGTCGGCCATGGCAGTATCGTCGGGACTGACGCGGGTAAAGCTGGTCCCGGCCGACCAGCCCGTGACGGCCACCCAGGACGAAAAAACAGAGGTTACTGGTCGTAGGAATCGATTACCGCCGGCAGGCATCGGGTCCGAGCGGTGACGTGTCGGGCCGGCGACGGCGGCCGTAGGTGGAGAAAAACTTTTGGTAGCAGTAGTATAACGGAACGACGAGACAGATGATCAATCGCAACGTGTCACAGCGTGACCAAACGGCAGTTTCACAGCCACTGAGTCACGGGACACAGCCATACGTCGTCCACCACGATTTCGACGGGCCGGCGGAACTGACGACCACACTCGCACACGCCATCGCCGACGTCACCGGCTTCGAGGTCACGGAGACCGGGTTCACGCTGAGTGATTACGTGGACCCCGACGCGCTCGACCGCCTGTTCGCCCCCAAGTCCGACGGCACACCGCGGACGAACGGGCACCTCGCTTTTACGATCTGGAACTGTCAGGTCACCGTCTACAGCACCGGACAGATCGTCGTCACGCGGACCCAGCCACAGCCCGGCCACGACCAGCACGCAGGTCGGCGCTGAGAGGCGCACTCGACGAACGGACGAGTCCGGGTAGCCACTCCCACGGGAGGCGTGGAGAGTGACACAGAAACCGCTTACCTGGACCCGGAACTGGTCAACCGGGGGCTATGTGGGTGAACGATAGCGGCGGTTTATACCGCCGCCAGCGGACGACACGGACGCAGCGCCGAAAGCGGCGGGCACTCGCCTGCACGTAGCGGACGGCAGACGCGGATCGCTTATCCACTGCAACATATGAGCCAGCAACAACAGACGGAACGAGGACCCGGCGAGTCGAACCCACAGACAGCACAACCCCAGCAGACGATGCTGGAGAACGGTCGCAAGGCGATGCGTCAGTTCTTCGGCCTGCCGATCCAGCAGACGCTCCAGTTCCAGCGCAGCGCCGCGGAGTTGTTCATGAACGGCATGGAGGCACAGCAATGGGCACAGGATCGAGGGATGAAGCTGACCAGGGAGACGATGCAAAACTACCTCCAGACGCTGGACTCCGTCGCGCAGAACGCCGAGGAACTGGCCCGTACCGGCATGTCCGCGGCCCAACAGCAGGGCCGGGCGATGCGACAGGAGACGGGCCAGTTCCAGCGCGGCGGACAACAGACGACCGGTCAACAGCAGATCCCCCAACAGGCCCAGGAGTTGGGACAGCAAGCCACTGCAGGCGGGTTCCAGGGCCCCCAGACGATGGAGCAACCGCAGGGGATGGCGCCCCAGCCACAGGGAATGAGCCAGCAGACCCCTCAGATACAGGGAATCCAACAGCCACTTGGCCAGCAACCCCCCACTCAACGTGAGGGCGAACAACTGACACGCCAGCCAGAGCCCACCGAGACGACACCGCAGGGGTCCAGAGCAGAAGGGCGACGGACCGGGACACAGGGCGAAAGCACCGGCAGATCACAGCAGGAGTCACTGACAGAGACGCAGTAGCGGCCGCGAGGAGTCGATTTTTTGGCTGAAGTGGCTTCAGTCCTCGGTCCAGTACGTCAGGTCTTCCCTGGGGACCTCACAGTTGGAACACGTCGGCGGGCGGTCCCCGTCGATCTCGCCCATTTCGCCGCAGTTCGTGCAGCGCCACATCAACTCGGCCTGGCCGAACGCGTGGCCCGAGCGCGTCGGGGCCGGTCGACTCGGGAGTTTCGCCGCGTCCGCTCGTACTGCGGCTTCGCTGTGGACGCGGAAGAGGAGACTGTCGGATCGGTTGCCATCTCCGAAGGCGGCGACCGTGTCCGGCCGAGATCGACCGATGAGACAGGTCACCGCCGACCGGACGCCGGTTGCCGTCCGGTCGAACCCTGGCCCTGTGCGGTCGGTTGCGTCTGGAGGTGTGCCTCCAGGAACCAGAGGTACTGACTCACCTCGCGGGAGAGTTCGTTCAGGAGGTCGGCGGTGTCGGCGTCTCCGGCGCTGGTCACGGCGTCGATGTCCTCGTCGAGGTTGGCGTCGTGGACCGCCACGCGCTCGGCGAGCGCGCTCACGAACTGCGCGCCGGTCACGGCGTCTGGTGGAAACGCAGGGATCGTGCTTCGCCGTGCGGCGCCGCGAGTCGTCCCGAGCGCTTCGCCACCCAGGGCGGTGATCCGCTCGGCCAGCGCGTCGACGTGTTCCTCGAAGGTCTCGGCGATCTCCTCGAACAGTTCGTGGAGCGCGAAAAACGACATGCCCTTCACGTTCCAGTGCGCGTAGCGGGCGTGACTGGCGAGGACCGTCGCGTCTGCGAGCGCGTGGGTGAGTATCTCGATACTCTCGACGCGGACGGGTTCCGCGAGGTAGTTCGCGGTCTGGAACAGCCGGCCGTCGAACTGCAGATCCGGCCGAGCGACAGGCTGCTGTGTCGGCTGCTGGCTCGCGTCACTGACGGTGCTCGTCGATCTGTTCGACCGCTGCTGGCCGGGGGGCTGTCGCGCGGACTGGCCGCTGTGCTGGGGCTGGCTCACTGGCTGACACCCGAATCGTACTCGAACGACCGGGCCAGAGAAAGTTCGTGTGGGCGGTGATAGACCGCCAATCGGACGGTCGGCGGCTCAAAACGACTGTTCTTCGTAGCCCAGTTCGGTGTCGTTGGTCTCGCGGTCGCTGTAGAACTTCCGGCCGATAGCCGCGTCACCGATCATGTTGAGGATGCTCTGTCGGACCTCCGCGGCCGAGTCGTAGGTCTCCCCGTCGTGTGCGTCGAGTATGGACCGGAGCGTGTCCGCACCGCTGGCGTGTTCGATCTCGCGGTCGCCGTGGGCGTCGAGCAGATCGGCCGCCGGCAGCGGGTACGATTCCGCGTCCAGTGCCGCGTCCAGTGCGCCAAATTCCAGCCCCAGTTCTCGATCTGATGTCACCGTCCTCACCGCCAACCGGTACCACGTCGACGGGCAAAAACGGTCGGGCTGCGCCTGCCACCGTGTGCCGGCACGGTCACTCCGACGGTGCGTCCGACTCGGCCGCCGGGCGGAGTTCGATCTCGGTCCCGGTGATGCGGTCGATTCGATTCGCGTCGATACGGTACACGTCTTCGGACTGTTCGCCCCAGTCGAGCGTGGCTTTGACCCGGTCGACCAGCGATGGATCGGGCTGGACCTCGAAACTGTCCCCGCTCACGGCAGTCACCATCCCGATCTCGGTTCCGTCGGCGTCGACGACCGTCTTGCCCTCGTCGCTCTCGCTGAGGGTCGCTCGTTCGCCGGTCATGGTACCACGGCCCACAGTACGCCGGGATCGGTATTAACACTCCGGGCGCCACGTGGTGGCTGGACCGCCATGCAGCCGAGAGTCTCTACGGGCTGGAGGAGACGAGCGCTGGCGGCCGTTTACTATCAGTGGCTTTGGTTTGCAGGCTCGGCGTTGATTCGGGTCGACGATGTACGAGTCGTCGGTGACACTCATGCGTTCCCACGCACACGTGTTCCTGCAGGCCGAGGTCCCGGACATGGTATCGTCGATGCTGGCCGAGGTCGTCGCGTTCCTGCCGCGGCTGGTCGGGGCGATACTGATTCTCGTGATCGGATGGCTGCTCGGTGTCGGGATCGGCAAGGCCGTCGGCGGCCTGACCGACCGGATCGAGCTCGATCAGCTGGTACTCGAGACGCCACTCGGGCGGCTCCTCGGCGGGACCGAGCAGGCCATCTCACAGGCCTTCGGTGCGACGGTGAAGTGGTTCGTGGTCGCCCTGTCGGTGCTGGCGGCCGCGGACGTGCTGGCGATCACGTTGCTCTCGGAGTGGATCCAGACCGCGGTGTCGTACCTGCCGGCGTTCGTCGGCGGACTGATCGTCATCGTCGCCGGGTTCGTCGTCGCGGACTTCGTCGGCGACGCGATGATGCGAACCCGGGCGGCGACACAGACGGCCTACACCTCCTGGTTCGCGGCGGGGACCCGGATGTTCCTGTACTTCACCGCGGTCGTGATCGGCCTCGACACGATGGGGATCGACGTGAGCATCCTGTTCGTGTTCGCCCGGGCGCTCGCGTACGGGCTCGGCGCGGCGATGGCGCTCGGCCTCGGCATCGCCGTCGGCTGGGGTGGCCATCGCTACGTCGCGAACAACATCGACCGCTGGATCGGACAGGCCTCCTCGAACACGCCGAAACCGTCCGGATCACCGGAGGCCGACGGCGGCCGCAGGTCACGGGCGACTCGCAACCGGGAGCCACGAACGTCGGGGAGCCACGGTCCCCCGGCACCGAGTTCCCGAAACCTGTCGTCGGGCCAACGGCGAGTCGAGGACGAGGATGATCAGCGACGCGAGTCCACGGAGCCGGTCGATAGAGAGGAGGAATCGGCGAGCGACGAGTGAGGTCCCGGACGAGGCGATGGCCGACCGCCCGACCTGACACGCTGGCGCGGATCGACTGTCCGACGCCCGGTCGTCGCGTTTCGGCGAGCTTTCGGACCTGTCGGCGAAACTTACGGATCGGTACCGCGGCGTTACCGCGACTAGTCGGTGAATAGCAAAAGCCGCGCCCAGTTTGGACCCCACGCATGGGCACGATCGTGGAGGCACAGGTCCCGGCGTCGGAGTTCGCGCTCGGTGATACAGTGACAGCGGTGCCGGACGCCTCGTTCGAGACCGTCCGCACGGTCACGGCGGGAACGGATCAGCCGATTCCGTTCCTGTGGGCCGCCACAGCGGATTTCGACCGCCTCGACGAGGCCCTGCGCGACGACGACAGCACCGACGAGGTGACGCGACTGGTCCGGGACGGGAATCACGTCCTCTACCGTATCAGCTGGCAGGCCCGCGTTCGCGCGCTGGGCCACTTCGTCGCCGCCGAGGACGGCACGCTCCTGGACGCCCGGCTCCACGGAGAGACGTGGAAACTTCGCGTCCTCTTTCCGGAGAAGGCGGCCATGTCGTCGTTCTACGACACCTGCCGGAGCTACGGCGTCGATATCGACGTGAGCCGTGTGAACGGCCTCGAGAGCGTCGTCCGACACGGCGGCACGCGACTCTCCGCCGAGCAGTACGAAGCACTGTCCGAAGCGCTGGACGCGGACTACTACGGCGTCCCACGGGGGTCGACGCTGGTCGAATTGTCCGACCGGCTCGACGTGTCCCATCAAGCTGTCTCGGAGCGGCTCCGGCGGGCACACCAGTCCCTCATCGAGTCGTCGCTTCACGACGGCCTCACCCCCGACGAACCCCATCCCTGAGTGTGCCGTCCCGGTTCGCCGATGACGGTTCGGTAAGCCCGTATTACCCGCGGCGAGAGGCGGTCGGTCCGGCGGCCAGGGCGGCGAATTCGACTAAGCGATTTGTAACAATCCCTCGCCGGCCCGTGGGCCCCCCACGGGCACCGCCGACGGTTCGGCTCCCGTTTCCCACCGTCCGGACCCGTGGTGATCACATGACAGAATACAGTCAGTCACGCGAACAGCAACGCTCTCAGCGAGGACAGCGGTCCGGCCAACAGGGCTTCGGACGACAGCAGAGCCGGCACCAGCCGGGACAGCAACACCAGCAGGGCGGTCAGCAGCAGCGACAACCGCAGTACCAGCAGGGCGGTCAACAACAGCGACGACAGCAGCCGGGCGGACAGCACCAGCGACGACAGCAACCTCAGCGGGGACAACAACACCAGGGGCAACAACAGCTTCAACGGGGAGGGTCACACGGGCAACAGAGTTTCCAGCAGCGACAGCCCCGGAATCAGATGAGCCAGAGATTCCAGCGTGGACAGGGGTTCCAGCAACGCGGCCAGCAGGGGCACCGGCGCGAGTCCCAGCACCCGGGCCAACAGCAACAGCACCAGCAACAGTCCGGAGGACAACCACAGGTGAGCGGCCACCGACCCGACCAGTTCCAGGGTCAGGGGATCCAGCAGCGAC